>JAZNUB010000022.1:0-19676 GCA_045592105.1 Eubacteriales bacterium | reverse complement strand
TGCGATGTACTTCGGCGGTTATCAAGCGGTAGTGTCAACGCATATCAACGAAGCACACATTCACAATCACATCGTTTTCAATTCGGTGAACTTTGAAAACGGAAAGAAGTTTCATCAGTCAAGAGACGATATGCTGAAGGTAAAGGAGCACTCCAATAAGCTGTGCCGTGAGCGAGGGCTCTCGGTCACCGAAGAGAAATGCACCTACGGAAGATATCCCAAATGGAAAAAGCGTCTGTGTGCATTTCTTGATTGGGCACTTGAATGCAGTCCCACACCCGAGGCTTTCATCGAATGTATGGAGCGACACGGATACAGCGTCAAGTGGTATTCGGATTACAAGTATATGACCTTCACCACACCCGAAGGATATACCTGCCGTGACAATAAGCTCTTCGACGAGCGGTTTCTCAAATCCAATATCGAGCTTTACTTTGCGATGGGCGGGTGCAACGGAGAGCTTGCGGAGACGTACCGAAGCTACAAAACACCAGAGCACGATGAGGATATGAATATGACGGTAACAACAGGACTGATCCGAATGATCGGCGACGTTCTATCTGCCGTACCGCCAAGAGAATCGTACACGCCAAGACAGCTTACCGAAGTGGACTGGGAAGAAAAAGAGCGTCTCGAAGAAATACTCGGACGCAAGATATCCCCTCAGGCGTTCGTCTGCTACTGTACCAAAGAAGAATACGAGCAGGCAAATGGCTTGGGAATGTATATGTAATGAACGGAGGAATTGAATGAAGAGAAAAGTGATTTATGAAAATGAAATCGACTTTCGGATCCCGTCGGGAAACGATTACGAAAAGGATGTTGCCACAAGCATCCGCAGAAGACAAACTAATCATCTGAATGAAAAGACCTTGACTTCCACCACCGAGTATGTGATCGGCGGGATGAAGTACAAGGTCAATTCTATTTTTGATATTGACACGAAAGACAGCGACGAAGCATTGAAGCGGCTTATGGAAAAAGAACTTGATAAAGTTTCTTGAATCTTTCCGATTCTCGCTGGACATTGAAACTGATTGCGAGTATCCTGATGTCGCAGAATCCATAACTGCACCCCTGCACTCTCAATCGGTTTGACATGACAAAGGAGGTAAAACGATATGTCAAACCAAACAGAAAAAATTACAGCATTATATTGCAGACTCTCTCAGGAGGACGAGAACAAGGGCGACAGCAACAGTATACAGAATCAGAGAGCTATCCTTGAAAAGTACGCCAAGGACAACGGCTTCGAAAATATCCAAATCTTCGTAGATGACGGGTACTCGGGTGTCAGCTTTAACCGACCGGACTTTCAAAGACTCCTTGAAATGATGGAGCAAGGCAAGGTGGCAACGCTCATCACCAAAGACCTCTCCCGTCTCGGCAGAAATTATATCGAGGTGGGCAACTACACCGAGATGCTCTTTCCAAGATGGAATGTTCGGTATATAGCCGTCAACGACAACTACGATTCGCTCTATAGCGAAGGAAATGAGTTCGCACCTTTCAAGAATCTTTTCAACGAATGGTTTGCAAGAGATACAAGCAAGAAGATCCGTGCTGTTGTGAAAGCCAAAGCAGAACGCGGTGAACGTGTCAGCACACAGATTCCGTACGGCTACAAAAAGGATCCAAACGTAAAAGGTCATCTGCTGATTGATGAAGAAACCGCTCCAATAGTGAGAAGAATATTTGAACTCTGCGCACAAGGAATGGGACCGACGAATATCGGTAACGTATTAAGGGATGAGAAAATCTTTAAACCCACAATTCGCAGATACCACGAACAAGGTATATACGGTACCGTTACTGACACAGATAAGCCATACGGTTGGACTGCGGAAACAATCGGAAGGATACTCAAAAATGAAGTGTATCTCGGTCACACCATTAACTGCAGGACACGAGTCATCTCCTACAAGGATAAACGCCAGGTTGATGTTCCGAAAAACGAGCAATACAGATTCGAGAACACCCACGAAGCAATCATTGATCAGGAAACGTGGGATGCGGTTCAAAAGGTTCGTGAAGGAAAACGCCGTCGAAACAATATGGGTGAGATTGATAAATACAGCGGTCTTCTATATTGCGCTGACTGCGGTTCAAAGCTGTACTTTGTTCGAGGGAAATCCATTAAGCCGAGCGATTACAACTTCATCTGCAGCCGATACCGCAAACACATTGGAGAACAACTATGTACCGCGCATCGAATCCGTGAGGTTGCTCTTGATGAGATCATCATGGAAGAGGTCCGAAGAATCACCTACTATGCCCGTACCAAGACTCATGAGTTTGTAGAGTTCATAAACAAGAAAAGCTCCTCCGAAAATCGAAGAGAGCTTAACGCAAAAACAAATGAGCTTGGTAAATTGGAGAAACGCAACACGGAGCTGAATGCTTTGTTCAAAAGACTTTACGAAGATAATGTTCTCGGTAAAATCACAAACGAGCAATTCCGTATGCTATCCGACGGGTACAACTCAGAGCAAAGAGCAATCGCAGAACAGATTCCAATCCTGCAAAAACAGATTGAGGAACTGAAAGCATCCTCAACTAACGTGGAACGGTTCGTTATGATCTCAAACAAATATACCGACCTGCAAGCCCTAACGCCCGAGATTCTGCGAACCTTCATCGACAAGGTCGTAATCCACGAACGAACCGAAAAGTGGGCAAAGACGGCAGAACAACAGATCGACATATACTTTCGATACGTCGGATGCATTGTTCCCACCCCAAAAGACTAAAGCAAAAGGAAAGGACGGACAGCCTAAACTGTCCGTCCAACCCCAAGCCACCGCCTTACGCAAAGATATCCTTATGACAACTTGCGTAAAGCGTTGCGCTTTATCTTTAAATTAAACCTTGTTGCGGTGTGTGGGAGAATTACACGGCAATTCAAAAACAAATCGCCCAATAAGCCGGTAGGCTTATTGGGCGATTTTACGCCTTTTTACATACAAGTTTGTGTTTTATCTATTTAATTTCGGATAACTCTGAGCTTTCAAAAACCACGCCGTATTCCGCCAACAGTTCCTTTAGCTTTTTGTGCTCCTCATTTGAAAGCAAAAAGTATTCCTCTTTCTCTAAAAGGTAAACGAAAGGGCAACCGTCGTTAGCTATGCAGTAGGTACTGCCACCTATCGTAAGCGCGAAATCAGCAGTAAAGCGGCAAGGCGGTGTTTCTTCATATAGCGCCTTGCCGTTAAACAGCTTGCTTATTACAGCGGCATCCTCGGCAGACAGCGGTGCATCAACGCTGTGGTCCTCATTAATAAAACGCGCGTTTACTGTTATATCTGCGTTAAGCTTCACATAGGTGCAAGCGCAAAGGCTTGCTACGGTAAACACTATAAGTAATAAAACCGTTAATTTTTTCATAAGCATAGCTCCTTATAAGTTTTGTAAAAATGCGAGAAATATTATACCATATTTTAGCCGTTATGGCAATGAAAAAACTTTACTTTTTATGTTTGGCGTGCTATACTTTAAAATGAGATTTTATGTTTGAGGAGAAACGGTTGTGAAAAATTTCTATTTAAAGCCAAAGCTTTTTTCTTCTTTTAAGAATTATAGCGGCAGCCAGCTTGTTAAGGATTTAACGGCGGGCTTGATTGTTGCAATAATAGCGTTGCCGCTGTCTATTGCGCTGGCAATAGCCTCTAACGTACCGCCTGCTTGCGGTATATACACGGCTATCGCGGCAGGGCTTATGGTTTCCGTGTTTGGCGGCAGCAGGGTGCAGATAGCAGGGCCTACTGCGGCGTTTGCCGTTATAGTTGCAGGCATCGTTAGCGAGCAGGGGATGGACGGGTTGTTTATAGCCACCCTTATTGCAGGCGTTTTGCTTATACTTATGGGTGTTTTCAAGCTTGGCTCGCTTATAAAGTATATACCCACAACGATAACCGTTGGCTTTACGGCGGGTATTGCCGTAACCATATTTGTGGGGCAGATAAAGGATTTTCTTGGCTTGCAGTACGCCAAGGGTACGGAGCCGCCTATTGAAACCTTCGAAAAAATAAGCGCTAATATAGAGGCTATTAGCACCTTTAGCTGGCAAGCGTTGGTTGTTGGCGCGGTATGCCTTTTGATACTTATACTCTATCCCAAGGTGGAAAAAAGGGTTCCGCCCTCTCTTATAGCGGTGGTTGCAGGCGTGCTTATGGTTAAGTTTATCCCCGGCTTTGATGATAGCGTGTTCACCATAGGCGATTTGTACGATATCCCCAAGGGCTTGCCCAGCGTTGATTACGGTGCAATGGATTTCAGCCTTAAAAAGATTATAGCCGTTGTGCCCGATGCGTTTACGATAGCAATTTTGGCGGGCATAGAATCGCTTCTTTCCTGCGTTGTAGCAGACGGTATGATAAACTCGCGCCATAATTCCAATGCAGAGCTTGTGGGGCAGGGTGTGGCAAACATAGCCTCCGTTTTGTTTGGCGGTATCCCTGCAACGGGAGCTATTGCGCGCACGGCGGCAAACATAAAAAACGGCGGCAGAACGCCTGTGGCAGGCATCGTTCATTCCGCTGTGCTTCTGCTTGTTTTGCTGTTCTTAATGCCTTATGCATCGCTAATCCCTATGCCTGTTATCGCCGCAATACTGTTTGTGGTTGCTTATAATATGAGCGAGTGGAGAAAGTTTGTAAAGATAGCAAGATTTGCACCTAAAAGCGATATACTTGTTATGGTGCTTACCTTCGTTTTAACCGTTGTTTTTGACCTTGTTGTTGCAATAGCTGTTGGTATGGTGCTTGTTGCGGTTTTGCTTATCAAGCGTGTAAGCCGTGAAAGCGCGGTAACTTCGTTGGAAAACGGCTTGGACGAGAACAGCACGGAAGTGCCTAAGGGCGTTAAAGTTTACGATATGCGCGGCATATTGTTCTTTGGCTCTGCGGATAAAATAGCGGAAATAGAGCCAAACGAGGGCGTGCGTTGCCTTGTTTTGCGTATGGGCGGTGTTGTTGCGCTTGATATCACGGCGCTTAACGCAATAGAAAAGCTTTGTAAGCGCTGTGCGGAGCAGGGTGTGCGCGTTATATTCTCCCACGTTAATGCACAGCCGCTTAAGGCGATGAAGAAAAGCGGATTTTACGATGCTGTTGGCAGCAATAGCTTTTGCGAGGATATAAACAGCGCGCTTTCCGCCGCGCACGGGAAGCAAGCTTAGTATGGGCAAAAAGAAGAAGTGGCTTAAATATCGCCACAAGGTTGTAAGAAACGTTGTTTGTGCCGTGCTTTCCCCCGTTGCGCGCTTAAAATACGGCATAAGGGTGGAAAAGTTTAAGGAAGCAAAGCGGCGCCAATACTTGATAGTTTATAACCACCAAACCGCGTTTGACCAGTTTTTTGTGGGGATGACGGTTAGCGGCCCCATATACTATCTTGCAAGCGAGGATTTGTTTTCCAAGGGCTTTGTGTCAAGCCTGATACGCTATTTGGTTGCGCCTATCCCGATAAAAAAGCAAACAACGGATGTAACTGCGGTTATAAACTGTATGCGCGTTGCAAGAGAGGGCGGCACAATAGCCATAGCACCTGAGGGGAACCGCACATACAGCGGTAAAACCGAATATATAAACCCCTCTATCGCAATGCTTGCACATAAGCTAAAGCTACCGATAGCCTTCGTGCGGATAGAGGGTGGCTACGGGGTACAGCCGCGATGGAGCGACGTTACGCGTAGCGGCAATATGAAAGCCTACGTTTCCAAGGTGCTTGAGCCGGAGCAATACGCCGCGCTTAGCAACGAGGAGCTTTTGGCAGTTATTGAACAAGAGCTGTACGTAAACGAGGCAAAGGCAGACGGCGTGTATAAACACAAAAAAAGTGCAGAGTATCTTGAAAGGGCAATCTACGTTTGCCCAAGCTGTGGGCTATCCACCTTCAATAGTGCTAAAAACGAGATAAGCTGTACCAAATGCGGTATGCGCGTGCGGTATCTGCCAACGAAAGAGCTTGAGGGCGTTGGTTTTGATTTTCCGTTTAAGTTTGTGAACGATTGGTACGAGAACCAATCAAGTTATGTAAACCGCCTTGACCTTGGTCAGTATATCAACGCGCCTATGTATAACGAGGCGGCAGATGTATATGAGGTTGAGGTATACAAGAGCAAAAAGCTTGTTATGCGTGATGCGGCTATACGGCTTTACGGTAACAGGATAGAGCTCTTTGAGGGAATAGTGCTTCCGTTTGAGGAGATAAGCGCTGTAGCGGTTTTGGGCAGAAACAAGCTTAATATTTACCACGGAGGTAAAGTGTATCAGCTAAAAGGAGATAAGCACTTCAACGCGCTTAAATACGTGAACATATATTACAGAAGCAAGAATATAGGAAAGGACGAGGCAGATGGAAAATTTTTGGGACTTTAGTGTGTGGGGAACTTTTAATACCTTTGCCGTGCTGTTTGCCAGCCTGCTTTTGGGGAACGTTTTAAAAAAATCCATCCCTTTTTTAAAGAACTCGCTTATCCCAACCTCTGTAATCGGCGGCACGATACTTATATTGGTGGCGGCTGTTTATAAGGCTGTTACCAAGAACGTTATGTTTGATACGGCGTTTTTCGGTGGGGACGGTACTGCAAAGCTGGAGATTATCACATACCACGCGTTAGCGCTTGGTTTTATCGCCTCCACGCTTAAAAACACCAAGAACCAGATGAACAAAAAACGTACCGAGGAGATATTTAATACGGGCGTAACAACCGTTTCCACGTATCTGCTACAAGGCATAGTGGGGCTTGCCACAACTATGATAGCCGCCGTTGTTATAAGCGGTTTTTTCAAAGCCGCAGGTGTGCTATTGCCCTTTGGCTACGGGCAGGGCACGGGGCAGGCGCTAAACTACGGTAACATATACGAAACGGAGTTTGGCTTTAGCGGCGGCAAAAGCTTTGGCTTAACCGTTGCCGCGCTTGGTTTTATAAGCGCAAGCTTGGGCGGCGTGTTGCATCTTAACGTTATGAAACGCCGCGGCAAGCTTAAGCTTGCCACCAGAAACGACGGTAGCGGCGATAACGAGAGCCTCGAAACCGAAAACGAGATACCGCTTTCAGAAAGCATGGATAAAATGACGGTGCAAATAGCACTTATTGCGGTTACGTATTTTATTTCCTTTGGGATTATGTATCTGCTTGGTGCCTTACTGCCGGGGATGAAATCGGTTATATACGGCTTTAACTTTTTGCTGGGCGTGCTTTCGGCTTTGCTTGTAAAGCTTGTGCTAAACTTTTTTAGAAAACGCTCGGTTATAAAAAAGGAGTATATAAACAACTTCTTGCTAACGCGTGCGGGCAACTTTTGCTTTGACGTTATGATAGTATCGGGCATCGCGGCAATAAGGCTTGATACGCTTGAAAACTATTGGGGCATATTGATAATACTTGGCGTTTTGGGCGCGTTGGTTACGTATTTTTACAACCGCTTGGTTGCAAAAAAGCTTTTCCCCGATTATGTGGAGGAGCAGTTTCTTGTTATGTACGGTATGCTTACGGGTACGGCAAGCACGGGCATTATCTTGCTTAGAGAGATAGATGGCGAGTTTAAAACCCCCGCTGCGGACAATTTGGTGTATCAAAACCTGCCCGCTATCGTATTTGGCTTCCCGATGATGTTGCTTGCAACGCTGGCACCAAAAAAGCCCGTGCTTACGCTTATAATTTTTATAGTATTCTTTGCTGTGATGAATATAATCCTGTTTAGGAAGCAAATATTTAAACGCAGAAAGAAAGATTAAACTTATTTCGAAACGCAAAAACAAAGCCTGTGGTGTAAAAACCACAGGCTTTCTTTATGTATTTTTTAATTAGTTGGGAATGCCGCTGCTAAGGGTGTACTTCTTTTCTTGATATTCAGCATCAGACATCTTAAGAACCTGGATACCTAAAATAATGCCCTTGATAACGTTAATCAAACCGATAACGCCGAAGGTAACGCAAGCCAAAACTATACGCAAAATACCGGTTTTAACTTTGCCCTGCATAAAGCAAGGAACACCGTAGCTGTTTAAAGCTATACACATAATACCAAATAAAATCTTGTTATTCATAATAACACCTCCATATTTTCTGCTGTAATTATACAGCGTTTTACTTTATTTGTCAATATATATTAATTTATTTTAAAGCCCTTTTAGAAAATCTTTTATCGCGTTATCGTATCTATCAGTATCCGTTACGCGAAGCATAGAGTGCGCGCCTTTTTCAAACCAAACAAGCTTTTTGTTATCGCTTTTGCAAAGATCGTAAAGCTTTTGCGCGTTGCAGGGCAGGGAGAACTTATCCTCCTTGCTGTGCAGCATAAGCAAGGGCTTTTTCATTTTAGGCATCACGTCGATAGGCCCATACTTCATGGAGTGGCCCGTGTATAGCTTCATAATAATATTAATATTATGCAGGATAGGGAAGATGTTCTTTTTACGCACCAAAAGGTTGTTTTTCATAGATTCGTAAAACTTGGGGAACATCCCCTCTGCAACCAAGGCCTTTAAATATTCGGGGCTGTTTTCAGAGTTGATAGCGTACATACCGCCCGCCGCGCCTATGCATATACCGTGTAAAACGATGTGGTTAATGCCGTATTCGGTGTTTAAAAGCTTTGTCCATTCAAGCGCGTCCTTACTTTCCTCAAAGCCGATGGTGTTAAACCTACCGTCGCTTTTTCCGTGCGCTCGCGGGTCCACAACAAGCACGTTGTAGCCCGATTCATAATACGGGCGCGCAAAATAGTAGCCGTATCTTAAGGTTTCCGTCCTGCCCGAAAGCACCATAACAGCCTTGTTATATCCAAAATCGTAATACTCGCCGTATAGATTAAAGCCGTCACGCACTATATGCACTTCTTTTCCGTTTTGCAAGTGCTCTTCGTGCCAGGCTTGCCCCTCGGCATCCATTTTTAAAAGCTGGGGCGTTCCTTCCGAAACGGAATCTCTGCTCCATTGGTCTTTATTTTTACGCATCAGCGTTTTGGTATAAATCAAATACGCCGCAAGTGTTGTAGCACCGATATGCATAACGATAAAGCATGCTATCACTATTAAAACGATGTATAAAGCTTCCATATCAAATATCCTCGGATGTTATCGTTATTCCTTGCCTATAAGCGTTATATCCTTGGGCAAGAAGAAGGACATTGCAAAAGCCGCCATACAAGCACCTGCAACTATCAAGGTCATAAAGCTAACGCCTGCACCGCTTAAGGTTTCCTTTAACAGCGTTAGTATAACGTAGGAAGCGATAGCGGCAGAGGTTGCCTCAAAAAGCCCTTGTACTGCGAAGTACATAGAGGAGGCGGATTTGTTCTCCTCACGGCGTACAGAGGCGCGTTGCGAGGGGATAGAATAGGTAACGGAGAAAAACGCACCGATTGAGAACGAAGCTATTAAGCCGCAAAAGATGGCATAAGGCGTAAGCAAGCCCTGCGGCAGAACGTGCACAAGCCCCATCAACGCCATGCTTACGGCAAATACAGCCAGCGTGTATCTGAAGCCAAAGCCAAGCCCCTTCTTCTTAACAAGCTTGTTATAAACCCAAATAGTAAAGGGAACGGGCGCAAAGCAAGGCGCCATAACCAGCGTCATATTCATATTGGTGTTGGAAAAATACTCGTTAATACCGCTTAAAAACAACTGCAAGCCTATGTTCATAACGAACAAAACGCAAAGCCACAAAATATAAGGCTTATCGCGGAATACAAAGCTAATGGATTTAACAACCGTTGTTCGCTCTGCCTTGCTTGCGGGCGCGGCTGTTTCCTTCTTGCCAAGCTTTTCCTCCTTCAAAAGGAAGAAGGGAATCATCATAGTTAGTGACAACGGAAGGAAAATAAGCGCAACTATGCGGATATTAAGCCCCATACTAACAAACGCAGGCACAAGCGCAAAGCTTAACGCAAAATAAACAACGTCGCAAATGGACTTAACGTTGGAAATCAAAACTATGCCGCTTTCGTTTTCCGTAACCTCCGCAAAGGTTGCGTAAAACGTTAGCATAGTTAAAGTGTAGGTTCCGTAAAAAACGCAAAGGAGAAGCGCAAACCAAACGGTGTTTAAAACCGTGGCAGAGCCGTTAAGCGGAACAAGGAATAGAAGATATGCTATGATCATAGGGATAAAGCCTATAAGAAGCGCGGGCTTCCTTCTGCCCCAGCGGGTTCTTAAGTTATCCGTGAAATGGGAAAACGGCAGGTCTATCAACCCGTCACCTATTTTGGCAATTGTAGCAAGCACCATCCAAAGACCGTATATAACAAGGCTATTGTCGGTATAAGTCCAACGGCCGATATCGTCGGGGTCAAAGCCGCCTGTGAGCAAAGCGCTGCAAAGATAGGAGCCAACTATCATATTAAGCATATTAACGCCTATGCCTGAGCAGGCGTAAAGGATTAGCTGCCATTTTTTAGTAATCTTTTTCATATCAACATCTTCCTTTTTTTGGTTTATTCAAACGAGATAGTTAAATCGCAGGGAAGCTTTTCCGTTGCAACGGTAAATACCTCTAAACAGGAATATAAATCCGTTATCGCCTCAACGATACTGTCGATTTGGCTTTGGGAAATGTTGTTGCCGTAAAACAGGGTAAGCACGTCCTTTTCCTGCTTGTCAAGCGTTACCTTAACCGTTTCAACCACGGTATCCTCCAGCGTGCGCTTAACTGCAAGTATCTCCTTGCCGCGATATGCGTAAAATGCGTTTTCGTCAATGCTCTTGCCGCCGTATACCACGGGCTTGTTTCTGTGCGCTATCGAAACAACGTACAGCCTGCTTATAGCTTCGTTTATAACGTCTGTAACGGCGTTTATATCCGTTTCGGAAAAATCAATTATCGGAAGCGAAGCGTAGCACTCTGCAATGGATTTGCTGTTTATAACGGTTATGTTTGCCTTGCCGTAGATGTTTTTAGCCTGAACAGCGGAAAGAATAGAGTCGTTCCCGTTAGGGTAAACCACAATGTTTTCACTTTTTAGCTTTTCAAACGCATCAACGTAGTCCTTGGTGGAGGCGTTATCCTCGCAATAAATAACCGCGTCCGCGCCCATATCAATGAACAGCTTCTGCACCGAACGGTCAAACGCAACCGCAACCACGGAAAAAGCGTGATCGCTTTTATTGGGCGCAAGCATTATGTTTTTAACCGTTTCGGTGTGCTGAACGGTCATATTCTCTATTTTGATAGCCAAAAACTCGCCAAATCTGTGTGCAAAGGACATAACCTGTTCGGGGGTGTGCGTGTGGATATGGATACGCACCTTGTCCTTTTCGTGGGAGGTTACTATCGAATCCCCCAAGCCGCCAAGCTCCTCTTTAAAAACGGCGTAATCAAAGCGCGCTTTGCTGTTTTGAAGCTGTATAAGCAGCTCTGTGCAATAGCCGTACTCAAAAACGCTGTTTGCATCAAAGGCAGAATAATCAAGCTGTTTTGCGCTTGCCTCTATCTCAAACGCCTCCAAATCCTCGCCGTCCAGATACTTCTTCATACCCTCAAAAATGTATACTATACCTGCGCCGCCGCTGTCAACCACGCCCGCATCCTTTAAAGCGGGCAGCAGCTCAGGCGTTCTTTCAAGGGATTCCTTAGCGTGCTTAATAAACAGCTCTATTACCTCGTCAATAGGGCTATCCTTGCTTGTTTCTGCCTTTACCGCCTTAGTTGCTTCCTTCACAACGGTAAGGATGGTACCCTCAACGGGCGTGGCAACCGCGGTATACGCGCACTTAACGCCCTTTTCAAGCGCTTTTATAAACAGCTCGGCATCAGCAGATGCACTTTCAAAAAACGTTTCGGACAAGCCCTTGAAAAACTGCGAAACAATAACGCCGGAGTTGCCTCTTGCGCCGAAAACCACCGCATCCGCAAACCTTTTGGCAACAGCAGAAAGCTCATCACCGGTGCCTTCCACCGTGCCAAGGCCGTTTTTAATGGTTGTTACCATGTTAGTGCCCGTGTCACCATCGGGCACGGGGAAAACGTTAAGCTGGTTTACAAGCTTTCGGTGTATATTAAGGTTCCTAACGCCGAAATCTATCATATCTTTAAAGCGTTGGCCGTTAATTGTATATATCATATAATTCTCCCAATTCTGATTATATCAATTTTGCCGTGTTATTTTGCTTCTTCCAACACTTTGTTCATCGTTTCTTTTTCAACAGCCAAATCCTCGGAAATATTTGCGCCCATATAGTAAACGGCAACCATGCCGGGGCCAACGTTTGCGCCGCTGCCCGTGAATACGTCACTTATGAAAATCTTTTTGGGCTTAAGCGTTTTTTCAAGCCTTTCCTTTATCGTTTCTGCGTATTCCTTCCTGTTGCTGTGCGATATTATTATATGCTGGTTTTCTATATCTATGGCAGTTTTTTCAACGTAACGCGCTGTGATATCAAGCGCCTTTTTCATACCCTTAACCTTTGTAAGCACGGAAACGTACCCATCGTTGGTGCAATCTCCCATAGGTTTAACGCCCGCAAAGCTACCCATAATAGCCTTGCCCATAGATATCCTGCCGCGGCGAGCGATAAACATAAGGTCATCAATAGGGCCCATTTGGTGTACCTTGTGCTTGTTTTCCTCAAGCCAAGCTATTATCTCCTGCATGCTTTTGCCTTCTTTTTTAAGCAGATGTGCGTACAAAACAAGCAAGCCAAACGCGCCGGACATTCTATACGTATCAAAACAGTAGATGTTTGCATCCGGAAGCTCGCTTCTAACTCTTTCGGCCGCACCGCACGCAACGTTGTAGGTAGAGCTTATTTTTGAGGATATGGACATGCTTAAAATAGCATATCCTTCTTCTACGTATTTTTTAAAGGTTAGATAAAACTCCTCAGGGCTGGCGGGGGCGGTAGTAACTTCTACTTTTTTATTGGAAAGGGTTTTATAAAATTCATCACAAGAAATGTGTTGCCAATCAAGCGTGGTGGGGAAATCCTCACCCGTGGAAAAATGCACGTGCCCGCGCATATAATCCTCTGCGCCGCAATACTCTCTTATTTCTTCGGATAGATCACAAGAAACGTCAGACAAAATAATAAATTTTTCCATAATAAACCTCTCTATACATGGATTTTGTGGCTTTAAATTGCTCAAAATTGTGCAAATTAAAACAGTTTATTATAACACACTTAGTGCCGGATAGCAACAGTTTTTTGCAAAAAAACGCCCGCGGCACGCTGTTTGCCGTGCCGCGGGGAAAAGGCTTATTTAGAAGCTTCGCTTGTTAGGGCGTTTTGGGGTATATAGCTTTGGTATATCCAATTAAGCCTGCCAAGGGGTGCTACGTCACCGTACAGATAAAAGTCCTCCATCTGCTTGTATTCAACCTTACCGTCGGCATCTGCCCACTTGAACTCTATATATATTTTGTCAAAGCTTTCTATGCCGATAAGCTCAAAGGGTACGGATATCATCATCTCGTTGCCCGATACCGTGTAGCTAACCTCGCCTACGGTATCACACGCAAGCTTGCCGTTATCTGAAGAGCATTTTGCAAGGCTTGTAAGGCTTTCGCTTTTCGCCTTATGGTTTATCACGTAGTCGTAGCCGTACCAACCGTCCGTAGCGTTGTTGTTTGTGTTTACAAACAACTGCATCCAAGAGCTTTCGGTGTTATACGCGGTTATGTCGGAAGCGGTTTTTACATAGAAGTATACGTTTTTCGTATCGTGCGTAACCCTCGCCTCTATGATATCGTTACTGCCCGTGGTATCCGTTAGCGTTTTGTGCCCAAAGCCTGTGGCGTTCCTGTCCTGTATATCCCCAATAGGGTCCTTGTAGGAAACCACAACGTTTTTCCATTGCTCAAAGCCGCCGCTTAAATCTATGGGGTTCCTTGCATCCTGCACTATCACGGGTGCCGAGCCTTTAAGACGCTGGATGTTATATATAAGCTGCATATAATAGTTGTCAAAATACCCGCCGCGCATCATCTCCGCGTCACGGCTAAACTCCATAGAGGCGGTGTCAACAAAGCAAACAGCATTGGGGTCGTTCCTCATCGCTTCGCCGTTCTGGCGCTGTGCCACCCATTCGTTCCAGCCTGTAACAAGCGTGTACGGCACGTTGGCTTCTATAGCCCTGTCCCATTGCGCTTGAAAGTTTAAGCCATAAAGCGTTAAAGAGTTGTCCTTATCAAACGCCTCGCGGTATTTTTTCATGCTGGCAATACCCGCCGTGTTATAGTTAAAGCTTCTGCCGCGGTTTAGTTCGTAGCCGTACAGAGAGGAATCGCTAAACACAATGGATTGGTTGTGCTGTGCAATAGAAACGCTTATTGCGCTGTCGTTACACTCTTTGTCCATAAACACTTTTTGCGGCCAATCAAAATCCATCCACGGCCAGCCGTTTACTTGGTAGCTTCCGTTTGGCCATTGAGCCGCTTTTACCGTGAAGAAATCGTTGATGTTGCCCTCTTCAACGCCAACAATGCAGGGCTTGCCGTCAACGTAAAACCAAGTATCGGGATACAGGTTTTGGCTGTATATCTCATCATAAAGCTGCTTCATAACGTCTTTGGAGTTGGTGTTGGTATAAAAAACAACCTGCGGCGCATCGTAGCCCTGCTCGTTAAGCTCGTGGCAGATGCGCATTACCGTTAGCGCGTTGTCCTTATAAATATATGCGTTGGTAACGTCAAAATACAAAAAGTCTATATTAGCGTTGCAAAGCAGCTCCATGTGCTTTCTGATAACCCATTCGTCATTGGCGTAATAGTAGCCGTAAAGCGGCTCCGCAAACCAATGCATATCTCCTATGCTGCCGTATAGCCGTTCCCCCGTTTCGGGGTCAACAGCGTTTGCGTTCTTCGCAAGCTCGCCGTAGTTGTCTATTGTCTTCTGCAAATCGTATATGCCGTTGTCGCCATGCTCACCGTGCCACAAAAAGTAAAAAAGCCCAACGTAATGCTCGCCGTTAGCACCGTATATGCCCGTGGTAAGCGAGGTGGGAAGCGCACGCTTCAGATCGTCGGTTGCCGCAAAACCGCCCGATAAATAGTTGGCGTTGTTTGGAACGCTGTACTCAACCTTTTTGCCGTCGTACTTATACGATATAGTAACGTTTTTGCCGTCCTCGGAAGGCTCAAATTTAAGCGTACCCTCGTATTTGTCCGACGGAGAAGTGCTGCCGCACGCACCAAAAACGCATAGCATTAAAGCGGCGCAAAACAATAGCTTAATAAAGTATATCACTTTTTTCATAGGTGCCTCCTAAAATTCGCATACAAGCCCTTCAAAGGCAAATAAAGCATCTTTTATTACCATTATAATAAAAGATGCCACGCTTTTCAATAGTAAACGTCAAAACAGGCTGTAAAAAACGCCGTTTTTTTACAGCCCGTTTATTGTTGGGGTGGTTGCTATTCGTTATCTAAGTCTTTAGCTATTTCTTTTTGAATATCGGGGTCGTAGGAAAGCATAGGCTCTATGTTCTTGTGCTTGATTTTGCGGTTTATATAGTTGTTTGTAAGCTTGATAACCAAGGGGAATGCCGCCACAACGCCTATAAGGTTAGGCACCATCATAAAGCCGTTGAAGGTGTCGGATATATCCCACGCCAAGGAAGAGGTCATCACCGCGCCCGAAACTATCATAAGCACGAAAATAACCTTGTAAACCTTTACAGCCTTCGTACCGAAAAGGTATTCTACTGCCTTGGAGCCGTACTGCGACCAGCCAAGCACCGTGGTAAACGCAAACAAAAGCATTGCAACAGCCACGAACCATTCGCCAATTATACCAAAGGAATTGCCAAACACCTGCGAAACCAGCGTGGAATCCTGCACGCCCTCAAGCGCAACGCCTGTATTAAGGTCTATGTAACCGGAGGAAAGCACCACGATAGCCGTCATAGAGCATACGATAAAGGTATCAAAGAACACCTCAAATATGCCCCACATACCTTGGCGAACAGGCTCCTTAACGTTAGAGGAGCTGTGTACCATAACAGAGGAGCCAAGACCAGCCTCGTTAGAGAACACACCGCGCTTAAAGCCCTGTGTCATTGCCGCGAAGACGGCACCTGCCGTACCGCCTGCAGCCGCGCGCTCTGTGAACGCAAACTTGAATATAGAGCCGAACATAGCGGGAACGTTTTCTATATTGATAAACATAATGGCAAGCGCGCCTATTATATAAGCTATCGCCATAAAGGGAACAACTCGTTCCGCAAAAGAAGCAATTCTTTGAAGCCCGCCAAGAATTATTAAGCCGCCGAGAATAACCAGCGAAATACCTATAATCAAGCCAAGCACGGAAATTCCGCCAACCGTTCCAAGGTTTGTGGCTTTAAAGAAGGCAGATTGAATGTTAAGCGTTATCTTATTTACCTGCCCCATATTGCCGATACCGAAGGATGCAAGTATTGCAAAGCAAGCAAAAAGCACCGCAAGCACCTTTGCTATAGTTTTAAATCCCTTCTTTTTGCCAAGTCCATCCTTGATATAGTACATAGCACCGCCGGACCACTCGCCTTTATAGTTGCGGCGGCGGAAGTATATCCCCAAAATGTTTTCGGAAAAGTTGGTCATCATACCGAAAAACGCCGCAACCCACATCCAGAAAACGGCACCGGGGCCGCCTATAACGATGGCTGTGGCAACACCTGCGATATTACCCGTACCAACAGTTGCGGCAAGCGCGGTACAAAGCGCTTGGAATTGGGATATGCTGTTTTTATCCGTTTTCTTGGTAGAAGCACTGCCTTTTTTGAAAAGGCTGCCGATAGTTTCCTTAAACCAATGGAAAACGTGGCTTACTTGGAAAAACTTTGTGCCCACGGTTAGCAAAATGCCGGTACCGATAAGCAGCACAAGTCCCGGTACGCCCCAAATAAAGGAGTGCAACGCATCGTTAATTTCTGTAACTTTGTTGATAAATGCTTCCATAGCATCCTCCTGAAAATAAAAATAGCGGTTTGCACAAAGCGCAAACCGCCACACAGAAAAACAAAGAATAAAAACTAAAAAAACGCACTTTGTCCTTTTGCCTGAGAGATTAGCGTAAAATCGCTTTGCACCTTCGGCACCCAATTTAATGGGCTTCTCCAAAGTTATGTCAGCTTACAGTCCTCATCCGTTCAGAACGGACACCTGAGAGTGTTACTCCTTCGGCGGTTATCGTTTGGTTGCCTTGATAACCTTTTCCTGCAAACGTCATACATAAATATTTAATTTTTTGTATTATAGCATCTTGATTTGTAGAATGCAATAGTTTTTTGCGGCTAAACAAAAAACAATTTTGCCGCCACGGTCATAACCACAAGGAATATTAGGTTTATCAGCGTGAACAGCAAAAAGTATTGCTTGCCCTTGGCTGGGTACAGCGTGCGATACTCGCTAAAAGTAATAAGGCTTGCAAGCGATGCTATAAGTGTACCCGTGCCGCCTATATTAACGCCCAACAGTAAAGAGCGATAGTCATTAGTGAAGCGCGAAAGCAGTATCGCCGTTGGAACGTTGCTTATCCATTGGCAGGAAAGCGTTGAAATAAGCAGCGTGTCCTTTTCCAAAACGGAGGATATAAGGTTGTTTACAGCGTCTATCCGCGCCATATTGCCCGCAAACACAAAGAAGAAAAAGAAAGTGCCAAGCAGCGGATAGTCCACCATAATAAGCGAATCCCTGTCCGCAAAAAACAGAACTGCGGGTATAACTATAAGCCCCACCCAAAACGGTATCACCCTGAAAACTATAAGAAGCGATGCCGCAAAAAGGGAAAGGTAAAGCACCGTGCGCTTAACGTTTAGCTTTGAAATAGAGCTATCCTCCAGCGTAAGCTTAACGGGCTTTACAAAAAGGCAAGCGACAGCAAGCATTGCGATAGCTAAAATAAACGGTGGCAGCATTATCATGCAAAACTCGCCCGTGGGGATGTTGAAATAAGAATAAAGGTATAGGTTTTGCGGGTTGCCGAACGGCGTTAGCATACCGCCAAGGTTTGCCGAGATGTTTTGCAGTATAAACAGATACGCCATATATTTTTCTTTGCCTGCTGCATGCAGGGCAAAATACCCCAACGGTAAAAACGTTATAAGCGCCATATCGTTGGCTATAAGCATAGAGCCGATAAACGTGATGCATATAAGCATCAAAAAAAGGCTGCGCAGGTTGCCAGTTATTAAAACAAGCCGCCTTGCAAGGATGGAAAAAAACTTAATCTTCCTAAGCGCGCATATAACCGCAAGAGTTAAAAACAGGCAAGCAAGCGTTCTCCAATCGAAGTAATTAAGATATTCCTTGTCGGGCGGAACAAAAAAACAGGTTATTACCGCCGCGGCAACTGCAACAAAAAACACCGTGTGCTTTTTGATAAAACTAAGAGCCTTCATATTATAATACCCCTTAAATCGCACTGCCTGCAATAATACACCTGTTTTCAGTTTTTTACAAGATGTTTTGCCAAAAATATTAAATTTTAGTCCTTATAAACGGTATGAGTTACGCTGTATCCCGTGCTTTCACCCGCAATTTTAAGGTATACCTTGCCCGTAGCGTTATTTAACACAAAGCTTTGGTCTTTGCTGTTAAGGTCAAAATCGTGTACTATCTCGTCGTTAAACACTAAAACCAAACGAGCGTTGCCTTTGCTTATCTCGTTGGAAACAACTATCTTAAAGCTTTCGTTCTTCAGCTTGCCCTCGTACAACTCCACCACGCCCGACATTGTTTTTGCCTTGCTTGTAGTCTTGTTGTTTCCCGTGGAGGTAGAGCTTAAAATTTTTGTGGTGTTGATGCCATCCACAATGTCCTTGTCCGTAATCGTTTGAAGAGAAAAATCGTCCTCCCCGTTGGTGTCCTCGTAAGAGACGGCTGTGCAAGACGCCAAAGACAAAACAATTAGAATAAGTAACGCAAAACAAATAATTCTTTTCATAAAAGCCTCGCGATTTTTTATCGATTCAAAAGTTTGATATGTTATACAGCGTATTAATGGTAATGTCGATATAAAACCCGAAAAACCGACCCTAACGGATCGTTTTTTTCTCTGTTGCCTTGAACGCGATAAAAGGTAAAAATCAAAGAAGTCAAACGAAAGGGCAACTTTTTTCCATTATTCTTGCACAATCGCCGCATCTTCCAAAAGAATCTAAAGATAATGGCTTTAAAACACTTTTAAGCTCTGCTTGAATGGCTCGATGCTCAAAACCAGAAACTTTTTTGCGTTATCATAAACAAACCCTATGTCATCAATATTAGGGTTATACCCCTGTGCTCCACAAATAACACATGTATTGATAAATCTTTTTGCGTATGGATTCCATTTGTCCGTTTTCTTCGAGATAAAGATAGTTCTCGCTGCTCTCATAGCCTGCATCTGCTATGATCTGTTCAAATCTCCTTCGGGTACGACCGTGTATTCTATTGAGAAAAGGTATTAATGTGTTTACGTCGCTTCTGTTGGAGAATACACCTATGCCTACTATATATTCACTCTCTACGCCTATCTGCACGTTGTATCCGGGTTTAAGTTGGCCGTTTTTCATACGGTCTTCTTTCATACGCATAAAGGTTGCGTCAACATCGGTTTTCGAATAACTGTTTCTGTTTCCAAGTCTGCCGAGATGGGACAAATATTCGTTTTTCTTCAACAGAAAAGATTCAAGCATTTCGATGTCTTTTTGAAGCTGCGTCTTATGCTTACCCTTGCCTGTGGCAAAAACCAAATTGCTCCACGTTGCTTGT
>JAZNUB010000021.1:0-20481 GCA_045592105.1 Eubacteriales bacterium | reverse complement strand
AGCTGTCTCAAATTGAAATTTTGAGATGAAACCATATATAAAAGTAACAAAAAAATCAAGGGCAGTCAAATAACGCCCTTGATTTTTTGTTAAGGTTGCACATAGCGTTCACAATTTGTTAATGCTATGAGACAGCCCCTTAGTTGGGGCTGGCTTAAATCATTCGATTTGAGCCAGCTCCTTTCATATTTATAAAGCAACGCGCATATTCTTTATCAAACGATTAATGGAAGTGATGCTTTGAAAAAGGCTTTGTCATCTACAGCGGCGGCGGCAGGTATACTAACGCTTATGTCCTTTGCTTTGCGTGGGCTTGGTATGCTGTTTCGCGTTTATTTGTCTAACCGTTTGGGTAGCGCGGGCTTGGGGCTTTATCAGCTTATAATGTCCGTTTACGCCACATTTGCAACCTTTGCCACTTCGGGCTTTACGGTGGCGGTATCGCGTCTTGCCGCCGAGAGGCTTGAGGATGATAACGAAAAACGCGGAAAAAGCGGTGCTTTGCGCGTGCTTTTAGTGTCCTCCGTTTTGGCTTTTTGTATGGGCTTGGCGGCGGGCGGTGCTTTGTACGGCGGCGCACGGTTTCTTGCAAAAAGCTTTATTATGGATTTTCGCGCCTCCGCGCCTTTACGCATACTTGCGTTAAGTATGCCTTTTATGTCGCTTTCCGCGTGCTTAAAGGGCTATTTCACGGCGGTAGGGCAGATATACAAGCCAACGCTTGCTTCACTTTTCGAGCAATGTGCAAAAATCGGCATCATAGTATACGTTTTTGAAACCGTTTGTAAAAACGTAAAATCCCCAACGGCTTTATGCACGGCGGTTGTTGCAGGGCTTTCCGCGGGGGAGGCGTTGTCCTACATATTCCTTTTGGTTTTATATCTGTTCTTTTCAAAACGGCAAAGAAACGGCGTTAGCTTAGAGGAAAAAGCCGTTGCTACGGCAAAAAGCGTTGCATCGGTAACGGCACCGATAGCCGCTTGCGCGTATATCACCAATATCCTGCACAGCGTTGAAAGCGTGCTTATCCCAATGCAGTTCGTAAGCTACGGCGGCGACAGACAGCAAGCGCTATCCGATTTCGGCACAATACGCGGTATGACCATCCCAATGCTGTTTTTTCCCTATGCGTTTTTGGGCGCGTTGCTTTCGATACAGGTGCCTGCCGTTTCGCGCCTTAACACTATGGAGGACAAAAGGGCGCGCAACCGCCTTGTAGAGCGCATTATGTGCATAAGCGCGGTGTTTTCCACCGTTACAGGGATATTGTTTTTGGTGTTTGCAAAGGAGATAAGCCTTGCGCTTTACGGTTCGCTTGATTGCGTGCAGTCCACACGCGTGCTTGCGCTTGTAACGCCGTTTATGTATTTGGAAACCATGTCCGACGGCTTGCTTAAAAGCATAGGCCAGCAAAACCGCACGCTTGTTTACAGCGTTATAAACTCCGTTTTCCGCATAGCGGCAGTGCTTGTTTATATCCCACACAGCGGTGCGTTAGGCTATTTGTGGCTGTTGGTTGTGTCAAACACCTTGTCGTTTGTGCTGTGCTTCTTCAGGCTTAAAAAGATTACGGGCTTCAAGCTGAATATAAAAACGCATATCGTACTGCCTGCGGTGTTTACAGCCGTTGGCGCGCTTGCCGCCTACCCCATAAGCAAGGCAGGGCTTGCAAACAGCTTTACTGCGCTTATCTGCTGTGCTTTGTGTACGGGCGTGTTTTTGCTGTTTTATATGCCCGTTTGGAAAAAGAACAATGCATAGGCTGCTACCGTATCTGCCACAGCGTATAGCAAGGGCGGCGGTGGGGCTGCCTGAAAGTATAAGGCAAAACCTAACGGAGATACGTTTAAGGCTGGATGGCCCCGTATCTGCAACAAGCGGCGGAAAAAACCGCGCGTTTAACGCCGCCGGTGCCGTTTGTGCGCCTGAAAAAGCCATTATCTGCACCAAGGAGGATATAAGCGAGTGCGTTTCGCTTCTCACAAAGGCATCGCTTTACAGCTACGGTGATGCTTTGTGCGCGGGCTTTTTGCCCTTCGGCAACGGGTGCAGGGCAGGCGTTTGCGGCGAGGCAACCGTGCGCGGCGGCGCTTTTGCGGGCTTTAGCAGGATATACGGCGTGAACCTAAGGCTGTGCAGGTTTATAAGGGATTACGGTATAACCGCCGCGCGGCATATAAGCGCGCAGGGCTTAAAGGGGGCGTTGGTGTACTCGCCCCCAAACAAAGGGAAAACCACCTTGTTAAGAAGCGTTGCCGCCCTGCTTTCGCGGGAGTATCGCGTTGCGCTGGCAGACGAACGCTACGAGCTGTACGTTCCACAGCTTAAAGCGGGGCTTACGGATGCGGTTTGCGGGCTAAAAAAAAGCGTGGCGCTTCCGTTGCTTTGCCGCAGTATGGCACCGCAGGTTATAGTATGCGATGAGCTTGCGGCGGAGGACGAGGAGGCGTTGCTTAATGCGCTGGGCGCAGGGGTGTGCATTATAGCCTCCGCGCACGCGGAAAGCGAGGAGGGCTTGAGGGCGCGCCCGTTTATAGGCAGGCTTTTAAAAACGGGGGCGTTTCCGTTGCTTATAGGCATAGGTGCGGATTTTGAATACACGGTTAAGGAGTGCGTGGAATGACTGCTGTATTAGGTGCGGTGCTTGTAATATCGGCGTTTGGAAGCGCGGGTTTTCTGTTGGCGGCGCAAAAGCGAAGCGTTGCGTTGTATACCGAGGGCTACACGCTTTTGATAAAGCATATATGCACGCGCCTGCCCGCGCTTACGCCTATGGATGAGATAATTGCCGAGTTTGAAAACCCAGCCTTAGCAAACGCGGGTGTTTTGCAGATACTGAAGGGCGAGAACAGCATAGAGCTGTGTAATAAACGCTTAACCGCCGCCATAGAATTACAAAAGGACGACAGCGCGCTGTACGGCATACTGTGCTCCGTTGCCAAGGAGCTGGGAAGCACCGACTACGAGCGACAGCAAAAAAGCTTAGAGGATGCGTACCGCAAGCTTAGCGAGCTGTGCCATAAGCGGAAAAGCGAGCTTGAAAACGGCGAAAAATGCTATAAGTGGCTTGGTGTGCTGGCAGGTATGATGACGGTAATACTATTGCTTTGAAAGGGAATAGAAGAATGAACGTGGCGTTGGTGTTAAAGGTGGCAGGTGTTGGCCTTATAGTAAGCGTGGCGCATCAGATACTTTCTAAAAGCGGGCGTGACGAGCAAGCTACGCTTGTAACCGTTGCGGGCGTGATAATAGCTATGCTTATGCTTACGGGGGAGATAGCTTCTTTACTGCAAAGCATAAGAAGCGCCTTCGGTATATGAACGGTATATACACCTTTTGCGGTGTTGCCGTGTGCCTTGCTTGCTTTGGCGTGGTTATAAAACAGCTTAAAAGCGATTATCTGCCCTTGTATTCAGCCGCGTGCGCGCTTGTGTGCGGTGCGTATCTGATAACGCTGATAACGCCGATAGTAAAATACGTTGAAGAGCTTGTGCAAAGCACCGTTCTGCCGCAGTTTTTTTCGCTTTTGCTTAAAGCGTTGGGTGTGTCGCTGTTGTGCGGTGCGGCGGCGGATATATGCCGCGCTTGCGGAGAAAACACGCTTGCTTCGGGCGTGGAAAGCGCGGGTAAGGCGTTGATAATGCTGTTGTCCCTGCCTGTTGTAAGCTATCTTTTGGAGGCGGCGGTACAGCTAATGGGGTAGTGTTGAAAAGGAAGGTGCAAAGAGATGAAAAGGTTTTTCGTTTTCTTGGGCGTGCTTCTGTTGCTTGCGGCGGTGGGGCAAACGAAGGCGTTTGCCGTAAGCGAGGAGGAGATATACAAGCAAAGCGGCGCAAGCACGCTTGAGGGGCATTCAAGCGGTACAAGCCTTCAGGACAGCGCAGTTAGTACGCTTAAAAGCGCGCTAACCGGCGGTGCGGCAAACGCTTTAAAATACGGCGCGTTTATTGTTGCCGCGTTGCTTGTTATATCGGTTATGAACGGTATAAAACAGCTTAAAGCCGAGGATATAAGCGGCGGCGCTTTGGATTTTGTAAGCGCCGCGGCGCTTGTTGCGGCGTGCTTTCCCGCTTTATACAGCGTTTTTAATTATGCGTCGGCGGCAATAGACAGCTTTTGCGATTTTTCCGCATCACTGCTTCCCGTTACCGCCTCTTTGTACGCAATGGGCGGCAATAACGCGCAGGCGGTGGCGGCAAGCGGCGGCTTTAGCCTGTTCCTCTCGGTTACAGAGCTTGTAAACGCGCGGATTTTACTGCCGCTTTTATCGCTTGGGGTTGCGCTGGCACTAACGGGGCTGCTTCCCGGCAGCGAGCATATAGCACCCGCCGCAAGCGTTGTTAAAAACTGGTGTTGCGTGCTTATAGCCTTTGTGTTTTCGCTTGTGGGCTACGTTTTTTACTTTCAAACAGCCGTTGCCGCCTCTGCCGATACGTTCAGCTACCGCGCCGCAAAGTTTGCCTCGGGCTCGTTTATACCCGTTATAGGCGGTGCTGTGGGGGATAGCGCGCGCACGGTGTTTGGCGCGGTGTCCTCCGTTAAAGCAAGCGTTGGCACGCTTGGGCTTTGCGTTATGCTTGCCTACGTTTTGCCGCCGCTTGTTTCTGCCTTGCTTTACAAAGCGATGTTCTCGTTTTGCGCCTTCTTTGCAAAGCTTTGCGGGCTGGAAAAGCAGGGCAAGTTCCTAACGGAGCTTGGCGGTATGCTTGGCGCGTGCTTGGCGTTGCTTATTTCCTGCGGGGCTGTTTTCACGGTTATATCCGCGGTGTTTTTAAAAAGCGGGGTGAGCGCGTGAAAAGCTTTTTTACATCGCTTTTATACGCCTCCGTGATAGGTGGGATAGGCGCCGCGCTTGTGGGCAAGGCGTACCGAAAGCACCTGCAAGCGCTTGCCGCGCTGTTGTGTACCGCGCTTATCGTTTCGCCGCTTATTGGGCTGATACCAAGCTTTAAGCTTACCGCGCCGCAATATGAAGATACCGTGTCTGTAGACAGCCAAGCGGCAGAAAGCCTTATTATAAGGCAAGCGGAACAGGATGCCGAGGCTGCAATGTATAATTATATTTTTTCGGAAACGGGCATAAAAGCACGCAGTATCAGCATAAGCTTTGAAAGCAAGGAGCAGGGGCTTGCCTTAACCTATGTGTACGCGGAAACGGAAACCGAGGAACAGGCACAGGCGGTAAAAGCCCTTATAACCGAAAGCTTTGGCAGTGCCGTAACGGCAGAGGTGAGATGTGAAGGCTAACTCTATATTTACAAGGCTGATGAAAACAAAAGGGATAGGGTATATAGCCGTTGCGCTTATAGCGGGCATTGCATTGCTGGTTATAAACCTTGGCGGCGGCGAAAGCAAAGCCCCAAGCGCGGATAAAAACGCGCACTACGCAAGCGAGGCGGAAGCCGCGCTGGAGGAGCTTGGGCGCACGCTTTGCGGCGTTAAGTGCCAAGCGAAGGTGCGGCTGGGCGGTGGATACAGCTATACCTACGCTTGCGACCAAAGCGTGCGTACCAGATATAACCCCGATGGAAGCGTGGCGGAAAAGGAAACCACGCTTAATAACCGAACGGTAAACACAAGCGGCGGTACGTCACTTGTGGCGGTTAAGGAAACTCCGCCTTACGTTGCGGGCGTTGTTATGGTATGCAAAAACGCAACCGCATCGGACATATCTGCGCTTAAAGCTATGATAAGCGCGTTGTACGGGCTGGAGGACAGCGCAATATTCGTTACAAATTAAATTTACATAAACCGGAGGATTTATTATGGATTTCAAAGCGTATTTAAAGAAAATCAAAGAGTTTGATTACGGCGCGTTTTTCGGCAGTAAAGCGTTTTTAATAGGCGGCTGTGTGCTGATAATCGCGGCGGCGATAGTGGTAAACGCTATCATTCCCACAAACGCTCCCACGCCTGAAAAGCCCACCGACGGCGGCGCGCATATACTTGGCAACAGCGTGCTTGTGGGTGCTAACGGCGAAACGGAGCAAACAGGCACAGGCTATTTTGCCGAGGCTGTTATCAACAGGGAAAACACCCGCAACGAGGCTATGGAGGTGCTAAAGGCGATAGCAGAAAACCCTGAGGCTTTGGCAGATGCAAAGGAGCAGGCAATGCTTGATATCGCCGCAATAGCCGAGGAGATGAGCGCAGAAGCCACTATAGAACAGCTTGTAAAGGCAAAGGGCTTTGAGCAATGCGTGTGCGTTGTGTCGGACGGTAAAGCAAGCGTTGTTGTAAGCGCAGAAGGACAGCTTAGCTCCGCACAGGTTGCACAGATACTTGAGATAGTATACCTTGAAACGGGGATACTGCCTGCCAATACCAAGGTTATGGCAAACCAGAACGCGTAAACGGTAAGGGGTGCTTTAGGGCGGGTTTAAGTTCACCCGAAGCCTTGCGGTTAAATGTGGCGTTTGGCTTTAGAGGCAGCGTAGCGGGTCATTCGTGAATGCCCCCTACAATTTAGGTGTTACGCTTCCTATTAAAACTAAACCTCGTTACGGTGTGTAGGGTCGATTCATGTGTCGACCGAAATGCAAGGGGCATATTTAGCGTTTGTATTTCTATAAAACCTAAAAGGGGCTGTTTCAAATCAAACGATTTGAAACAGCCCCTGGTATATTAATCTATTACGGTTACTTTCTCTATAACAGGTTGCATTTTATAAGGAATGGTGCCGTTGCCGTCGGTAGGAGCTGCGTTTTCAGCAATAGCGTCCACAATATCCATACCCTCGGTTACGATACCGAAAGCGGCGTACTGCCCGTCTAAGCGGGTGTCATCCTCGTGCATAATAAAGAACTGGCTGCTTGCGCTGTTTTTAGCACTGCTTCTTGCCATGGATATAACACCGCGTTTGTGCGAAAGCGGGTTTTCAACACCGTTAGCGGAAAATTCACCCTTAATGTTGGTTTTGCTGCCGCCCGTACCGTCGTGATTGGGGTCACCCCCCTGTATCATAAAGCCCTTTATAATGCGATGGAAGGTAAGCCCATCGTAAAATCCGCTTTCAGCGAGATTAAGGAAGTTATCAACGGTTATAGGTGCGTAGGTGGGGTCAAGCTCAACCTTAATAACGCCTTGGTCCTTAACCTTGATTTCAACGTGGTGCTTAACCTTCATATCGTGCTTAAACTCCCAATCTGCACCAAAATCGGTTGTGGAGGTGATATCGGGGCCGTCCCCATCGCCTGCTGTGGTGAAAACATTGTCCGCCCAAGGCCTCATTATAAGCAAGATAATAAGCCCAAGCAAAACAACGGTGCCTAATACGCCTGCTACTATGCCGATAGTTTGCTTCTTCTTTTGAGCCTTTGCCTTTTGCTCCGCCTCTGCACGGCGACGGCGGCGCTCCTCTATCATTTGCTTGTGTGTGGATTCTTTGTTTGCCATGTTATACTCCTTTTTTATTTAATACTGTTGTATATAGCTTCAGCCGCGGCGGCGATATCCGCCTTGCCCAGAACAGAGCTGCCTGCAACCAAAACGTTTGCGCCTGCTTCATATACAAGCCTTGCATTGTCGGGGCCTATGCCACCGTCCACCTCTATATGATAATCCAAGCCCTTTTCCTCACGCAAAGCTTTAAGAGTGCTAATCTTCTCCACCATATCGGGCATAAACTTTTGCCCGCCAAATCCGGGCTCTACGCTCATAACCAGCGCAAGGTCCAAAAGCGGCAGATACGGCTCTATTGCCGAAACGGGGGTCTTTGGCTTTATCGCTATCCCGCATTTAACGCCAAGCGCCTTTATTGCCTCCAAATCCGCCTTAGCGTTTTCCGTTGCCTCTATGTGTATGCATATAAGGTCCGCCCCTGCGGCGGCAAAATCCTTTATGTATCTGCTTGGCTCGTTTATCATAAGGTGTGCATCGAAGAACATATCCGTGTCCTTACGGATGCTTTTTATAAGCGGCTGACCAAACGAGATGTTAGGCACAAACGCACCGTCCATAACGTCAAGATGCAGCCAAGGCACACCTGCACCCTCCAATATTTTTATCTTTTCGCCTATCCGTGCAAAATCACACGCCAAAAGTGAAGGCGCAAGCAAAAGCGGCTTGTTTTCCATATTTTATACCTCTACCCTCTGTTTCGTTGCAAACACTTAAAGCACCTTGCAACATAAAATGTATTGTACAATTCGCCGCCACCGCTTTGCCATGGACGTTTAATACAAAGGACATAAGCCTTTTGCAAAGGGGTGGTGCGCTCTTAATATACTATATCAAAACGCGCTTTGTGTCAATAGCTGTGGGCGTTTTAGTGCATTTTGTAAGCTTGAAAGCTGCCTATAACGCCCGCATTTCTTGCAAAAACGTGCATAAAAAAGCATATACACGATACAATAGATTGTACCAAAACACGAAAGCTTTGTCAATATAACAAATACTTCTTGACATTTGGCTTCAAAGCGGTTATAATACAAAGCGGACATTAAATATAGGGATATAGCCAAGCGGTAAGGCAACGGACTTTGACTCCGTCATTTCGCTGGTTCGAACCCAGCTATCCCTGCCAAGATGTAAAAATCCGAACCTCCAGCCGATAGGCGATGGGTTCGGATTTTTAGTTATGCTTTGATAAATGATAATGATTGATTTTTAAAACAAAATAACCGCTCTACGTCCAATAAAGAGTCAATCGGAGCACTATGCTTTAGTTGGCTCTTTTTTCATATGATCGCAATCTTAAGGTTGCAAACCGGTCTCCCCATTATAATCTTCGATCTTGCAGCCTTGAAACGATTGGCTTAAATACCAGGTTTTGCGATTAACTTGCCAAAATAATATCCGTAATTATATTACCTTTTGCAATGTCGAAGTGTGTTCAAATGGAATGTAGTGAACATACAAAAAATATTGTAAAATGAAATACGCAATAGGAGGTAATATCAAATGGATAGAATTATAACAAATCCAATGATTGGAGATTTTGAAAGCTATCTTCGTTCGGATGAGAAGAGCAACAATACCATTGAAAAGTATCTTCGTGATGTGCGTTTGCTTACAATGTTCGCAGAAACAAGAGAAATCAGCAAAGCAGTAGTTATGGAGTTCAAGGCTTTGCTTGCCCAGAACTACGAGGTTACAAGTGCCAATTCTATGATTGCGGCGGTAAATGCTTTTCTGCGATTTATGGGTTGGGTGGATTGCTATATCAAACAGTTTAAGGTGCAGAAGAAAGCGTTTTGTTCCGAAGAAAAAGAACTGACAAAAGCAGAGTATGTTCGTCTTGTGAACGCTGCAAAGGCAGAGGGCAACGATAGATTGAATCTAATACTACAGACAATTTGCGGAACGGGCATTCGTGTCAGCGAATTGCAGTTTATAACCGTTGAGGCAGTGCGCAAGGGTGAAGCGGTTGTGTCTTGCAAAAATAAAACCCGAACGGTGTTTATCGTTCGGGAGCTACAGAAGAAGTTATTAAATTATATTAAATCAAAGAGTATCACTAGCGGGTGCATCTTTATCACAAAATCCGGTAAACCTATGAGCCGATGCAATATCTGGCGTGAGATGAAAGCATTATGCGAGCAGGCAGGGGTATCTCCTGATAAGGTGTTCCCTCATAATCTCCGCCATCTGTTCGCGCGTACATTCTACGGTATCGAAAAAGATATTGCCAAGCTTGCCGACATTCTCGGACACACAAGTATAAATACCACACGCATTTATATCATTACCACTGGTGCAGAACATAAACGCAAGATGGAAAATATGCGATTGATAATCTAAAATAACATAATTGCGATTATGTTGTAGATTCAAATTCAAAATGTACATTTATACTCTTCTATTATACCATTGTTTTAATAATTTTTCAATAATTTTGTCGTAAAAAACAGTATTCTCAATTAAATAGGCATAACGATTCAAGCCCTTATTTTGATTTTTTCTTTTAAGGGCTTTATTGTTATGTCTTTTTTGTTTTTTTGATATATGTATTCAGGCGTTATTTAAAAGGCAAATACAACATAATCGCAATTATGTTATATATATGAATTGAAAAGGAGCAACAAATATGCAAAACACATACAAAAACGATGCAGAAAGAGATCTTTATTTACGCAAGGTTGCACTTGGTGAAATCGAGGGCGAAATGACGGGTTATCCGTCTATTGATAAACCTTGGTTGAAATATTACAAAGAAAAAGCAATTAATGCAAAGCTTCCCGAATGTACTATTTATGAGTACCTTTGGGAGAATAATAAAGAGCATCTTGACAATATTGCTTTAGAATATTTTGGAACAAAAATCAGTTACAAAAAGCTATTTGAACGGATAGAATCAACAGCAAATGCTTTTTCGGCAATAGGTGTTCGCAAAGGTGATATTGTTCCAATAATGGCGGTCAATCTTCCTGCAGTTATATATTGCATATATGCTCTTAATAGAATAGGTGCAATCCCTAATATGATTGACCCTCGAACTAACGCAAAAGGTCTTCGTAATTATTTAGATGAAACAAATTCGAATGCATGCCCCACTATCTTTGGGTTGGAAATCAGTTTTGATTTCTAAATTCGAACCTAAAGATATAGTAGGTTTAATGAAAAAACACTCCCCTGCAGCAGTTATGGGGATTGCTACATATTTTGAGCCGTTGTTGAAAGAAAAGCAGTTTGATTTCAGCAAATGCAAGGCAATACTTATGGGTGGTATGCCCACAAAAGAAACTTTCGAGAAAGATATAAACGAGTTTATTGCTAAAGGAAACGGTAAGTTTGTTATAAGCAAAGGTTACAGCATGACCGAGGCAAGCTCCTGCACAACATGTTCTTATAATGACGTTAACGAAATGGGTAGTAACGGCATTCCCTTGATAAATACGATTGTAGCGGTATTCGATCCTGAAACCAATAAAGAACTTAAATACGGTGAATTGGGTGAAATATGTATTCATACACCAACACGTATGATCGAATATTATAACCAAACCGAAGAAACCGCGCATATACTGCGCGAGCACGATGACGAAAAAATATGGATACACAGCGGAGATATAGGATACATAACCGAAAACGGTTTTGTATATGTAGTCGACAGAATCAAGAGAATGATAATCCGTAGAGGATTCAAAGTATTCCCTTCGGAAATAGAGAATGTACTATTGAAACGTGATGGTGTTTTTTCTTGTGCAATTGTTGCCGTCGATGATAACGAAGACGGAAAAGCACCGTTTGCTTTTGTGGAACACGGATATATGAATCGCTTATATGACGAAGAAAAAAAGCAATTCGTTGAAAAAATTATAAATCATATCGAGGAAAGTGACTTGCCGTCATACTTTATGCCCGTCGGATTTGAGATTTTGAACGAACCTCTTCCGATGACACCCGCAGGCAAAGTCGATTACCGCGCACTCGAAAAAGAAGCGGAAAGGTTACAAGATATCTAATAATGGCACAAGATTATAAAAGCACGATTCTTAAAACAAGAGCAATCGTAATTAAACAGGATTTCTTTTCGAATTTAGATAAAATATTTTCTGGAAAATTAAAACTCAAAGAGTATTCTACCTATTACAATTGTTTACATAAGAACGGTAAGTTTTCCGTATTTACAGATTTTAACGAATTATTGAAGTGCGATAATTCATTTGATCGCGAAATAAAAGCACTCTTTATTAATTTTGTATCAGATGATATAGAATTACAAATGATAATCGGAAAAGATGAGTTAATAACAGGCACGGAACAAATATCGGATGATCTATTTTACATTGATGTATTAAGCCAGTTGGGCATATGTAGTATTTCGGCTATAATCACAGGCGAAAAAGAATTGGCTTGTATCTTATACGATGAACTGAAGTACCAAATTAATCGCATATCCAAACCGAAATTATATTCCATCTTTGCAAGATGCGGCACTATATTTACTTTAATTATGGCGTTACTGTTATACAAATTATATTTCGAATTCTTCGGTATTCCTGATACTATCGCAAATCCAATATTGGGAACATTCACACCAGTAAATGAATCTAATATTTGGAAAATATACTTAGAAGGCATTGGAACATGTATAGCCTGCTCCATTATGTTGCGCATTCCTATAAAAAAGATATTCCCTAGAGTAGTTTTTCTTTTTGGAGATGGCGAGAGCGAGCAAATCAAAAAGGAAAAAATGAAAGAAAACATTGTATGGAATATATTTATTGTCCTATTAGTCAGTGTTATTGGAGGCATTGCTATTGAATTGCTGACAAGCATAATTCTATTCTAATTTATAATATTCAATATGAACATAATAAAACTTTTCACAATGAATCAATCGGAGGTTAACGAATACTTCCGTTTGAGGCGCGAGGACCGTTTTAACCGTATCGGGCCGAGGGCAACGCATATCCCTTTTCACAACTTTATGCATTATATATTGTTATATGCGCTAAAAGCCCTGCGGTTGTTCGAAAAACGCAAGGTTGTTGTTCTTGCGGACAAACGCAGGGACAAGGGCAAACGTCCAACACTTTACGCTTGTTCACATGTAGGCGGTAAGGATATAGAAAGTCTTTTCGAAGCGATTCATACCCCTTGCTATCTGTTATGTGGCGACCCCGGACCTTATTACCGTTCTATAGACGGTCTTATGCTTTGGTTGAACGGTATTATCTCGCTTGAAACACGAAACAAAACCGACCGCAAAATCGCAAAAGAACGTGTTGTTTCCCTGCTTAGGCAGGGCGGAAGCCTTATGATGTGTCCCGAGGGTGCTTGGAACATAACCGAAAACGAACCGATGATGAAAATGTATTCGGGCGCGGCATCGATGGCGCTTGAGAGCGGTGCAGACATCGTTCCCGTTGCCTTGGAAAAATACGATGATACCTATTATGCCATAATCGGCGAGGAGCTTCATTATTCGGATTATTCCGAAAAGGATGCAAAAACACTCACAGCAGAGCTTCGTGATATACTCTCGACCTTAAAGTGGGATATTTGGGAGAATTTCGGTGTTTTCCCCCGAAAAGAACAAAACGCCGAAGCCTTTCACAAGCATCTTCATTCGCTGTTTAATTTGGTGGACGGATATACATACCAAGACGTTATCGAAACACGGTTTTACGATAAAAACATCACCGAACCTGCCGAGGCCTTTGCACACTTGAACACCCTTTGCCCCACGAAACAAACCGCATTTTTATTTAATAAGAGATTGAAATGAGATAACTATGAAACAAAATTCCACCCTTGACAAAATAAAAGCGGGCAAGCCGCTTAAAGATTCGAAAGCTGTTGTGTGGCTACGCAACAGACTTTACCCCATCTTGATGCTTTTAACGGGAACAAAAGTTAAATATAAGGTCGAAGTAGTAAATACATATAACCCTCTGCCCGACAAGCCGATTATATTTGTCGGCAATCATCAGGCGTTCCCCGATACGCCGTTACTGTTGCGTGTTCCCAAACGTAGGAGCTATATCTTGGTGGGAAAACAAAACCTTGCTTTAATTGATATGGTGTTTTTCAGCCTTATCGGTACAATTTGGGTGGACCGAAAGAGCAAAGAGGATATGGTTGCTTCAAAAGACGGAATACTTGCAAAATTAAGGGACGGTCATTCGGTCTGTTGGTGTCCCGAGGGGACTTGGAACCTTACGCCCAATCAGCTTATTATGCCGATGAAATGGGGCATTATTGATGTTGCACAACAAGCCGATGCGCAGATTATCCCCATTGTGTTTGACTATAACCGCGAAACAATGGTATGCCGTGCAAAATTCGGAGAGCCGATTTTCGGTACCAACCTTGAAGATAAGGCAAAAGGCATCGAAAATCTGCGTGATACCTTAGCGACCTTGCGCTGGGAGCTTATGTGCCTTAACCCGACCTTAAACCGTACCGAAATCACCCCCGAACAACTAAAAGCAGATATGTATAAGGCAATCGATGAATATCCGCCTATCGATTGGGAATATGAGGAATCTTGTATTTATAATCCGTATGAAATGGTTGAGGTATTTACTAAGGATATCCACCCCACAAAACAAACCGCGTTTTTGTTTAATAAGAGATTGAAATGGATTTGAGGAAGACTTATGCCAAATAATAAAAGTGTTACCGAATTAGAGAAAATGGTTGCGGGACAACTTTATAATCAAGGTGATACAAAAGTTGTCTTGAAAATGATTAAGGGATATTTGCTGTGCAATAAATTAAATCGCGTTTCGACTCTTCGACAAGGTAGGAAGTATAAAATACTCAAAAAATTACTTGGTTCAATTGATGGTGCACCATATTATGTTGCATCACCAATCACTATTCATTATGGATTTAATACGCATGTAGGAAAAAACTTTCTGATAAATTATAACTGCATAATCCAGGATGGCGGTAGGGTTGATATAGGTGACAATGTAATGATAGGACCAAATGTTTTGATAACAACTGAACTACATCCTCTTTGTGCTGAACAAAGAAATGTTCATCCAGACCCGAAAGGTTATTTGTCAAATCATTTAGGGAATGACGAGTACACCAAACCTGTAAAAATCGGCAATAGCGTTTGGTTGTGTTCAAATGTTACCGTCTGCCCGGGTGTAACTATCGGTGATAATTCAGTAATAGGTGCCGGAAGTGTTGTTACAAGGGACATCCCTGGAAACGTATTCGCTTGTGGCGTTCCGTGTAAGGTAGTAAGAGAGATTACTGAAGAAGATAGGATTATGAAATGATAAACTTATTTAAGATGCTTTGGCATTATATACTTATCTTTGTTTTAATGGTTGAGCGTTTGTTACGTGGGACAAAAATCAAAATTGTAAATAAAGAACAATTAAAAGAAATCAAAAGCATTAAAGGCCCTATTATTTTTGCTCCAACTCATTGTGGAAAGTTTGATATTCAGACAATTGCAGAGGTTTTGTGGCAATATCGCTGGTCGTTACTTTCAGGAGATCCACATTTTTTGCCTGGCACAGTCGAGGGATATTGGCTTCAGTTTCACGGTGTGATCTACGTTGACCGCGATGACAAAGAATGGCGCACCAGGGCGAAACAAGAAATGATAACTCACCTGCGCAACGGCGGAAATATAATGATGTACCCCGAAGGTACTTGGAATTTATCTCCAAATTTTCCTATGCTTCCTCTGTTTCGTGGTATAGCGGACATTGCAAAAGAAACAAATGCAACAATCGTTCCTTTTGTACAAGAAATTGATGACAAAAACAAAACCTACTATGTAAAAATCGGTGAACCTATTTATCCAACGGAAGAACCCTTATCTATTCTTGAAGACTTACGCAGTCAGATGGCTGAAATTAAATGGTCGCTTATAGAAGAATTACCATTTTGCAAAGCTGATTACGATAAAGATAAGTTATACTCAGAATGGGACAAATATATAGAAAAACGCCTTTCTGAGTGTTCATATTACACCTTTGAACTCAGTTGGAAATACGCTCGTAAAGAAAAATGGCAAATTGAACAGGAACAAATCCAAACCGATTTTAAAAATATCCACCCCACAATGCAAACCGCATTTTTGTTTAATAAGAGATTGAAATAGATTTGAGGAACGTTAATGAAAAACATAGGTATAACCAAGTGTATGCATCGTACAGCAGATGATTTTACAACTGATTTTGGAATCAAGGCGAGACGAATTATAGATGTGGTTTTACGGCCAATTTTATGTCTTGCAACTAAAAGAAAAATTGTTGTTGAAAGCTACCCTAAACTCGAAAAAGGAAAGCCATACATATTTGCCTCTACTCATCATTTTGACGAAGATATAATCGCTAATCTAGCAATTATCGACCGTAATGCTTGGCTGCTTACCGGTGCTACTCATCAGGTTGAATATAACCCTCAATTTTATGCCGCTTGGTTACACGGTATGGTTTATGTCGATAGACGTGATGATGCAAGCAGAAAAGAATCTGTTAAAAAGATGGAGCGTTTATTAAAAGCCGGAACAAGCGTAGTAATTTATCCTGAGGGCGGTTGGAATAATACAGAAAATTTACTAATACAAAAGCTTTTCGCCGGTACATACATATTATCTCAAAAACTAAAAATACCAGTAGTTCCGCTCTCATTGTTTCACGAGGTGGGATCAGACACAATTTATTATCGTGCCGGTGAGCCACTAAATCTTTTTGAATACGAAAAGCAGGAGGCGCTGGGGCTTTTGAGAGACACTTTAGGCACGATGATGTTTGAGCAAATTGAAAAGCATTCAACACCTATAGATCGCAAAAAGCTAACCGGAGATATCCATATGAAATATATGGAAGAGCGAAAAAACGAATATCTTCGTGTAAAATGGCGTTGGGATATGTGGGATGATGAGCTTACTGTGTATAAAGACAAAGAACATCCATTACCTGCAGAAGCATGGGCTTTCGTGGATAATGTGAAAATAACGCCCGATAATGCTCACATTTTGCTCCTTTGCTTACTTTAAGAGAACAACACAAAAAATATGATTTCAAGCAATATATGCATGAAAATTGGGATAAGTGAGAGTTTAATGCAAAACGCATTTTTTAAAAAGAGATGTCATATCATTATTTCATTGCGATGAATAATCCGGTTGTTCAAGAATTGGAATTATGTCAATATCCCGATTTCTATAAAGGATGCTTTGAAATATACGAAGATTGGGTCAAAGAATTGGAAGATCAAGAAATTGAAATACCGATGCTTAAAAGCTATAGATTACCAAAATTGGAGGAAGTAAAACTATGCCAACAGAAAATAAACTGACGGGTTATCCGTCAATTGACAAACCTCAAGAAAGATTTTATCGCAAAAATCCTGTGCGTGAAATTGAAACAGAACAAACAATATATGAGTTAGTTTTCAACTCTAATAAAAACAATATGACTGCATCTGCTATTGAATATATGGGTGTTACGTGGTCATTCGATAAGCTAAAGGAGAAAGCGGATCAAGCTGCTGATGCTTTTATTAAAGCCAGTCTTAAAATTGGAGATACTGTTCTTCTCGGCGTTTCCAACTGCCCGGAAGCTGTTGCAACTCTTTTGGCGTTAAACAAGATTGGCGTTGTTTCTTGATGGTTTGATGTGCGTGCAAGCGAAAAAGATATTGAAGATTATGCTAATGATAGTCATAGCCGTTGCATAATTGCCTTTGATATGCTCTTACCAAAAATTCAATCCGTTATAAATAATACTAAACTTGAAAAGGTTTTAATTATTTATCCTACGGATTCACTTTCCTTTGTTATGCAAGCGGCATACTCATTAAAGGCGAACAAACTCCCAAAGGATTCAAGATTTATCCGCTATAAGGAATTTGTAAGAAAAGGCAATTCACAAAACAATATGCCTTGCGTTACTTTTGATAAAAGCCGCCCTTCTGTTATGATTCAGTCAAGCGGCACAACGGGCAAGCCGAAAATTATTGTTCATTCTGATTATTCTGCTACATCATGTATAAATAAATTGGTTTACGGAGATATACCGGTAGAGAAAGGTAAAATTTTACTTGATGCTCTTCCTCCATGGATTGCATATGCTCTTGGTCAAGCAATTATATATCCATTAGCGTTGGGTGCAAAGGTTAAACTTTGCCCTACATTTGAGCCTAATTTGGTGATGGAAAACATTGGGGCCTTTACAGTATCGTTTGCTGCACCATTTCATTATCGCTACATAAGAGATAACTTTGATAAATTAACAAAAAATCAATTGGAGAAACTCTCTAAAATCGAATGTTTCGTTTCGGGAGGGGATAAGATTTCTGTAGAAGAAAACAAGGAGCTGGAAAAAATTTTTGGTGTTACGGTTATAAACGGATATGGAAATAACGAAGCATGGGGATGCTTGACATGCAATTATGTAAAACGTAACAAATACGGGACTGTAGGTATTCCCAGAAAAGGGGATATTATCATAGCTTATGATAATGAAACCGAATCAGAGTTACCCTATGGTGAACAAGGTGAAATCTGTGCACTGACAGATACTATGTTTCTTTATTATGAGGGTAATCCTAATGGAACTAATGCTGTCAAAAAGCTTCATCCCGATGGAAAAGTGTGGTTGCATACCGGAGATCTTGGATTTATTGATGAGGAAGGTTTTATTACACTTAACGGCAGAGCAAGGCGAGTTATCGTTCGTCAAGGTTTCAAGATCTCTGCATATACCATCGAGGATAAGATTACCGAACATCCTGCCGTTAAAGAATGTGTTGCGGTAGAAGTCAAAGACGAGGTTGAAGAACACGTACCTATGGTTTACAGCATTCTTAAGGATGATGTGACTGATACAGAAACCGCAAAACAAAGTGTTTATGATAAATGTAGTAGTGAATTAAAAGAATACGAGATTCCAAAGTATTTTAGGATAGTATCAGAGTTGCCTTACACACAGAACGGCAAGTATGACTTTAGGCTGTTGGAAAAACAAGGTAATGAATTTGTAGAATCGCAGAAATAAGGAGAAAAATCATGCAAACAGAAAAGAAAATGACGGTTTATCCGTCCATAGATAAACCTTGGTTAAAATACTACTCTAAGGCGGCAATTACTGCAAAAAACGCCTGAGTGCAGTATGTATGAATTTGCGTTTAATAATAACAAGCAAGAACTAAACAGTTGTTGTTTTGAATATTTCGGAGCAAAAATAACACACAAGGCTTTCTTTAATAAAGTTATAAAAGCTGTGAATGCCTTTAATGCTATGGGAATCAAAAAAGGCGATGTTGTTACTATTATGTCTATGCACACTCCGGAAACACTTGCTGCCATTTATGCACTCAATTATATTGGTGCTACAGCTAATATGATCTATATGACTTTAGCTGAAAATGAAATCGTAAATTATATTTCCAATACAAACTCAAAGGCGTTTTTGGTTTTAGACATTGCAATAGAAAAGGCGATAAAAATTAAGCAGTTGGTATCTGTTCCAATCGTTGTGCTTTCGTTGGCAGACAGTATGCCTTTATTAGCAAAAACTGTATTTGGCTTCAAGATGAGAAAAGCCAACCACAGTTTTATCAAGTTTGGAGAACTTATTTCTAAATATGATACAACAGCTCCTTTCGATGCAGACAACGATTGTAATAACACAGCGATAATTGTTTATACAAGTGGAACAACAGGCTCTCCGAAGGGAGTTATGCTCAGTAATCATTGCATAAACTCTATTGCGTTTGCTTGTTCTCTTACCGAGAAGAACTATCAACGAGGTCAGACTTGTTTGCAGCCTATTCCGCCGTTCCTTGGCTTTGGCATTACTATGTCACACTTAGGAGTGAGTTTAGGACAGATTACTCAACTTATTATGAGTCCTGATCCTGATGAAATTGCAAAAGCCTTTATGAAACTTAAAAGCAACCGAATGGTATATGGACCTCGCTTGACGGATTCTATAATGAAATATGTCACAGGTGATTTGAGCCACTTAATTGATTTTACCGGTGGCGGCGAAGCAATTGCACCTGATAAAGAAATGCAAATCAACGAGTTCTTAAAAGCTCATAATGCAGGAACAAAATATACTACCGGCTACGGAATGACAGAGTCAGCATCTGCTGTAGCTATGAACTCAAATAACGTTTACAAAATGGGAAGTGCAGGCATTCCTCTACCTACAATGAATATTAAAGTAGTTGATGACGGCGTTGAACAACCTTGCAACCAAATCGGTGAACTTTTATTTTCAGGTCCGAGCATTATGCAAGGATACTATAACAACAAAGAAGCAACAGAAGATGCTATCGAGGTTGATTCCGAAGGTGTACGTTGGTTGCATACCGGAGATCTTGGCTATGTTGATGAAGATGGTTTCGTGTTTATCACAGGGCGTTTAAAAAGAATATTTACTGTTTTTGGTAAAGACAAAAATATGTATAAACTTTTCCCGCAAAGAATAGAAGAATTCATCACGACATTGTCTAATGTTAATGGCTGTGCGGTTGTAGTGCAGGAAGATAAAGAGAAATTGCATAAAGCCATTGCGTTTGTTTCACTTGTATCGACTGAAAACCACGAAATCGCTATTGGAGAAATCAAAAACGCACTTACAAAAGAATTGCCAGAACATATGCAGCCTGATTCGATTATTGTTGTGGATGACATTCCGTTAACAACAAGTGGCAAGGTTGACTACCGAGCACTTGAAAAAGAAGCAGAGAAAATATAAGGAGCGAAAATTATGCCTATAGAAAAGAAACTGACGGGGTATCCGTCTATCGACAAGCCGTGGCTAAAACATTGCTCATATGAAGCCATAGACGGCGGTGTTATCCCCCGTGCCCTTGGTTATCCCTATCCCGAGGCCATAGAGGTTTTAGATTAACCACTAATAGCCGTTGGTAAATATACGCATAAACCCGCCGAGGAGAATTTAATTCCTCGGCGGTTTGCTATCCAAATGAGCGTTTATTTCACTTTTGCCGTTATTGTTATTTCTGATTGAAGGTGCTATAATTAAAGCAGAAAGTAAGGACGGAGGAACGCCATGAAGAGTATGGGAGAAATTATTGCAAAGC
>JAZNUB010000020.1:0-10387 GCA_045592105.1 Eubacteriales bacterium | reverse complement strand
CGAACCGAGGCGAGAACTGTACTAAGTACTGTGAGCCGAGGTTCGTTTTGAACGAAAAAATACAATAATTGAAGAAAATTCGAGGATGAAACTCCTCGAATTTTCTTCTTTATGGGAATGAAATTTTGTTTTTTCGTGTTCTGTGCCTTTGTCAGCGGTCTGAAGCGGAAAACACGTTTTATGTGTTTTCCGCTTTTGCATAAGCTCGTTTTATGTGTTAAACACCTGCGTCATACTTCAAAATGTATGAGGCGTCTATGTTATCAACGTCGCCGTCACCATTGTAGTCCCCACGCTTAAGCTCGTTTTCGCCAAAATCTAAAATGCCTGCATCGTATTTAAGGATGATAGCGGCATCCAAATTGTCAACGTATCCGTCATAATTAACGTCACCGATAATAACGTCAACAACCTTGTCTGTAACGGTAACGCTTGTGGAAGCACCTGTAACGCCGTAGTTATTAAAATCAGCACCGTTTACAACAAACAAATAAACATCGTTTTCTACGTCGTTGTCAATGCTGATATTAGCAGTGCCGGAGCTAAGCGACCTAAAGGTTAGCCTAAAGCCAAGCACACCGTCTTGCTTAACGTTGTATTTCGAATTTACAGCAAGGTCATCCGCGTTGCATAAAGCGCGCAACCAATAGGGATTGCTTGTGTAATCGCCTGTGCCAACAACTAAACCGCTGCTTCCCCAAGCGGAGGGGAAGATACCCTCAACACTTGTAAGCAGAAGCTTATCCTTGTCATAAACAAGGGGCAGGTCGTATGCAACAATACCGTTCTCTGTGGTTATGTTGTTGAAAAGCACGGAAACGGTAAAGGTTTGCCCTATATCAACGGTAGTGTTATTTGCTGTAACAGAAAGCTCTGCTGTGGAAGGGTATGCGCTTGATTTAGAGCCGTAAGCCTCAACCTCGTCAAGCTGGCAGATATATTCGCGCTTCCCGATGGGGGAATAGGTGTTAATCGTAACCTTAATGTACTTAACGTGTGCAACTCTTTCGTTAAAGGTGGCTTTAACGTCAAAGTACTGGTCAACGCCGGTTGCACCTTCAGAAGCCACAAATAAAGGCGCATCCTTTATAGCGGTTGCCGTTTCGTTGAAGCTTAAAGTGGTATAGTCCGTGCCGTTGGCGGAAACCTCTATGCTTGCAATATTGGTGTATCTGTTGTGTGCTCTGCGGAAACCGCGGAAATACAGATAATCAAGGAAAATCTCGTTTTCAAGCGAGAAAACGATAATGTTGTCGACACTGGAGCCAACAAATTCAACGGTAGTTCCCGAAACGGCATAAATATCGTTCCATTTTGCTGTACCGTCACCACGGTAATTGCCATCGGTAAGAAGGGAAGCGCTGTTGTCGGTATAAATGTCAAAAAACTCACCGGCCTCATAGCTGTAGCTTGCACCTGCAAGAAGGTTGTCCTCCGCGGCAGAAGCTGTAACCATATTAACGGATACCGCGCCAATACACATTATCAGCGCCAAAGCGATGCAAAAAAGTTTTCTCATCTTGTTTTTCCTCTCGTAATAATTTTATTTTTCGTAGTAATTATCAAAAATCATAAGCTTGTCTTTGTCAAAGCGTTTCCCGTCCGTGCGGCTTAAAACGCGTTCAAGCCTTGTTTCAAAATCGGCATCAACCTCAATAACCTCAAAGTCAATACCGTTGTCTTTAAGAAAGCTTTCTGCCACCAAAAGCTCGCTCTTAAGCCAAAACCCATGGTCGATAACAGCGCTTATGCCCATACCGCTTAACGTTTTTGCTATATTCAAGCAAAACTCAACCACAGCCTTTTCGGCTTCAATATGCTTTTCTCGCCCAATACATTCGTTGCCGAAAACGCTTTCCATAAAAAAGTCAACGGAAAGCAGCTTTGCGCCTGTTTCACTACATATACGGCGCGCGGTATAGCTTTTGCCCGCGCCGATTTTACCGCGCATTAAGGTAACGCTCATAGCATAATCAGCTCCCTGCCTAAGCTTTTGGCTTTCGTAACCGTATAATAAGTACCGCCGCTTAAGCGCCTTAAAAAGGATATGCAGTATTTGCAACGATCCACCATATAGTCGTTACGGAAAAACATACAATTCTCACTGTATTCCTCACAAACGTAATGCACATTGTCTGCACACTGCAATATATCCTCGTATTGCTTTTTTTCCTTAACGCTCCATCTTTGGTGCTGGTTCTTACAGGGAAGCGCAAGATAAAGCTTTATAAAGGGGTATTTGTTTTTAAGCTGTAAAATGCATTGCTCTGCAAGCATATCAAACCCCAAAGCACCGCCTGCGTAAAAATAAATAACACCTTTTTCGTTTATAAGCGTTTCCAGCTCACAAAGCAAACGCTGTTTAACCTCATCGCTTCTTGCGGATAAGGAGCGATGCCCCGTAAAGCAACAGCTGTTTTCAATGCCTTCCGTTGTACCGGAAGTGTATATATCGTTTTTCATAATGCTCCTCAATAACAAAAATACTCAAGTTAGTACCATTGTTACCTATAATAACCCTTGTTTACATTATATATTAAACGTTTTGTGTTGTCAAGAAAATACCTTTTAAAAAAGTATTGCAATTATCTGTTATATAAAGTAAAATTAAAAAATGGAGGTGTAATCGGCAATGGCGAACAAAAAGACGATATTAATAGGGGTATTATCGGTTATTGTGGCTGTTATAACGGGCATTTCGGCAATCATCGGCGGCCCATATTTTACCGATGAGCCTTCTTCTAACGTAAGCACGGAAACGCCATCTTTGGATTTATCCGTAAACACAAGCGAAACGGCTGATGTAGGCGATAGCTTTAGCATAACTTTTTTTGATGTTGGCCAGGCAGACAGCGCGCTTGTAAAGTGTGACGGCAGATATATGCTTATAGACGGCGGCAACGTAAACGATAACGATTTGATATACACCGTGCTTAAAAAGTATTCCGTAACGCATTTGGATTATCTGGTAGCAACCCATGCACACGAGGATCACGTTGGCGGCTTGCCTGCCGCTTTTGAGGTGTGTACGGTGGATACCGTTTATTCCCCTGTTACCGATTACGATACCAAAGCGTTTAAAAACTTTGCAAAAAAGGTAAAAGACAGCGGCAACCAAATAACAATCCCAAAAGCGGGTCAAAGCTTCAAGCTTGGCAGCAGTACCATAACAATTCTTGGCCCCGTTAAGAAGTATGAGGATACCAACAACACGTCCATAGTGCTTGGAATACAGTATGGCGAAACCTCGTTTTTGTTTACCGGCGATGCGGAGAGGGAAAGCGAAGCGGATATATACGAAAGCGGAGCAGACCTATCAGCAACGCTGTTAAAGGTAGGGCATCACGGCAGCAGTACGTCAACATCGTATTTGTTCCTGCGTGAGGTAATGCCGAAATACGCCGTAATATCACTTGGCAAAAACAACGATTACGGCCATCCGCACGCAGAAACCTTAAGCCGCTTGCAGGATGCAGGCGTAACTGTGTTTCGCACGGACGAGCGCGGAGATATCTTCTGTTACAGCAACGGCAAAGAACTAAGCTTTAGTTTTCAAAAGTAAAATCAGTAAAAACTATTGACAAAATAGGTTTAACGTGTTAAACTGCATACAGGTTGTACGCGTTAAACCTTTTTTGCGTTTGGAGGAAAAAATGGAAACACCTAAAATTTATGAAAGTGAATACCGTTTTTGTTGTATCCTTTGGGAGTGTGAGCCGATAAACAGCACAGCACTTGTAAAAAAGTGTAATGAAAAGCTTGGCTGGTCAAAGGCTACAACATATACCGTTATCCGCCGTTTAAGTGAGCGTGGTGTTGTAAAGAACGAAAACTCTATAGTAACTTCGCTTATCACTAAAGAGCAATCGCAGATAGCTGAGCTTAATGAGCTTATGGAAAACAGATTTAACGGCTCTGTACCGGCGTTTTTAGCGGCATTTACAAGTAGTAAGAATCTAAGCGAAAAGCAAATAGCCGAGATTATGGATATAATCAACAGTGCTGAATAATCAGAGGAAAACGTAATGGAATCAATGATAATAAAAATGTTTGATATAAGTGTTGTATCAAGCGTGGTTATATGTATAGTTTTGATTGCACGCTTGTTTTTGAAGAAGGCGCCAGCTTTTACAAGGTGCTTGCTTTGGGGGCTTGTGGGCTTAAGGCTAGTTCTGCCCTTCGGTATAGAAAGCAGTCTTAGCCTTATACCAAATTCTTCTCCCGTTAGCACTTATATTGAAAACGCTGCAGAGCAAAACTTTTCTCGGCCTAACGATTTGCCAATTACAAGCACGCCTGAGTATACAGAGCCTGTACAGCCTGCTCCCGTGGTGCCTTCCGTGCCCTCGCAACCGCAGCAACCGCAACAGCAAACCGAGCCGAAGGATGCACTTTGGGCAAGAATTGCGTTTTGGGTATGGATTTCCGGTGTGGCAGCAATGCTTTGCTACATAATAGGCAACTATATACGAATGCGATTAAAGGTTAAGGATACCGTTGTGTATAATGAGCGCACCAGAATATACGGTGGCGATATGATGCCGTTTGTGTTGGGGGTTGTCAACCCCAGGATATATTTGCCCGGCCATTTAAGCGGCGTGCAAATTAAGTGCATCCTATCCCATGAGGAAGCGCACATAAAGCGTGGCGACCATTTGATAAAGCCGTTGGCGTATATGCTGTTGGCGGTGCATTGGTTCAACCCTTTGGTGTGGGTAGCGTATATCCTGCTTTGCAGGGATATAGAGCTTGCTTGCGACGAAAAGGTGATAAAGACCATGAACGTTTCACAGCGCAAGCTGTATTCCGAAACGCTTCTGCTTTGCAGCACAAAGCGTTTTCGTAGTGCTGTGCCTCTTGCATTTGGCGAGATGGGCATAAAAGAACGGGTGAAAAATGTTATGTATTATAAGAAACCGTCATTTTGGATAATAGTTCTCGCAGTTATTGCAATCGTGGCAGTAGGCGTGTTCTTTATCACAAACCCCAAGGATAAAACCGACGATAAAGACATCGCCTCCTCCGACATAAGCACCGAGCAAAGCTCAGAGGAAAGCTGTACTGACGTAAGTACGGATGACAGCATTTCTGATAACGTGAACGAAAGCGCAGACATAAGCGCAGACATAAGTGCAGACATAAGTGCAGATATAAGTGCAGATATAAGTGCAGATGTAAGCACAGATGCAAGCATCGACGTAAGTCAAGGCAACACCTCGCAAGAGGGCAACACCTCGCAAGAGGGCAATACCACCGTTATGCTGCCGTATCAAAGCACTCACGAAACGCCTGAGAATCTGGGGCGCTTAGGTATAGATGCAGACCAGCATAAATATTGGTTCGGCAAGGTGCATCCCGTTTACGTTTTCGTGTGGGATAAAGAGTATACGACAACCAACGATGCTCCCTTGAAGCAAGCGGGCATGAAGGTATGGCTGTGCGACAGAAACGGCAACAAAATAGACTACGTTTATACAAACAAAAACGGTCTTGCAAAATTTGAAATAAACGTTAAAGGGTGGTATACCATTTGCTATGACGGCGACGATAAATACGCCCCCCTTGCTCCCTGCGCGAATATCGAGATACATACCGATTATTACGTTGATCCGTTCAGTACCGAAATTAGAAGCGTTACAATAATGAGGGATATTTATCTTTACGACAGAACCAGGTTCTTCCCGTTTACCATAAAGGTTTACGATTCTATAACCAAAGAGCCGATAGAGGGCGTTAGGATAGGACGCTCCACCGATCCTGAATTTGCCGTAACCGATGCAAACGGCAGCGTAACAACGCGTCCCCTTGCAGAAATAGCCGATAAGGGCATACTGGCAACCACCACCTGGAGCTTCGGCTTTTACAAGGACGGATACGACTATCTGCAAGGCCATGCTCAAACCCAGGATACAGAGCTTATAGTGTACCTCAGCCCCACAACGTATCATCCCTACACGATAAAAATAATAAACCAGCAAACAAGAGAGCCGGTTCAGGGTGTTCAGCTTATAATAAACTCATTGGGTGACAAAAGCGTGATTTACACCGAGTTCAGTGGAGCCGACGGCATAGTAAGCGGTATGAAAACCAGCCAGGATATGGACAGAAGCGATTACGTATTGCTGTATTACGAGTTGGACGTGGTAAATTCGTACGGTAATACCGTGGAGTGCCAAACACGGGATAGAATAACGCTTAATAAAGAACAAACGGAATACACCGTGTATCTCAGCGTGAATAAAAAAGACGGTGCTATCCGCATAAGACCTACAGACGAATATTATTGGAGTTAAAACATCTTCAAACAGACGAAAAAACTGCAGCCTAATTAACGGGCTGCAGTTTTTATTAGTGCACCGTTATTTCAATATCGCCTGTGTTGGTAACTATTTCACATTTTCCGCCTGTTGCTGATGGGGGTACGCTTATATCACCCGTTTTTGTTTTGGTTGTAAAAACCTTGCCGCTAAGCAAGCTGCCTTTAACGTCGCCTGTCGTGGTTTTAATAAAGATTTCTGCGGCATCGCAAGCGTTAAGCTTTACGTCGCCCGTGGTTGTTGCAACGGATAGCTTTTCGCTTACAACAACGCTTTTCAAATCTATGTCCCCTGTACGGCATGTTGAGTTAATGCTGTTGCAGGTAAGGTTCGTAAGCTTTGCATCACCCGTGCTTGCCGTTATCTCAACCTCGCCTTGTACTACTGTGGATTTAATGTCGATTTCCCCTGTTGTAACCGCAAGGGCAAGCACTTTGGCGGTCGTGTTTTCTATTTTTATGTCACCCGTTGTTAAAGCAATTTTAATATGCTCCGTTGCGGAAGCAAAACATTTAACGTCGCCCGTGCTTGCCTTAATATCTATGCTTTGAAAAGCTAAAGCCTTTGGTATCTCGGTATCGCCCGAGCTTTGATTTATAGTAAGCATGCCGTGTTCTCTCTTCGGGATATACACGGTTATTTTAGGTGTGCCGAAATTCACGCCTATATGCTCGTACCATTTTCTCGTGTCCTCAAGCTTTATGGTAAGCACGCCGTTCTCTACCGCCACCGTATGCTTTAAGTTGCTTTCCTCGTAACAAACAACGGTTGTGCCAGGGTCCTTGGAAACAACAAGCTCAACGTCCGCCGCAGAGGTGTTGATAGAAATATCATTGTAATCGTCTTTTATCTCGTATTTGCTTTCTTCGTATTTTACGGTTGATAGCTTTGAAAAATCCCATCCAAACATCGCCATCGCTCCTCCAAAAAGTATTGTACCTACCAATATTAAAGAAATCGCCGTTATAAGCCATACCTTTGTTTGTGTGCTCATCACGCTTCCTCCTTTTTCATAAAGCTTCGTTTAATGCATAAAGCAATTTTTTTGCTAAGCAGCAGAACGCCTTTTGTTGCAAGCTTAAAAGCGAAAAACAGAAGTATAGAAAGCCCTGCACACACCAAGCCGGCGCCTATTAAAGCACAGCTTGTAGCGGCGTTTCCGCCCAAGGCACAGCAAACCCCTCCAACTACGCCGCCAATAGCGCAACCCACAACAGAGCCAAAAACTGCCCACAAGGATACGATAACAACCCATACCACTGCATATAACGATACGGCAACTATTACGGCGGCGGCAAGCAAGGTAAGCCACATTGGCGAACCAAGCACCAAAAGTACGTACTCCCACACCTTAAGCCGCCTTTTAGGCCTAATTCGCTCCTTGGCTATTTTATAAAGAGGGAAGTCTGATATAATTTGTTTTGCAATCTCGTCCACAGCGCCAACTGCCAAAACCGCCTCCTCTTCCGAAACGCCGTCTTCCATTCTATCGTCTATCATTTCGCTGTAAAAGCTTAAGCGTTCCTCAACCTCGCCCTGCGGTAACCCCGATAATCTATCCCGTAGCTCTGTAATAAACTCAAGCTTGTTCATCTGCTTCATCCTCCTTGGTAACAAATTGATATATGGAAAGTATCTCCTTCCATTCCTCCTTAAAGGCTTCAATGCGTTTTGTACCTTCTTCGGTAATGCGGTAATACTTTCGCAGCCTTCCTCCGTGCTCTGCGGTACGCACGGTAAGTAAGCTTGCCGTTTCCAAACGCTTTAAAATTGTATATAAGGTGGATTCGGAAAGCTCAATGTACGGCTTCATATCTTTAATGATTTTGTACCCGTAAGAGTCTTCGTTTTTTATAGCCGCCAACACGCACACATCCAAAAGTCCTCGCTTCAATTGTCCGTCCACGCAATACCTCCTTTAACGCTATACATCGTAACACGAAGTATAGCTTTTGTCAAGAGGTTTTATAAAAAAAGCTGTAAAAAAGAAAGAACACGGTGCATCCGTGCTCTTTCTATCTATTCTATTTCATATTCAACCGAGTTTATTACTAAACAATTATCGTCTTTCCAATGAATCTGCATATTTTCAAATTCTCTCCAATCACCAAAGTATACTCTTTTGGGGTTCTTTTCAATTTTAAAAAGAATTGCATCTATTTTCCTTTTCTCATAAACGTCAACAATAGTATCTCCGCCAAGGGCGCCTTGATCTCTATCAATCACTTGGGCATAATACTTGCCATTAGGTGACTCTATGGTTTGCACAACTGTATTTTGACCGATGTTGCCAAACATCAGAGCAATGAAACTAAAATAGCCAATCGGTGATAACATTAGTGCGGATAACGCCAAAGTTACAATTTTAAACGTTAAAGGCTTTACGTGCTTTGCCACTAAGAAGCAACAACCTCCCACGCAAACGAACATACTTGCAATCACCCAAATTTTAGGACGTTGGAAAATATAGAACACAGCATTGATTAGGGATAACGGTGTTATAATGGCTAATAAAATCTGCATTGCTTTATTTTCGATCGTGTTTTTGTATACAATGTCGAGGATAACTATACCCACGGATAGTGCGGCAATAGCGACAGCAAAAGCCGACACACTAATAAGTTCAAAGCTATATCCGAAACACGCTGTTATTATAACGCCTACAGGATACAGTATTGTCAGCACAAATAGTAAACACATCAGAATTGATATTAATTTTTTCATACGTGTCACCTTACTCTTTTCCTAACATCTTAGCATATTGGTTTGAGAGGATTTTGGATAAAGCGCAGAATATAATACTAAGCAATATACCGATTCCGTTAAGAAGTATTAACGAACATAGAATTTCTAAATTATTAGCATAAGCATTCCATGCAAATAGGTCAAAAAGATTTATTTCGTAATGGAAGATAGAACAGATATACGCACAAAAAGTGACACCGAGCGTAGCAACAAAAGAGCAATTGGAAAAGCTTTTTCTGTTTTTATAAACTCTTACAAAATACCAGTTCGCCAAAGACAGCATAAATCCGGTTGCCGGAACAACAAGATTTAACGCCCAAAAACTATTTGCAATACCCGACGGTGTTCTTGCCTCTAACGTTACACCTATCGTTATAAGCGTAAACGAAATAACTAATAAAATAGACTGTAAAACAGAAGCCTTCCAAGCGTTAAGCTTGCTGAATGTTTTTGGTAATGCTGGCACCGCGATAATATCGGAAGGTGAGCTCATATCTTCAACAAGTTTCTTGCAATCTTCACAGTTCTTAATATGTTCTTCAACGTGCTTTTTGCTATCCGCACTGCAGCATCCGTCGATATACAGCGGAATTAAATCTTTTATAACATTACAATTCATATTGTTACCTCATTCTTTCTAATAGTTTTTGCTTGGCACGGTAAAAAGTAACTCGTGCCCAGCTTTCGCTTTTTCCGAAGATTAAGCTAATGTCCTTTAGAGAAAAACCGCCAAACACAGAAAGTATAAATACTTCTTTATACGGCTCCTCTAATTCGTGTAAACATAACAAAGCTTTTTGAGAAAGTTCTTTTTGAACAAAGGCATCTTCTAAACTCACATAGTTGTTTGCAGCTTCGATATTGTCAAGAGTATCTTTTTTCTTTTGCTCGTTATACCAAGCAAAATATGTATGCTTTGCAATTTGACAAAGCCATACGGAGGCTTTTTCTTTGTTCCGAAGAGAAGTGTAGTTCATATATGCACGGAAAAAGGTTTCTTGTGTTAGTTCCTCGGATAGCGAAAAATCCCGTGTCATTTTCATTAGATATTTGAAAATGAATTCTTTGTTTTCGTTGAAAAGCTTTTCAAATTCAATCACAATGTCACCGTCCTTTCAACTATTAGATTTAGAAAAACAAAAAACGTTACAACAATTATAACATATTAAGCGGGTATTGAAATGGGGCTGTCTCATAGCATTAACAAATTGTGAACGCTATGTGCAACCTTAACAAAAAAATCAAGGGCATTATTTGGCTGCCCTTGATTTTTTTGTTGCTTTTGTATATGGTTTTATCTCAAAATTTCAATTTGAGACAGCCCC
>JAZNUB010000019.1:0-11543 GCA_045592105.1 Eubacteriales bacterium | reverse complement strand
GTCGCCGTAGTTGAAGGCGTAGTAGAACTCACCCGTTACGGTAGGTATGTATTTGATAAGCTCAGTTGCATAGAAGCCTCTGCATTCCGCATTACCTCTGGAGAACACGATAAGCTTTGTACCGCCGGAAAGCGCAGATGCAGCCTCAAAAATATCGCGGAAACCTGCATCGTTACCGGGGACGGGAGAGGGGTTGGTTGCTTTATTGGTGCCTGCGCTGATATAGCAAAGGTCACCCGTTGCGGCGATAAAGGAATAGTCCGAGCTAAGCCCTTCAATTGCCTTGCCTGCCAAGGTGGAGGCAATTGCCATATCGTTTTTGTAGTTGCCGTAAACCAAAACGTTAGGCGTTTTTTCATTGCTTCTGTCTTCAAAAATATATGCATCGCTCGTACAGAAATTGCCGCTGTAATACGTTATCTGCCCATCTTCGTGGGTAACCGTAAAGTTACCTACGAAATACTTGTTATTGTTAAGAAATTTTTTAGGCACCTTTACGGTGTGAATAACATCCGAGCATCTTCGTATTCCGCCAACCTCGTCAAAGTACTGATACTGTTTTCCGTCGTAGACAAGTTGTACAAAGCCTGCGGCGGCAACATTGGTTGTCCAAACAACGTTGTACCAATCTCCGCCGGATTCGAAAACGGCAGGTGCGCCTTCAATTGCAACGGATGCATTGGTTTTAGAGGCACTACAGTATTTTCCGTCTACTGCATTGTTATTCGACCAGACTATTTTACCCGGTTTGAAAAGGTTACTTCTTCCGTAAGCAGAACCGGATATTACTGGGTTAGGCGCGGTTGTGTTTTGGGGTATGGGGAACGCAATCTTTTTGGGGTTGCTTTTTGATGAAAACGTTGTTCCGCTGCCGGAGGTGTCTTTAGAACCATCGTCCGTTACTTTGATTTCGTTTCCCGAATGGTCTAAGGCGTAAAGCGTTGCAGTACCGTTAGCACCGTCCCCTGCGTTAAGCTTAACAAAGGCTGTTCCCAGCGTTTTGCCGCCTGCACAATACGTTGTGTGGCTTACAGAGCTTTTGACAAGGCTAATTTCTGCACCGTCTTTGTAATACTTGTCCACACCGCCGTGTTCGTATTGAGGTAAACCGTTTATAGTTGCAATAAATTCATCGGTTGCGCCAACCATATACGCGGCGGCATCCGTGTCCGACATACCCACTATGGAATCTGAATATCTGATTGAATGGTCATACAGCCTATATTTGTGCTCGTGGCCTGCTATACCAAACTGAAGGTCAAGATGTGCAAGAGAATCGGTTATATTCGTTCCGTAGAAAAATTCCTCTATTGCTCCATCGCTTGAATGATAAAGTCTTTTGCCTAAGGTTTCCAGTGTTGGTATATGGTAAACGCCCAAACGGTATTTTATGTTGGGGTCTGTGGGCTTTTCAAGAGTTCTTAGCCAGTTTTCTTGCTTTTTTAGATATACGGCGGAATTAGAAATAAAACCGTATACCTCGTGCGTATCGGGCTTGTTTTCGCCGGTGTCTACAACAACACCCCAAAGCGAGCCAAACGTGAAATCAAAATAAAACTCACCAGTTTTAGAGGGGTAATAATCAATAAGCCTTTCTGCGGCTGTACCTCTCACTTCGTGGTTACCACGGCAGAAAACAATAGGGTATTGCCCAAGAGTTGAGTTGCCCATTATTTCAAACATCAGATTTATAGTAGTTTCATCAACATATGTAACAACGTCACCGCTAAAAACAACAATATTCGGGTCGAAGTTCACATCATTGAAGTACTTTTTATAAAAGTCAAAGGAATTGTTCGCTCTTGAAGGGGTATCGTGAACATCTGTTAAAGTGAGAATGTCAACATCTTCATTCACACCGGGCTTTGTGTCCTTCAGCTTTGTTGTGTAGGAGCATTCAACGCCGTAAGCGGTTGTAGCGTAATCGTGCGAGGTTACTTCCTTAGAGTGTACCGTGTACCCATTGCAAAGGTACTGATAATCCTCTTCTGGCACCTTAACGGTATGGATAGCATCGAAAGAACGCAAAATGCCGTTTCTTTCGTCATAAACGGTTACTTCTTGACCGTTTTTGGTATAGGTAAGCCAGCCTATGCCTTTAAACGAGGTTACCCATGTTATCGCGTATCCGTCACCCATGATATATACACCGGGCTTGCCGGTTATATACGATCCGTTCACGGAAGACGTTACAGACGTAACGGGGCCAAAGGTGCTGTTAAGCGCGTCAACGTGTAAAGAACCTTCGGGAATCAAGGGGAGAAGCATAGCTGCGATAAGGAATAAGCAAAGAAACGTTTTTATTGTTTGTTTTTTTCCTGTGCTAAGTATCGCTTTTTTTGCGTTATTCATACCGTTCCTCCTACGTTTTTTGTTTAATTCTTTATATGTATAATTATATCATAATCCCCAAAAAAATCAACATTTATTTGAGCTTTTTTGTTAAGTGTATTCGAACTTTTTTGTTAATTAACCGCATTTTTCAGGCGGGTTGCTTTAATAGTTAAGCAATAAAGTTTTATTCGCCTTGCGAGTTAAAAAAGGGGAATAAAATATCACTATAAAATAACTACCCGAAAAAGAGTTTTGTTTTTCTCTTCTTCGGGTAGCTTGTTTTTTATACCTCGTTATAAACCACGGATTTGGCAACGCCTCTATCCTTTGCGGCTTTTTTTATGGCGTCCATTTTCGAAAAGCCAAGTGCTTGGTAGTGCGCCACGTGGGTTGGTATATCCATATCAGCCCAGAACGCGTTCTCGTCAAAAGCGGCTTCGTCCGCCCCCTCAATAATCAGCGCAAGCTCGCCCTTTTGCGGTATATCGCCGCTTTCTACAAGGCTTTGCGCTTCCTTTAAGGTGGTGGGGCAAATCTGCTCGTTTACCTTCGTAAGCTCACGCGTAAGCGTAAGACGGCGGTTGCCCAAGGCAGTATACAGCTCGGCTATATCCTTAGCAAGGTCGTGCGGGGTGGTGTAAACGATAGCGGTGCGTGTTTCGGCCGCTAAAGCAGAAAGCCTTTCCTTTCTCTCCTTTCCCTTGTCGGGCAGGAAGCCTTCAAACACAAACCGCTTGCTGGGCAAGCCCGAAGCGGATAGCGCACAAACTGCCGCGCACGGGCCGGGAAGCGGCACAACCTTAACGCCTGCCTTGTGGCAAGCGGCAACAAGCACCTCGCCGGGGTCGGAAACGGCGGGTGTACCCGCATCGCTGATAAGCGCACAGCTTTCGCCTTTCAGCAAACGCTCCGTTATATATGCGGCACTTTGCTTTTTATTGTGGTCGTGATGCTTAACAAGCTCCTTTTTAATCTCAAGCAGGAAAAGCAGCTTGCCGCCAACGCGCGTATCCTCACAGGCAACAAAATCGCACTCCTCAAGCGTTTGCTTTGCGCGGGGGCTTATATCGCCAAGGTTGCCTATCGGCGTGGGAACAACATATAAGATACCTGCCATAATTATCCCTGTGCCTTCTTCTTATGCTTCTTGCGGCGCAGGAATAAATAGAACTTGGGCATGTGGTTTACAAGGAAATCCTTAAGCCCGTTACGCATAGCCGCGTATTTATCGTGTATCCAAACCCTGCGCTTGTAGCTTCCAACGCTACGCTCCGTAATCGCCTTGTCAAGGCGTTTTTCCATACGCGCACCGCGCTTGCCGCCTATTTTATAAGCCTTTTTATAGCGCTTAACGTAGTGCATAAAGTACGCCTCTATAAACAAAACCTCGTGCTCGGGGAAGTTGGGCTGTACCAAGGGTACACGGCAATCGGGCGAGATAACCTCGGGCAAATACCCTGCTTCCTTAGCTATATCGTGAAGCTTTGTTCCGGGGTAGGGATAGAAGATGTTGGGGATAACCCTGTCACTCTTCATTTTGGCGTTAAGCTTAATGGTTTTAAGCGCGCCGTGTATGGTTTCGTGCGGAAGCCCTATTATGTTATAGGTTAGCTGTGCTATGCCGTGCTTATGGAACCATTGGCTACAGTTTATAAGCATTTCGTCGGTTTGGAAACGCTTTAGATACTTAAAGCGCATCTCTTGGTCGCCGCTTTCAAGCCCCATATCTATGGTGTAAAAGCCCGCTTCCTTCATTTTACGCACGGTATCCTCTGTAAGTATATCAAAGCGGATATTACCCGTGCAGGGCAAATGTATCTCTTTCTTGTAAAGCTCAATAAACGTATCAAACCAATCGGGAAACATATTGAATATGGCATCACGGAAATTGATGTATTTAATGTTAGGGTACTTGGAAAGCAAGGTTTTTAGGTAAAGTATAGCGTTTTCGGGGCTGCGGAAGCGTGCGTATATCTTCTTGTTGGGGTAAACCTTGCGGAAGTTGCCGTTGCCGCAGTAGGTACAGTTATAAAAACAGCCTCTGCTTACAACAACGATAGCCGTATCTACCTTAACGCTTTCAAGGTTAGCATAGTCAAACAGGTCAAAATCGGGGATGGGCAAACGGTCAAGGTCTGCAAACAGGGGGCGCACGGGGTTTCTTATAATAGTGCCGTCCTTAAGCTTAAACCATTTGCTTTCTATGCTTGTGTAGTCCTCACCCGCGCTCATCTTATCGCAAAGCTCAAGCTCGGCGTACTCACCGTCACCGATAGTAACGCAGTCCACACCGTCAACGGCAATAACCTCCTCAGGCACCAAGGTGCAGTGGTAGCTGCCGCAGGTGATAAATGCGTTGGGATAAACCTCTTTTGCCCATTTTATATACTGCTTGCAATCGGGAAACGCCGTGGTGCGTATGGAGAAGCCTATAATATCATACTCGCCCTTCTCGCGAAGCTTGTTTTTAAAATCCTCTTCCTCGTGGAGGTACAAAAGGTGCAAAAGCCCAACCGTGTGCCCGCTTTGCTTTAACACCGCGGAAATAGAAGCAAGCCCTTCGCTGTAATTACCGCCCGTTTGCTTGCCCCTTAGGTCTCTGTCCGTATAGTCGGGATATACTAATAAATAACGTGCTTTTCTGCCTTTTAGATCTATCATATTTCAGCCCGTCCTTTCTATTTGGCGTCAAACCAGCTTTTGCCGATATGTGCATCCGCCACAAGCGGCACAAGCAGCTTAACCGTGTTTTCCATTTTTTCTTTCAGTATAGCGGCGGCGCGCTCTGCCTCGTCCTCAGGTGCTTCAACTATAAGCTCGTCGTGTATCTGAAGTATAAGCCTTGCTTTCATCCCTGCGGCTTTTAGCGCGGCATCGGTATCCACCATAGCTTTTTTTATTATGTCCGCCGCCGTGCCCTGTATAGGCGTGTTCATTGCAACGCGCTCGCCAAACGCAACAAGGTTTTTGTTCTTCGCGTTAAGCTCCGGCACGTATCTTCTGCGCCCGAACAGCGTTGAAACGTAACCCGCTTCCTTCGCTTTTTTCACCGTTTCGTCAAGATAATCGCGTATCTGCGGATACTTGCGGAAATATGCATCTATATACTCCTGCGCTTCCTTGCGGCTAACACCTATGTCCTCCGCAAGCGAAAACGCGCTTATGCCGTATATTATGCCGAAATTAACCGCCTTTGCGCGCTTTCTAAGCTCCTCCGTAACGCTGTCAAGCGGAACGCCAAACACTTGAGAAGCCGTTGTTGCGTGCACGTCCGCCCCGTCACGGAATGCGCTTATCAGCGTAGGGTCGCCCGATACGTGTGCAAGCACGCGCAGCTCTATCTGCGAATAGTCCGCATCTATAAGCACGCACCTATCCTCCGCCACGAAAAACTTGCGGAAAATCTTGCCAAGCTCCGTTCTAACGGGAATGTTTTGCAAATTCGGCTCCGTTGAGGAAAGCCTGCCCGTCATTGTAAGCGTTTGCTTAAAGGTGCTGTGTATCCTACCGTCCTTTTCGGATATAACCTTAACCAAACCGTCTGCATAGGTGCTTTTAAGCTTGGAAAATTGGCGGTAGCTTAATATTAAATCTATAATAGGATGATGCCTTCTTAGCTTTTGCATAACGTCTGCATCGGTTGAATAGCCGCTTTGCGTTTTCTTGAAATGGGGAAGCCCCAGCTTTTCAAACAAAACAACGGATAGCTGTTTGGGAGAATTGATGTTAAACTCATCCCCCGCAAGCATATAGATGGCTTCCTCCGCTTCTGCCATGCGGTCCGAAAGGAACGCGGAATACTCCGTTAGCCCCTCTTTATTAACCTTAAAGCCAGCCTTTTCCATCTCCAAAAGCAGCCTTGCAAGCTTTAGCTCTATGCTTTTGTAAAGATGCATCTGCCCCGCAGCGCTTGCTTGCTCCTTAAGTGCCTTTTCAAGCTCCGGCAAAAGCAAGGTTTCCGCTTCCGCGTCCTGCTCGCCATCAAAAAGCGACAGCGCTTTAGCGGCGCGCATAGGCGTGCTTTGTCCACCGTCCACAGGCTTTACAACGTACGCCAGCAACGATATATCATCCTGCGCGGGTGGTATATCCCCATGCTCCGAAAACGCCTCTGCCGTGTCCTTATAGCTCCAATAAACAGCCTTGCTTGCTACGGCGTTAAAAAACTTATCGGCGGTTGCATCAAGCTCAAAACGTGCGTTTGTACCGTCCCCATCGGTTGCGTACACAATTTTGTCCTTGTAATATATATATACGCGCTTTGAATTTTCAAAGGCTAAAGCCGCTTCCTCGCCGCTAAGCTGTAGAAACGGTTGCTTTTCTATCTTCGGTGCTGTGCTTTCCTCTGCTTTTAAATTCAGCCTTTCGGCAAGCGCGTTAAGCTCCAGCCTAACGCAAAGCTCGTAAAGCTCCTTGTCCTTGCGCTGTATCCTAAAGTCCTCAACGCCACAGCTTATAGGAACGTCCTTGGCTATCCGCGCAAGCGTTTGGCTTAAATACGCGCTTTCCTTACCTGCACGCAGTTTTTCGCCCGTGCTGCCCTTTATACCGTCCGCCGCGGCATAAACCCCGTCAAGGCTTCCATACTCCGCTATAAGCTTAAGCGCGCCCTTTTCGCCTATCCCGCGCACACCGGGGATGTTATCACTGCTGTCCCCCATAAGCGCCTTAACGTCTACAAAAGCATCGGGCGTTATGCCATACTTTTCTTTAAACGCGGCTGTATCAAAAATCTTCGTTTCGTTGGTTGCGGCAAGGTATACGGTTGTGTGCGCGTTAATAAGCTGTAAGCTGTCCTTATCCCCTGTAACCAAAACACATTCCATATCGTTTTCGCTTGCCAAAGCCGAAAGCGTGCCAAGAATATCGTCCGCTTCAAAGCCTTCCGTTTCAAGCACCTTAAGCCCCATATATTCTGCCGCTTGCTTTGCGTAGGGAAGCTGTGCCGCCAAATCATCGGGCATCCCGTGGCGGTTTGCCTTGTAGCCGTCATACAGCTTGTGACGAAAGGTGGGAGCACGCAGGTCAAAGGCTACAGCCCCAAACTCCGCCCCGCCGCAAAGGCTGATGTTCTTGAGGATCATATTGATAAACCCATATACGGCGTTTGTAGGAATACCATCCCCCGTGCTTAACGGACGGATGCCGTAATAGGCGCGGTTAAGTATACTGTTACCGTCAAAAACAATTATTTTGCTCATTATCCGCGCTATACCCCCAATTTTATCAGTTTGAAATATGTTATCACTCTTTATGATTTTTGTCAATAAAAAGCTTATAAAAACACTTGAAAAACGAATTGTGGTTTGATATAATGCATACGTACAAAAAATATTGGGAGGTCGTTGTATTATGGAGCTTAAGGGCACAAAAACAGAAAAGAATTTAATGGAAGCTTTTGCGGGCGAAAGCCAGGCAAGAAACAAGTATACCTATTTTGCATCCGTTGCAAAAAAGGAAGGGTATGAGCAGATAGCTGAAATTTTTCAGAAAACTGCTGATAACGAAAAAGAGCATGCAAAGCTTTGGTTCAAAGCGCTGGGCGGCCTTGGTGATACCGCGGCAAACCTTCTTGCAGCCGCAGAGGGTGAGAATTATGAGTGGACCGATATGTACGACCGTTTCGCTAAGGAAGCGGAAGAGGAAGGCTTTACGGCACTTGCGGCGCAGTTTAAGATGGTTGCCGCTATCGAAAAATCTCACGAGGACCGCTACCGTGCGCTTCTTAACAACGTGGAGATGCAGGCTGTTTTCGCAAAGAGCGAGGAAACAATGTGGGAATGCCGCAACTGCGGGCATCTTGTAATCGGCAAGAAGGCACCTCAGATGTGTCCCGTATGCCAGCATCCACAAAGCTTCTTCGAAGTGAGGAAAGTAAATTATTAATAGCTAACGCGGGGGCAAACGCTCCCGCGTTTTTCGTTCTCAAGCAGTAAATTCAAAACAAGGTTAGGATGATATAAATTGAACCCCGCATTTGATTGCCCGTACGATACGCCGATAGATGAAATGAAGCAATACATAGAGGAATACAGCCATCCCGCGCTGTTGATAGACGAGAAGGGGAAGGTTTTGGCGCGCAACAGCTTGGCGGATTACAAGGTTGTACCCGTAAGGCTGGGTGCGTATATCAAAAGCCTTATGCACGTGCAGGAGCTGGAGATGCTTCGCAATATGCATAGGGGCGAGATACGAAGCATACAGCTTAAAACCGAAAATATAGCAAACGCCGTTGTCGTAAGGTTTAAAGGCTTTTATTTTATAGGCTGGCTGTCCACGCGTGCCGGGCTTACAAAAAGCGTTTTGGACGTTAATTCCGAGGTGGGCAAAGGCTCGTTTGGTGTGCTGGACTTCTGCTCCGGCTTGGACGAAAACGAGCCTTACGATATGCTTAAGATGAAGCAGCTTACAAGCGAGCAGTTATGCCGACAAATGAATTTAGGCAGGATGCTGGAGATAGTAACTGATACGAACATAAAGCCGCAAAAGGCCTTCAACCCATATAACTCTGTTAAAGCCGTATGCGATATCGCAACGGAGGTGCTTGGAGAGGGCAACCCTTCGATCCGCGTTAAGCTTGACGGCACCTTGGGCGCTTGCAACGGTATCGAGGAGGACTACTGCTCTGCTGTGGCGGCAATGCTTGCCTTTGCCATAAAGCACTGCGCGGCAGGCGTAGTTTGGGTGGACGGTACCTTGACGGACAGGAAGTACAGGCTTAGCATAAGTTTTAAAAGCGATATATCCGTTCAGGAGCTTGAAGAAGAGCAAACGGCGCATTTGAAGGCGGACCTTTTATATATACGCTGTATAGCGGAAAACGGGCTTTGGGGCTTTAGCGTGGATAAAACCGCAAGCGGGGAAGCAAGGCTTAACTTCTCCGTACCGCTTTACGCTATGGAAGTTATGCCGCTTATGCAGCCTGCGGTGTACGAAAGCCAGCGTGCGGTTGTCAAGACACAGCTTGTTTTCTTGCGCAAAAAAGGCTAAACAGCCGCATCTTCGCCCTGTTTTGCAAAAAAACAAAAAGTTTTTGCAATCAAAAGCGAAAAAAATAGGTTTTTTTTAAATTTTTCTATTGCAAAACTCAAAAAACTGTGGTATTATGGCAAAGTTAAATAATACAAATTCTTTAGGGAGGTGAGTTGCTTGCCGAACATCAAGTCAGCTAAAAAGAGAGTTAAGGTTATCGAAGTTAAAACCATGCGTAATAAGATGGTAAAGTCTTCGCTTAGAACTTCTATAAGGAAGTACGAGGCTGCTCTCGCAGACGGCAATAAGGAGCTTGCCGCTGCTACCTATAGGGAAGCTGTCGCAAAGATCGACAAGGCGGTTAAGAAGGGCGTTATGCACAAGAATACCGCTGCCAGACGTAAGAGCCGCTATACTCGTTTGCTTAACGGTATCGCTTAAGGTTTTTATTAAGGTACATTCACGGCTGTACTCTGTAAGGGTACAGCCATTTGTCGTTTATATTGCCTTTTATTTATCAAAAAGTACTTTACTTAAATGCATAGTTGTGCTATACTTTTGCTTAATAATATCCCTAAGGGGGCTAAGGTTATGAAATTTTCTCGTTTAAGCGCGTTGGCGCTGGTTTTGGTGCTGGCGGTGCTGTTTTCGCTTTGCGCGTTTGCCGAGGGTGAAAGCGCGGATGTAGGCACATCTCAGCCTGAAAGCTCTGCAGATGCGGCGCCTACTCCAAGCGGGCACAAAATGTCCTACGGATACAAAAAGATTCAAGCTTACGATGGGGCTACGCCTGTTGAATACGTAACGGGGCAAACCCCGCCTACCACTTACGTGGCGCAGGGGGGCAGCTATACCGTTTCAGACAACTACTATAAGTATAACGATTACGTTTTTGCAGGCTGGAGCTGTGGCGGCAAGATATACCAGCCGGGTGAGAAAATATATAACGTTAGCAGCAGTATGACGTTTATTGCTACTTGGGCAAGAGGGCCGCGCCCCGATATGGTGGTTCACGGCATAGTAAGCTATTCCGAGGGCGGCGTTATTACCGATACTGTTTCCGTAAAGGTTGGCGGTACCGTAACGGTTAAGGATGGCACCTGGCTTGATGCAAGCGGGCGCGTGTTTAAGGGCGGTAGCAAGTTCCTGCTTTCTGCAACCACGGCAGATTTCACTGCGGGTACGGCACCTGCAAACGCCGTTTCCGTTAAGTACAGCGGCGCAACAAGCGGCATACAATGCGGTTTTACAATAGAAAAGGGCGCAAGCTTTATAGTGGACGGTTGCTACGAGGAGCGTAGCGGGTATACCTTCACAGGATGGCAAAGCGGGGACAGGGTTTATCTTGCAGGGGACACCTGCGTTGCTGAGAAGGACACGGTTTTGACCGCGATCTGGCGTGAAAACACCAAGCCCGCACCCGATTACTGTACCGTTAATATAAGCGTTGGTGAGGGCGGAACAGCTACGCCCACGGGCAAAAGCACGGTAGTTAAGGGCGAAAGCTTTACGTTTAGCGTGAAGGCGGACGATTATTATGCTTTGTCCTCCGTTATTTGTGACGGTAACGAGCTTGGCACGGGCGGCACCTATACGATAACCGTAAGGGATAACGTTGATATCAGCGTAAGCTTTAAGGAGCTTGAAAAGCCCGTAAGCTCAGAGACGGAAAGCAGCGTTGACGACATAAGCACGGAAGCAAGCAAGGTAGCTGACGTGTCGGAGGATAGCTCTGCCGACAATGAAGATAAAACCGACGTTGACGGTAAAGGCGGCATAAGCCGAAAAGCAATAGCCGTTATATCCGCATCGGCGGTTTGCGTGCTTGGCGTAGCGCTATCGTTGGTGTATTCGTCTAAAAGCAAAAAAAGAAGATAAATCAAGGTGCTGTAAAAAACCACGATTTTTTACAGCACCTTTTGTTTTAGGGGATAGGAAAAAATGGTTGGAACGGACGAACTGAACTGAAGCTGTACCGATAGTACTGCGAAGTGAAGTTCGTTTGTAGCAAGAAATATAAATAAAAGGCTAATCGTGGCGAAAGCCACGATTAGCTTCAGATTACTGACAAACCCGTCTTTCGAGGCGGGTTTGTATCATAAATAAAAGGATTTCAAATTTAGCAGATAAGAAAAGCAAGCTCCTCTTCCAGAGGATGGATGCAATCTTTTTCATGTTCTGCACCGCAGCGGTAAGCAGGCATTGCTCGGAAACTTTTTCAATTCCGCGCATGCGAC
>JAZNUB010000018.1:0-8092 GCA_045592105.1 Eubacteriales bacterium | reverse complement strand
AAGGATGTGCAGGAGCTTTTAGGTCACTCTGATGTCAGTACCACGATGAATGTCTACGCTCACTCTACAAGAGAGGCGAAGCGTACTTCCGCAAGACTGCTCGATAAGGTGGTTAGCGGTTGAATATAAAAAGTTTCCCTTATTTTCGCTCATAAGGGCAAAAACAAGGGAAAATACATAACAGTTGAGTTTGTAATCAACGAAAACCCCAGTAATATCAAGGGTTTTTAGAGTGTAGGACAGTTACTGTCTTATAAATTGGAATTTGACACTCTAGCAAACTGAAATTTTCGAGCGTGTCTCCTAAATAAGTTTTATCCCATTACTTCTAATATAAAACTTACTACCGAAAATAGATTACATACGCAATGAAAACATATACTTATGTAGATATTCTTTTTCTTATATGCCACATATGCAACTGGTGCAAATGCCAATATACGAAATACATTATTGAAAGGTAACCAAAAATGATAAAGTGAAAATAAAACAGCTATAAGTATTGGTGTAAACGAACTTTGCTTTTTATAATGCGAAGTTAAATATCCTCTAAAAAATAATTCTTCTGTTATCGGTCCAACTAACACATTAAAAACACCATAATATATGCAAGTAAAAACTAGTATTGGTTTTGAAAATGATTTTATATATTCCAAATTCGTCCAATCAAAACCTATGGGTAAATTACTAAGCAAATTGCTTCTTGCCACTGAAAAAATATGATTTTCAATAGGTGCAACAAATGCTGAGAGCAAGCCTGCTATACCAAAGAAAACAAAGGCAATCAACACTATCTTCCATAATGCGAGTTGCTCCTGACCCTCAAATGCACTTTTAAAAGAATACGTACCATACTCTTTTTTACTTGCTGATATAATCATACCTAATTCCATTGGTAATAATATTACTGTTCCCAAAATGCAAAATAGCAGTATGTATGGTATATTACAAAAATGTCCCAATATCAAATAGCTCATACTCAAAACTATTGTGGGGATAAAAATTCTTAATAAAAGTCCTTTTGTATCTATCCTATTCATTTCAAATCCCCTTCATAAAATTCTTATTTATCGAACTGATTATACCATAAAACAGAAAAGAATAAAAGTATATATTCGTAGCTTTATTAAAGGTTTATGGGTGTTGGCAGGAGGATGGCGTTCTTGTTTTTCTTGACATAATGTAGCAACCATAGCTTCCAACCCCTAAATATGCTACAAGTAATATCCACAAAGATATTACGGGGTATGGAGGTGTTGTAGAAAAGCAAAACGGCCAAGCACAAAAATCTATAACTGCGTGCAGTGCGATTGGAACCCACAAATTGTTCGTTTTCTTATAAATTGCGCCTAATTACAATCCTATTTATTATCATAAACCAAGGCTTTTTCTACCTGTAATGATTTTAAAAAAGTTAGTTTTCAAATTGGAAGTTGTTTATTTTAAACCGCATTTTTTATACAGTTCTTCAATGCACGGTGATTTATACTCTATGTATCCGTCTATATCATTTGGGAATAATTCTGCGGCTTTTTCTTTTATCAAGCTATACTTTTTTACTGCTTCGGGATTACTTCGGAGAAAATCTCTGAATGTAATATGACGGTGCAATTCTTCCGAGTATTTCGGACATACATACAAGTGATGCAATTGCAGATGCTCTTTGCCCGAATACTTAAATGCTTCTCTATCTTCAATACCAAGATCCCCCTCGTGGATATATCCGATTGCTTTCAAACCGTTAACCACCGCAGTGAATACCGAGTAATTCTTAATAATCACATCAATATCAATGCAAGGCTTGGCAGACATTCCTTCGACAGATGTGCTTCCAACGTGTTCAATGCCGATAATAAAATCACCGATTGCACCTTCAATTTCCCTCTTTATTTCTTCGAAAGCAAATTTCCATGTTCTGTCATACGGCAGAACAACAACCTTTTTTGTTCGCATACCAAAATTACCGTCAAATTCAAGTTTTTTGTTCCGGCTCAATCCAATCCACCCGGCATTTGCCCAGCTACGCTTTTTTTGCAGTAACTCATCACTAAAACAAAAGATATAAGCTGACCTATTAGTATTCTTACAATCTGCATATTATCAGCTTCGTTGTTAGATATTACGTGCAAAAGATTTGTTACAACAATATTATTGAACAAGTGATCTCCAAGCCCCATCCATAGTGAGCCTGTCATTTTATAAAGCACCGACCACTTTATGCTCATAACCCCCGACAAAATAATATATCCAATTCCCATTACAAGCAAATTACCGAGAGATGAGTTACCCTCTATATAGTCTCTCATAGGCATAACCCAATGCCAAAATCCGAATAATAAGGCAATAAAAAATACAGCACCTTTGAAACTCATTTTGTTTTTAAGCAGACGAGAGAAAAGTCCTCGAAATATACCCTCTTCCATCCAAACATTTATAAGATTAAAAGCAATACAAAGCAGAATTAATCCAATTCCGTTTTGCTTAACCGCCTCGCCGTTTAACGAAAAACCGCTTGTATAAACAGAAAGCTGAACATTTCCATTCACGCAATACAGCAAAACACATTCTACAAAATAAGCAATTGAAAAGCAGGAAACTCCCAACGCCAATCCTTTTAAGATGTTCTGCACAATCTTAGTTTTTGTAAATCCAATGCTATCCCAAGAAAGCTTTGATAACACAAGCATTGCCACCAAAACAATTATGCCAAAAACCTTATGTATAAAATTCTCTGATAGGATTGTTTCGTCTGTTCTTATCCAAAAGTACTCTACAACTCTTGCGATACAGCATATAAGAAAAATCAGCACACAACTTAGTATAGATTTTTCAAAGATTACTCTTTTCATTATAACATACCTGCATCCTGCAAATTTAATTTTATCGAACAGCATTATATCACAAAACATAAAAGAATAAAAGTATATATTCGTAGCTTTATTAAAGGTTTATGGGTGTTAGGCAGGAGGAGGGCATTATTATTTCTTGCAAAAAACGGCATAACAAAAAAGCAGGCGGGTTATGAAGCGAACCCATCTGCTCTTTATCTATTCGGCAAATCGGAATTGGTATTCCGCAGTTACTTTTTGTTTTCTCTATGGTTCTTTTTCCATAAACCGATTTTATCAAACGCGCCCAGTTGGTGCAGTATATACAACGCCAATGCTGCATCAGCAAGACCGAATGTAAACGATGTGATATTATTACAAATATTCTCGGGAACAATTCCATAGAACAGACCTACGAAATCACTTCCAAACAACATACGGCAGACAAAACTAAGTGCAGCTGCGCCTGCCAGAAGGATGAGTAGCCGTTTATGGCGCTTTTGGTTTTCCTCTGCGGCATATTCCGCAAACTTCTTCAAGGTATCCTTCATTTCATTATCCATATTCTCGCTTTTCCTTTCTCCATCAATGATTTCACGAATATCTACGTCATAGAAGTCCGCAAGTTCAATAAGCGTGTTTACATCCGGCATATTGCTGCCCGTTTCCCATCGAGATACAGTTCGGGAAGATACAAAGAAACGCTCTGCCAGTTGTTCTTGGGTAAACCCTTTTTCTTTGCGTAGGTGTTTTAGAAATTCCCCCATTTTCTGTTGGTTCATTAAGCTGCCCCCTTTCGTGAACAATCATATCAAAAGCCTAATATAAATACAACGACACAAAGCGAGAAATGCCGTAATATTGTGGTAGACATAGGGTGTCCGGTAAATTCTATTCGGCAAATCAAAAGCCGGTATCTCTATTCTAAAACCAAATTACCAATGGATTTTTCACCCGTAACCCATTCTCCAAGATGATTTGCCCATTTTTCGGTAAAAAATGAACCGTATGGAATTTGCTTATCCCTGCGTTTTCTCCCTCCTAAAAAGCCCCACAATGTGGAAGGTATTCCGATTACAACCAAATATAGCGGCCCTAACATAAGAGATTGAATTGTATGTCCGTATTCGTGAACAAGCAGTTGGCTTGAAAGCTCTTTAACGCTAATTTGCCCTTCGTATTTCTTTGCAAAAAAAGGTTCGGAGGTAACAAACACAAACAACCCCAAGGATACGCTTGTTTTGGGCTCCCAAACCGTAACTAACGCCCCGTGATACCAAAAATGTTTGTTTTTATAGTGCGTTAGAAACACAATAAAGCCTAATAACGATTGAAGAAAGCCCCACGTGCATTGCCATATTTTATACACCGCCAATTTCATAGAATCCCCTTGTCAAATTCTTATTTGTCCAAGCCAAAAGCTTTGTTAGAAACGCTTTTTATATAAGCACCCATTCGTGTTTCTATCCAAACCAAGAGCTGCCGTATTCTAAGAGCTTTGAAAAGACAAAGGCGCAAATAGTCGATAACCGCACAAATAACAAATATGCCTATTACTCCTATAAACACAATTGCCGTCATTATAATTGGGTTTGTGGATGCCAAAAATGCGAATTTGCCTTTCAAAACGTGCTCAAACACTAACGGATGAGTGTGTATTAAATAAACACTAAAAGATAACGAAGATATTAGGGTTATCGCTTTTGTTAGTTTAGCGGGTATTTTCAGGTTAATAAAGAACACCAATAGGGCAATCGCTGCAATTAGCATAAAAGGAGAAACATAATTTATCAGTAACGAGCTGGGATGCCAAAATATAGGGGTTAATGTCAGATAACTGAAAGTTATTACTATACATGCGCAATATACAGAGATTGACTTCCAGCAACTTGTTCCTACAAAAAAGCCATACTTGCTTATATACGCGCCAATGAGGTAAAGATAACAAAGCCAAAGAACCCCATAGCCGCCGTTTATACTAAACGCATCGGTAACTAACGAAATAGGAAGCAAAATTACACTTGTTGATATTAATATAAGCCCGCATTTTTTCTTCGGCAAACCGTTAATTGCCGCGTTCATTAGGGGGATGAAAAACCACATAGCGAAATAAGCCGTGAAGTACCAATAAAACGAGAAGGTAACAGGAAAGCAAGCATTAAATATGTATTTAAAATCAACTACATCGTGAGTAAAATACATAATTGTGGCAATTGATATAGAATAAAGCGCAACCTGCAACCAAAGCATAATAATATTTGACGCTTTATGCTTTGCGCGTATGCCAACATATCCGGAAATAAGTGCATAACAATTCACAGCGCAATATGCAGCTATTTCTAAAAACCAAGCTATATTATAGTTGGCAGACCTTTCAGCGGACGCGCCCAAGATCCCACCTTGACCTAAAACGTGCAGGGCAACAACCATCGCCATGGAAACTATTCGCAGCAGGTCGATGCCGGTATTTCTTTTTTGTGCGGTGTTCACTATAATCACTTCTTTCTCTTTTTTCTCAATGCCACGCACACATAATAGTTTAATATAAAGTGCGGATAAGTTGATTAAATCGTTTTGAGAACAACGGCGGGATGTTGTGCCCTGCTTTTTCCCAAATTTCAAACTTGCAATTTTTATTAATTTCAAACATTTTTGTTACGCTGTTTTGAACTTCCGCTTCTTCCTTTGCGCCTGCCAACGCTAATATCGGAATAGAAAGGTTTTTAAATTCGGGAACGCTTTCAACAGAGATTCCGTTGTATACAATATTATGGATTGTTTCTTCTTTCACCTTTTGCATTTGTGAAACAAATTCCTTGCACGCCTTTGGCGGAAGCCCGTTCATTAAGCCGATAAAACCGCATTTGAACTTGTTTTGTAATGACCTGAATTGTTTTTTATTCAATTCTAAAACGCTTTGTAGCTTGCGCTCGTCTTTTATTAACCAAGGGCTTACGATTATTGCCGCTTCAAACAATTCTTCGTGCTGTGACACTAATTTAAAAGCAAGTTGAGCTCCAAGCGAAAAGCCAACCAGCATAACTTTTTTATTTAGAGATTTAATAAACCCATATAGTTCGTTTATACAATCATCGGTACGGAAAGCTTTTTCCGTATTATCACCAAATCCCATTATGTGGGGAACAACGATATGATAATCTTTTGACAAAGGATATTGTTTGCCAAAGCTGTGTACGAAAAACGCACCGTGAAGCATAACTATTGTTTTTTCGTTTCCAATGCCGTATTCTTCTATTTTCATTTTATCCCCCTTAACCCTATTTGTAGCAGTATTATATCACAATTTCTTAAGGTTGTATATACCGTAAGCAAGAAAAAAGCAAAAGGCTTCAGACCGCTGACAAAGGCACAGAACACGAAAAAACAAAATTTCATTCCCATAAAGAAGAAAATTCGAGGAGTTTCATCCTCGAAATTTCTTCAATTATTGTATTTTTTCGTTCAAAACGAACCTCGGCTCACAGTACTTAGTACAGTTCTCGCCTCGGTTCGTCTTGTCTGCGCTCTTTCTCAGCACTCTGCCAGCTTGATGGCAAGGTTTGTCATCAAGCTGAGGTTTGCCCAAAAAAAGGGCAAGCCCATCTGTTTTTATGTGTTTGTGAAATTGAAATTAGCCTACATACCGCACATTGTTTCGTACAGTTCGGGAACTAAAGAAGTAGCCAATATTTGCATAACCGTAGCTACATCAATAATTGCTTCCTTGCTTTTTTGTAATGAAAAATAAAACCCATATTGTGATAATATTAACTATGCTTGCAACAACAGACCACCAATTACTAATAGCGTCCGTTTTTTTGCCCACAACAGATGCTCCAACTACAAAAATCAGCAAAAAAACGATACAGCGAAACGGTAATAAATAAGATAAAAATTTATTTCGTTTTTCCATTTTTTAAGTAACGACGATATGTTTTTGGTAATTGACTAAAGCAGCTCTTTCAGCTTATCAAGAAACGCTTCTTCGCCCCAGGTGTTGATTTTAAAGAACAACGCCTGGCTTCCTCCGGACGTGATAGCGGATAAATGAATGGCTTCGTTTCCGTTTTGAAACAGCGTTACGCTAAGGCTAACGCGGTTTCCGCCTGCATAGCTGTATCTTTCAAACACACGAACGCTGCATCTTGCCTCGCCGCTGCTAAAATCGCTTGCATCTTCAAGAGAAGCAGACATACTGCCTTTCAGTATTCCGTTTTGAATTTTATTTAGTATTTGATCAAAGTTACCGCTAAGTGTTTGTTCTAATTTTGCCATAAGCTTTCTCCTTGCTTGATTTAGTGGTTTCGGTATAAAAACTACCGCAAAAGCTTTACATATTGTTAAATAATCTGATTTATAGGGCTGAATTGTATTTAAAGTATAGGCTAACCAATCGAGGGCGGTTGTAACGCTGAACCAAGATAAACGGAACGTGCGCCACACTAAAAACAACAGACATAACAACCAATATGTGATAATCCCCTAAAAAAGCACCCAATATAATAGGCAAGTAGCTTGTGACAGCAATAAGCTCATGCACAACCTCGGCATGACAGGTAAGCATAATAGTGTCTATCAAAGAATGTTTTTTTACAGAATATAGCTTTTTGTTATAGGTTACAATTTTGTTTTTCCATTTTTTTATCTTTAAAAATGCGTATAGTTGGTTTTCGTATTTCTTTAATTTGAACCAATTGGAATTATAATCAAATTTTTTCTTAAAAACGATTTGAACAATTGGCGCAGTAAGAAACATTATAAAGAAATGTGCTACTATAGCTATAAAAAACACGAATGTATCAAATAAAAGCGATAAATTATATTTTGTATAAAACGCGTAAAATAAACATCCGCTTGTAAAACAAAATAACGCTATAATCAACATAATAAAAGGTGTTTTTGATTTCATAGGTGATCCTTTTTGTTAAATTAAAGCCTTATACAATGCAACGGGGTTTGGTTTAAAGATGAAACGAATGCTTCAACGTAGGGCGGGGGCTTGCTCCCGCCGAGCGCGGCATTTAAAGCTAAACGCCGCATATAACCGCAACGCGGCGGTCGATTCGTGAATCGACCCTACGCACCGCAACGGGGTTTTGTTTGAAGATGAAGCGTACCGCCTTAGTTGTAGTACATCGTTAATATTAAAACTTTATTTCGGGATATAGGTGTTTAAGCTTAACGCGAGCATTGTCGGTAGTGAAGTGCCAAGAAATTCCTTTTTGAGCAGAATTGCGAGTTCTATGCCAAGTAGAAAGAATAAC
>JAZNUB010000017.1:0-28078 GCA_045592105.1 Eubacteriales bacterium | reverse complement strand
TTTCTTCAATTATTGTATTTTTTCGTTCAAAACGAACCTCGGCTCACAGTACTTAGTACAGTTCTCGCCTCGGTTCGTCTTGTCTGCACTCTTTCTCAGCACTCTGCCAGCTTGATGACAAGGTTTGTCATCAAGCTGAGGTTGTTCTTATAGAGCAACCTCGTAATTTTTGTTGGAGGGATTTTGTTTACGCTTCAAGGCTATCCTTGTCAAGCAAAAACTCCTTTACCCCCATCATAACGTATCCCTTTTCATCGCGGCGCGGCTTCATGCTTTTTTCCACGATGATGATTTTTTTAAACGAATCCATAGTTTTGTCAAAAGAGGCGGTTTCTTGCTCATACTTAGCCCTATCGGGGATTGCGTACGCAGATTGAATATAATACTTTTTGCTACCGATAGTTGCAATAAAATCTATTTCAAGCTGAGCGCGAGCTTCTTTACCCTCTGCATCTCTTTCACGCGTTTCCACCATCCCCACATCCACGTGATAGCCTCTGTAACGAAGCTCGTTATAGATGATGTTTTCCATAATGTGAGTTCCTTCGATTTGCCTGAAATTAAGCCGAGCATTGCGAAGGCCGATATCCTCGAAGTAGATTTTGTAAGGAGTACTGATATACTTCCTGCCCTTTACGTTGTACCTCTTTACGCGGGTAAGCATAAAAGCATCCTCCATATGGGAGATATAGCGCTCCACGGTAGCTTCGCATATCTTCCTTTCGTGAACGCTGTTCATAGTGGCGGCGATATTGCGAGGGTTGGTTAGGGACGAAATGCCGGAAGCGATAACGTCAAGAACCTCCCCCACGGTTGCTTCATCCTGCAAGCTGTATCGGTTTTTTATATCGCGCAAATAGAGATTTTGCATTTGGGAAATAAGATAATTGGATTTCTGCTCTTCGGTAGCCATAAGTGCAACGGCGGGCAAACCTCCATAGATAGAATAATCGTCAAAGGCTTCGCTTTTATCGCCGTTTTTAAATGCATAATATTCTGAGAACGAAAGAGGTAGAACGTGAACCTCATCTCCTCTGCCTTCAAACTCGGTTAGGATGTCTTTAGATAAAAATTTGGAGTTGCTTCCGGTAACGTACACGTCAAGGTTATTTTTGCGAAGGAATCCGTTCATAACGGATTCAAACGCGCCAAGCTTTTGCACCTCGTCAAGCAGAACGTAGTGCATATCATTATCACCGATTTGGGGTTGCAGCCAATTTAAGAATTTTGTGGGATCAACCTTTCTGTCCTCTCGCTCGTTATCAAGCACGATGGGATTTTCCCCGATTTTTATCAAATCGTCTGCAGAGTCAAATGCAAATCTAATTATATGGTCATTTGAGATACCTTCAGAGATTAAGTGATTATAAAACAAATTATTAAGCAAATACGATTTTCCGCTTCTGCGAATACCGGTAATAACTTTGATGAAGCCGTTGTGTTTTCTAACGATAAGCCTGTTCAAATATACGTCTCTTTTAATTTCCACGATAACCTCCATCTAATATTTTTGCCGCAAACGGCAGTTTTGTTAGATATAGTATACGCCACATTCTTAAAAAAAGCAATAGCTTCATCTAATATTTTTGCCGCAAACGGCATTTTTATTAAATGAAAAAATACCGCACTGGTTTTTGTGCCAATGCGGTATTGCTTTTTTAGGGGTTATTGTATCTCTTCAAAATCAGCGTATCCGTGCTTGCAAAGCGGGCAAACAATGTCCTCAGGCAGATAATCGCCCTCGTGGATATATCCGCAAACCTTGCACACCCAGCCCTTTTTGCCTTCCGTTTGCGGCTTGGGCTTAACGTTGCTTTGATAATAGTTATACGTCATAGTTTCCTTATCGGATATAACCCTTGCCTCGGTTATGGAGCAGATAAACATACCGTGCGTATCTAAATCCACGTACTGCTCAACCTTCAAGGACATAAAGGAGTTAATATGCCTTGGCAGGAATACAAGCCCGTTATCAGAGCGAAGCGGAGTGCAATCCTTAAACTTATCGGTGTTTCTGCCGCTTGCAAACCCAAACTTTTCAAACACGGCAAAGGGCGCGTCCACAGAAAGGCAGTTGAGATTCATAACGCCCGTTTGCTTTATAACGTGGTGCGAATAGTTCTCTTTGTTTATGGTAACGGCAATTCTGTTTGGCGTGTTAGTAACCTGCGTTACGGTGTTTACTATTAAGCCGTTGTCCTTCTTGCCGTCGTTACAGGTAACAACGTACAAGCCGTAGCCGATATTGAAAAGCGCGCTCATATCGTTTTTATTTGCGGTAGTGTCCTGCTGTGCAAGGTAGTCCTTACAAAGCTCCTCTGCCAAAGCGGATATTTGCGCGTTGCTTTCATCGTTAAGCGCGGAAAGAAGCTTTACCGTTGTGTCGGCATAGCTTAAGTTCTTGCAGTTAGCAAGCATTTCCTTCATAATCTTTGCTGCAAGCGGAGCCCAGCTGCCATTTTCTATAAAAGCTACCGTGCGGTTGCTGAAATTACGCTCTGTTAAATGATGGATGAATTCCTTCATAAAGGGGAAGATGTCGGCATTATAAGTTGTAGTAGCTAAAACAAGCTTGCTGTAACGGAACGCATCCTCAACAGCCTCTGCAATATCACAGCGCGCAAGGTCGTTTACTACAACCTTGGGGCAACCGTTTGCCTTAAGCTGTTCCGCAAGCTGCATAACCGCCTTTTTAGTGTTCCCGTAAACGGAGGTGTAAGCTATAACAATGCCTTCCTCCTCAGGCTGATAGCTTGACCAAGTGTTGTAAAGCCCAAGATAATAGCCAAGGTTTTCCGTAAGCACGGGCCCGTGCAGCGGGCATATTATCTGTATATCAAGCCCTGCGGCTTTTTTAAGCAGGTTTTGTACCTGAGCGCCGTATTTGCCAACTATGCCTATATAGTAGCGCCTTGCTTCACACGCCCAGTCCTCCTCAATGTCAAGCGCACCGAATTTGCCAAACCCATCGGCAGAGAACAAAACCTTGTCCGTGCTGTCATAGGTAACTATAACCTCCGGCCAATGCACCATAGGCGCGGTAACGAAGGTTAGGTTGTGCTTGCCAAGCGAAAGCGTGCTACCCTCGCCCACAACTATCTGCTTATCAGCAAAATCGGTGCCGAAAAAGTTCTTCATCATCGCAAACGCTTTTGCAGAGGAAACGATTTTTGCCTCCGGATACGCTTTTACAAAATTGTATATGTTTGCGGAATGGTCCGGCTCCATGTGCTGAACTATAAGGTAATCGGGCTTTTTGTTCCCTAAAGTGTTTTGCAAATTGTCCAGCCATTCGTGTGTGAAGTTTGCATCCACCGTGTCCATAACGGCAATCTTTTCATCCATAATGGCGTAGGAGTTATAACACATACCGTTGGGCACGATATACTGCCCCTCAAACAAATCCACCTTATGGTCGTTCACGCCAATGTATTTGATATCATTTGTAATAAACATCTTGCCACCTCTTGCATTTTATGTATTTTTTATTACTCAAGTATAATAAAATGTATACCGTCCAGCTCTTTAAGCTTTGCGGCAAACTCTTTGTAATCCTTTAGCCCCGTTGATATAACGGATATGCCCATATGCCCTGCCGTTCCGCTTTTGGGGGCAGCCACCTCCACAAACGCATCGGGTGGCAACAAGCTTCTCGTCCTTTCGGTGATAGCCTCAAGGTTTTTTAGGTTATCTACCTCCATATACACGCGCGTGGAGGTTCTTCTTTTGCGCTCTATGCGTGTGAGCATAGCGGCAGTAAAAACGCAAGCCACAACCGCAATAAGCGCACCGCTGTAAAATCCAATGCCAACTCCTATACCTATTATTGCCGTTGTCCACATAATGGCGGCTGTTGTAAGCCCTGTAATAAGCCTGTCACTTTTAACGATTATCATCCCCGCGCCCAAAAAGCCTATGCCGGAAACAACCTGTGCCGCTATACGAAACGGGTCCCCGTCAAAGCCTAAAAAGCGCGTGCCGTAAACGCCGATAAGCGCCGACATAGTGCCGCCCAAGCATACCAAAATATGCGTACGCATACCTGCTTGCCGCCCGTGCTTTCCACGCTCAAAGCCGATAATGCCGCCGAATATAACGGCAATCACTATCCTAAGCAACACGGTAAGCACGTTAAATTCCTTTTCAAACGCGATTATCGCATCAAAAACAGCTTTCATAAATAATCTCTCCTTATCAGTTATTATAACAAATATATGCTGATAACGCAAGATATAAGTTTTTTATAAAAAAATAAAAAAAGGTATTGACAACGGGGAAAATATGCGCTATAATAAAACCACACCAAAAAGGTATTGTTTTGGAGGCGTGCATGAGAATTACGCAAGAGGCGGATTACGCTTTAAGGATAACAAGCCTGCTTGCCGCAAGCGATGTGCCGATAGGCGCACCGCAGATAGCCGAAAGCGTGTGTATACCGCCGCGGTTTGCAATGAAGATATTGCGTAAGCTTTCGTTGCTGGGCGTAGTAAGGGCAACGCGTGGCGTGTCTGGCGGGTACAGCTTATATGCAAATCCTGCGGAGCTAAGCGTTAGGCGCGTTATAGAGGCGATAGACGGCCCCATTGAGGTGCAGAAGTGCTTAAACAGTGAGCACATTTGTACGCGCAACCCAAACAAAAGCTGTTGCAGGTTTCACAAGATGTTTAAGGCGTTAAACAACAAGATAACGCAAAGCCTTGATGCGATAACCATAGGGGAAATGATTAATACGGAAATTCCCATAGAAAAGCTTATAGAAAAATTATAATAAATTAACATTTTTGGAGGGAAAAACTATGAAACAGTACAGATGCAAAGTATGCGGAGAAATTATTAATTCAGACCATATTCCCGAACAGTGCCCCCGTTGCAAGGTAACAGGCAACGATAAATTTGATGAAGTAACGGCAGAAAAGCTTTCTTGGGCAGCAGAGCATATCCTTGGCGTTGCTAAGGACGCACCCGAGGCAATAAAAGAAGGCCTTCGCGCTAACTTTATGGGCGAATGCTCTGAGGTTGGTATGTATCTTGCAATGGCAAGAGTTGCCGCAAGAGAGGGCTATCCCGAAATCGCACTTTACTGGGAAAAGGCAGCTTTTGAGGAAGCAGAGCATGCTGCAAAGTTTGCAGAGCTTTTGGGTGAAGAGCTTACTGATTCCACCAAGAAGAACCTTGAGATGCGCGTTGCAGCAGAAAACGGCGCAACCCTTGGCAAGTTTGAGCTTGCAAAGATGGCAAAAGAGCTTAACCTTGATGCAATACATGACACCGTTCACGAAATGGCTCGTGACGAAGCAAGGCACGGCAAGGCGTTTGAAGGCCTTCTTGCCAGATACTTTGGTTAATTAAAAGGAGAACGATTATGAAATACATTTGTCCTTGCGGATACGAATATGATGAAGCTGTAGGTGACGTTGATAACGGTATCGCCCCCGGCACCAAGTGGGAAGACATAGCAGACGATTTTGTTTGCCCCGTATGCGGTCTTGACAAAAGCGCTTTCGAGCAGGCATAAATACTAAAAGCAAAAACGAAAGGCTGTGCTGTAAAGCACGGCCTTCAAATACGATATACAAAAAGCTAAGATCGCAAAAAAACAACAAAAACAACCTTATCTTTTTGCTTTAGATACAATCATAGTTAAAATACGCACAGCTTCATAAAATATCTTGGCGGTTTATACAGAGGAACTAAAAGCTGTAAACATATGCATTATACTACATATTATAAATAAAGTCAACAAAAAAATATTGTTTGTTTATTAAAAACGCAAAGCGTTTATAGTTTTTAGATTGTTTTACATTGTCAGTTCACATACAAACAATAAACCACGCCGTGTTATGTTTGGCGGCTGTTAGCGGTGTTGACTTAAAGAGGCGTTTATGTTAAAATATCAAGCGTAAGGAGGTGTGGTAATGTTATCCGACACAAGCATAAAACGAGATAAAAAAAGATACGCCTTGCCACGCCGTATATTGCTTAAGGCAAGGGAGCTTTGCGGGAAAAGAAAAAGGCGGTGCCTTAATGCGTACTTGAGTGAGAAGCTTAAGGATTGCAATTTCACCGTTTTTAGTAACAATTGCTTAGGCACCGTGTTTTATCACGACGCGGGTAAGGAGTTTACTTCTCCTTTGATAAACACCGCTATGGATGGCGAGGATTTTTTGCGGTTTATTGAGCGCCCTAAGTATTATCTAAGCAGGGAAATGCAGTTTATAAAATACAAGGGCTACGATTATCCCATAGCAATGCTTGACGATGTGGAGATACGTTTTGTTCACTATAAAAGCGAGGAAGAGGCAAAAAACAAGTTTTATGAGCGTGCAAAGCGCATAGTATGGGACAACGTTTTTATTATAGCCACTAATCACGATGGGATGAATAAGCCACAGCTTATGGCACGGTTTGATAAGCTGCCGTATCAAAACAAGATAATGTACGTATCAAACGAATATCCCGAATATCAATGGGCAAAGCTTGTTCCGCAGTTTAAGGGGCGTTTTCAGGTGCGGATATTGACAAGCTTTGCAAACTTTCGCGGCCAACGGTATTACGAAACGGCTTTTAACTTGGCAGAATACGTTGCAAAGCGATGCAAATAAGTATTATAAAAGGGGCTGTCTCAAATTGAAATTTTGAGATGAAACCATATACAAAAGTAACAAAAAAATCAAGGGCAGTCAAATAACGCCCTTGATTTTTTGTTAAGGTTGCACATAGCGTTCACAATTTGTTAATGCTATGAGACAGCCCCTTGCCTTTAATTGTCTTTAGTATAGAACAGCTCAACGACGGTTTTCTTAAGCTGTTTTTCGTCTGCATAAAACTCCATATACTGCTCGCCCATAGAGCTTTTACCTTCAAGTATGCGTATTTCCGTTTCGTAGCCAGTAAGCTTTTCGGCTAACTCCTCAAGCTGGTTAACACTGCAATCGGAAACAAGGCAGGAGTTAATCTTTTCTATTGCGTTAAACACAAACTCCTCGTCCTCTGCGGCGCAGCCTTTAAGCTTTTCGGCAAGTGCTCCAAGGTATTGCTTTTGGCGGTTCATACGGTTATTGTTGGTGCTATCGTCCATCCCTTGGCGGCTGCGTATGTATTTAAGCGCCTGCTCACCGTTAAGAAGCACCGTTTCGCCTTTAACAAGCGTGCTGTCAATACCGCTAAAGCTGTCAAGCACGGTTAGCTCTACACCGCCAACAAGGTCGTTAAGCGTAGCAACCGTGTCCATCGTAACGGAGGCGTAATGGCTTATCCTAACGCCGCCAAGCAAGGCGGAAACAGCATCTGCCGTGTTGCGGCAGCTTATCTTGCCGCCCGTGCCCTCGCTGTACGAAAGCGAGAGCTGACCGTTATAAGTGCCTACCTTAACGCCGCCTAAGCCAAGCTTGTTGATATCCACCATAGTATCACGGCTTATTTGCAGGGCAGTGCATTTTTTGTTTTCGTTATCAAGCACGTAAAGCACAACGTAGTCCGCGTTCATATCCGTGTTGTACGAGCTGTTGTCTACATCCTTTTCAAACTTATCCACGCCTATAACAAGAAAGGCTTGGATGTTTTTATTTATGCTGTAGCTATCACCCTCGTAATTAATGGTGGTGCTAACGCTGTTGCTGTCCTCTTTTGTATAGGTGCCATGCCTTTTTTCCCAAGCGTTAATAAGCATAACAACAGAGCTTAAAAGCAAAACAATAAGAACCGCTATAAGCACATAGCGAAGATATTTTATTTTGGCTGCTTTGCTTTTGTTCATATAAGCTTCTCCCGCAAATTAGCGTGCCTTTTTGGCTTGGTAAGCAACAGCAACAATACCTGCTGCGGAAGCAACTATCAACAAAACGTAGAATATAATGCCGCTATCACCTGTGCCTGTGCTGGGTTCAGCCGTGTTTACAACAACTGCGAAGGGCGAAAAATCTTTAACGGTGAAGGTTAAGATATCGTTTCCATCAACCGTTGCATTTTCAATAATTTCCCAAGAGCTACCGTTGTAATGCATAAGCTTAACAAATTTGCTAAAGGTGTTAGCCTTAAGCTTGATGGTGAAAGCACCGTGATCCTCGTGATGCTCACAGCTGTAATAGCTAAGGTCAAACAAATCGCTTACTGCAAGGTCGGTAGTCTTAACGCCGAGAGCTTTAGCCGCATCTGCAAGCGAGCTGTTTAAAGCGGAAAGGTCGGTAGCGTTTACGATATCCTGATAAGCCTTTTCCAAATCGGTTTTCTTTTCGTCATTAAGTGTAGCGCGGTCCTTATAAGCGGTAATAACAAGCTCTGCAAAGCATTCAGGGCTTTCGTTAAAGAAATCCTCCAAAGAGGGCGCGCCGGAATTACCGGGGCTGGAAACAAAAGCACCGGGTGCGGCAAAAGCAGGGATGCTTAAAGTATACAACATAACTAACGCAAGAATTAAAGCTGCAAATTTTTTCATAATCTCTATTCCTTTCGGTAAAGTATAGTTATTTATTTATTAAACTGTATGCAAAAGCACACATATCGTTTACAAAATCAGCACCAAGCTTGTTTTGTATATGCTCAAAGGCTTCACCAATACGCGGCGGCCTTGTGCTTGTGTTATGGCAATCAGAGCCTAAAAGGTGGTACACACCGTTTTTCAAGCCCTTTATTGCGGCTTTACGGTCAAAAAAGCTTAAGTACATAGATGCATTGGTTTGTATCAGAATGTCGTTTTGTAAAAGCAGATTAACGGTTTTATCGCTTTGAAGCTTCAAGTACCGCTCCCCATGTGCTATCACAAGGCTTATAGCCGGGTTGCTTGAAAGCATCAAAAGCTCCTTAACTGCCGAATTGCTCCATCGCGCACAAGGCATTTCCATAAGCAAAAGCTTGCTGTCACCTATACGCAGCCTTTCAAGCCCGTTTAAACGGCTTACGCCTTCGTAATAGCTAACCTCGGCACCAAGCAAAACCGTGGGGCTATCCTTTGAAAGGTGGGGAACAATGCTTAAAAAAGCATCCTCGCGCCGCTTCAAAAAACTATCCACGCTTTCGTTATCGGCATAAAAGTGCGGCGTTGCCGCAACGGTATCAACACCTTGGCGGTAAAGCATATCAATAAGCGCCAAGCTTTCCTCCACGCTTTTGCTGCCATCGTCAACACCGGGAAGTATGTGGCTGTGAAAATCAACCATAAGCTATCACCCTTAGCTTAGCTTGTATAGTATCTATAGTATTTGTAATACTTTCTGTACTTACCGTAAGGGCCTTTTCCGTTTTTAGCCTCGTTAAGCACGCAACCAAGCACGTTTGCATTGGAAAGCTTAAGCTGCCTAAAGCACAAATCCAGCTCCTTCTTTTCGGTATAGTCCTCTCTTACAACAACTATCATACCGGTAATGAACTTAGAGATAGCCAACGCATCGGAAACGATGTTCACAGGCGGAAGGTCTATCACGATATAATCAAACTTTTCGGAAAGTATTTGCAAAACCTTTTCCATTTTATTAGAGCCCAAAAGCTCCGACGGGTTGGGAGGCAAAGTGCCCGAAGGGAGAATGCACCAGTTATCAAGAGTTGAGGATTTGTAAAGCTCAAGCTGGCGATTTTCCGCACTTAAAAGCATATCCGCAAGCCCCGGTGTGCTTTGAATTTCCATCTTTTTTGCGATGCTGGGTATTCTCAAATCCGCATCCACCAGCACAACGCGTTTACCGTCCTCTGCCAAAACGTAGGAAAGGTTTATCGCCGTTGTGCTTTTACCCTCGCCGCGCATAGAGCTTGTTACGCCGATGATGGCACAGCCCTCCTCCTCCGGCAGGGTGAAGGAAAGGTTTGTACGCAAAAGCTTATATTGTTCGGTAGCAGTAAAATTCAAGTTTTTGTGCAAGGTTTTTCTGCTGAATTTTTGTTGGTTATTGGCACCTTTGGTTTTTGCCATTATCATTTACCCGCTTTCGTTTGTTTGCTTTTGTAGCTGTAGTAGTTGTAATTGCTGCCACCGTCATCAATCAGGTTGGGCACCTTAGCCAATATAGGATAGTTGTAGTTCTGAAGAATGTACTCTTCATCGTGTACGGTATCGTCCATCAAAACTCTAACAACAAGTATGCCAACGCATAGCATAAATCCTAACAATAAGCCCACAACCGTATATTTAGTGATGCTTGGGGAGACCTTTTGCAGATGGGGAACGCCCACGTCAACTATCTCCATAGAGCTGCCTTCTATTATTTCGGATATTCTTTGCGGCAAAACCTCCGCAATGCAGTTTACAATCTTTGCAGCCTCGTAAGGGTCAGTTCCCGTAACGCTAACCTGCAAAACCTCGGTATTGTTTACAGAGGAGGCGTTTACCATCGAATAAAGCTCTTCATAGGTATACGGAACGTCAGCTTTTTCTATAACCTTTTCAAGCGTGGTGCGGTTTTTAAGGATAACTATATAAGTTTTAACAAGGCTTTGTGCCGCGCTGATTTCCGAGGAGGAGATACTGAAATTAGTGTTACCCAAGGAAAACGAGCTGTTGTTTACATACAGCAAAACGCTGGAGGAATACTTGGGCGTAATGAAAAACGCCGAATAGGAAAAGCCTATTGCCGCGGCAAGGATAGAGCATATTGCTATAAGCCACGCCTTTTGCCACAGCTTCTTTAAAAGGTGCGATAAATCAATTGTAAAATACTCTTTATTGTTATTATTGCTTTTTGCGCCGTCCATTAATTCAAAAACCTCACAAACAACTATAAATACACATAGTAAAACATATTCAATGTATTATAACATTTTTGCTTTTAAAAATCAATAGCATTTTTGCTTTTTTTGCCGAATATTTTGGGAAAACATTAGGTTGAAATGCGAACAGACAACGGTATAGCCCGTACCGTTGCCTGTTTTGAATATTAGGTTTTAAAGCAGATTTTTTCTAAGCTCCTCTGCCGTGAGGGAAGAGAGATAGGCAGGCGGCACGTCAAACAAGGTTTTACAGCCTGTTTGCCCCTCTGTTTTCATACGGTGCGCCGCTCTTGCGCAGGAGGTGATAACGCTGGACGTAAATTCAGGGTTAGAGTCCAACTTAAGGCTGTATTCTATAACGTGGCTGTTTTCGTTGTTCCAGCCCGTTTTGCCTGCGCGGATAACAAAGCCGCCGTGCGGGATACCGCTATGCTCACGCTTTAGCTCTTCCATCGAGATGAAATTAACAACGGTGTCATAATCCGCAAAATAGTTGGGCATAGCCTTGATTTCTGCTTCGATACGCGCTTTATCAGCACCCTCTGCGGCAACAACAAAGCATTCACGCAGGTGCTTTTCTCTGGTTGTAAGCGCAGGGTTTGCGCCGCTTCTAACGGCGTTCAGCGCGCTTTCTATCGGGATGGTGTACTGCTTTGCATCCAGCACGCCTTCAACGCGACGGATCGCGTCCGAATGGCCTTGGCTTACACCCTTGCCCCAAAACGTATAATCCTTGCCGTTGGGCAGAACGGCACTTGCGTATAGCCTGTTTATAGAAAACATACCGGGGTCCCACCCGCAGGAGATAAGCGCAACGTTGCCGCCTTCCTTTGCGGCGGCGTTTACAGCCTCAAAATGCTCAGGTATTTTAGCGTGGGTATCAAAGCTGTCTACCACGGTGAAAAGCTTTGCGTATTTTGGAGTTTGAACGGGTAAATCTGTTGCGCTTCCACCACAGAGGATAAGCACGTCTATATCGTTTTTCATATTTTCTGCTTCGTCTGTATGATAAACGCCCACACCCTCGGTAAGTATTTTCACGGTTTCGGGCTTGCGCCTTGTAAACACTGCTTTTAGTTCCATATCAGGTGCTTGCTTTAGCGCACATTCAATACCTCTGCCAAGGTTTCCATAGCCCATTATGCCAATTTTTATGCTCATATATATCAACTCCTTTTTCAATCCGTATTATAACATATATAGTTGCGTTTGGCTATGCTTTTTTGAAAAAAACATAATAAAAATAGGCTGCTTACGCAACCTATAATCACAATTAACCTTTCGCGGCTTCATTAAACAGGCTTAAAACGCAGTTCATAAGCTCCTCGTCAACGCTGTGCGCTCTCAACCTGTCGATATCCAATTCCGCCGTATCGTCCTGCTCGATAAGCGCGTACAGCTTTGCGCCGTATACCGCCGCATCGGCTGAAAGCCACATTGTGGAATGGCCGTTGCGCCCGTCATCGTCTATTTCGATATAGCTAACGTTGGGGTTGGTTATATCCCCCAATCGGTTCCCTATTGATATATCCTTGGGAACGATCTTATCGTCAGAGCCTTCGATAATCAGGATAGGGATATCCGTGGAATTGATAGCGTCGATAGCGGATTCGTTTGCATCGTTACCAAACAGCATCCAATTGTGAAAACACAAAAACGGATACTCTATATCAGCCAAAATGCCAACGTATTGCTTGGCGTGGTAATGCATGGTTTTAGCAGGCGCCTCGAAAGCACCCATACTAACAACCGCCGCTATTTCCTCGGGTCTGTCATTAATAGCCGCAAGTGACGCGTACCCACCAACGCTGTGCCCGTAAAGCACCAACGGAAGCGATGTAAGCTTTGGCTCTTGGCGCACAAAGTCGATAGCGTTTATAAGGTCAACCTTGTTTTGAGGAAGCCCCACAAGGCTATCACCATCGCTTTTGCCAACGCCCGTACCGTCGTAGCAGAAAACGCACCAGCCGTTGTCAACAAAAAACGTAACGGCAGGCAAATAGCGTTCCGCGCTGCTTTGTATGCCGCCCGCGATGATAACAACACCGTTTTTGCTTTCGATATCAAGCCCGTAAAAGTAACCGTAAAGCGTTCCGTTGCTTGAAGCAAAGCCAACCTCCTTACGCGGATAAAGCTTTTCGTCTAAATCCGCGTAAGTTGGCAAGGTTTCGTCGTAGTAATCCGCGCGTTGGAAGATAAACTCAAATACAACGGCGGATGCCGCAACGGAAAAAACAACAAAAGACAGAAAGGAAACCAAGAGAACCAACAGCACCTTTTTTATAGTTTTGTGCTTTTTAAGTAAGCTCACCATAGATATCCTTTCCTAAACAGCACACCGTTAGTATAAGCTTTTTTCGGTGTACTATACGTGTGCTTCAATAAAGCTTTACATTCCTACAGAAGCAGCGAAAATTATAAGAAATACGAAGTACGCGATATAAATTGCCCATACGCAGGTCATAACGATGCTTACTATAAGTGCAACCGTGCTAAGTATCTGACCAACCTTTGCCTTACCGGTGCAGGGGCCAAACTCTGCTATGTAGCCCTTAACATGTTTCTTTGCGATGATGGAAATAATCAAGCCAACTATACCCCATTCGCTAAGCACCAAAGCGATAATACCCCAAATCATAGCTTTTCTGCCAGCGGCAGTAGCTAACTCGCTGTTTCTGGGGGAATCGGTAATAACCGTTGCCTCAGGGGTTTCCTGTGCGGGGATAGCCGCGCCGCAGTTAGCGCAGAAAACAGCGCCTTCGGGTGCGGTTAAACCACAATTTTTGCAGTACATAATAAAGATCTCCTTCAAATAAACATATATTTCCGTTCCAAAGCCATAAGGCTTTAAAATAGATATCGGTTTTTAAAAAAGCTAAAACAATATTGCCGCCATTGCTGTTGCGCTACCCATCATAGATAAAAAGAAAATAACGCACATCATAAATATATAGAACAAAAAGAAGGCTGCTACAACAACGGTGCTTACTATGCTTACGATAAGCCCTACAAGGCTTAGTATTTCGCCAATCATTGCCGTACCGTTGCAATTACCGTATTTAGCCTTGTGCTTTTTCACCTTAGACCTTGCAATAAGGGAAACGATAATTCCTGCCACGGGGGTTTGACAAAGCGCGGCGGATATGATACCCCAAACCAAAATGGGCGTGCGTGCATTACGTTCTTCCGCGTTTTCGGGCGCGGAATTAACCGATGTGCCGCATTGGTCACAGCACAAAGCTGTATCCGAAAGCTGATTTCCGCAATTTTTGCAATACATATAAACGCTCCTTTCAAGTGGATATTATAGCACTATTTTTTAAAAATGAAAGTATATTTTAAAAAAATTATACCGTGAAGTATTTACCTATAAAGCTAAGCATCTTGTTTTTAACCTCATCGCCGCCAACAAGAAGCGCAAGCGTGTGGTTAGCACCATCAACCAAAGCCAGCTCCTTATCCGCGCCGTGCGCCGCAAACGTTTCCTGCGTGAAGCTAAAGGGCACGGTTTCATCCTTGGTACCGTGCAGGAAAAACGCGGGTATACGGCTTTCCTTTAAGGAGCTTGCCACGGGCGTTTTTATATCCTGCTTAATAAAAAGCTTTGCAAGCAGCCTGATTATAGGCATCATTAGCCGCGCAGGCATACGCTTTGCCTTACATTCCTTATAAAACTGGTTGTAAACAGAGCTGTAGCCGCAGTCCATAACGATAGCTTTAACCTTAGTGCTATCCAGCTTATCGGAGGCGAAGCCCGTTGCAACACAGCCCATAGACGTGCCGTATATCAAAACCTCCTCGGTTTGGGTGTTCGCTAAAACCCAGCTTACCCACTCCATAAGGTCGTACTGCTCCAAAATGCCAAAGCCGCTAAAGCTTCCGCCGCTTTCCCAATGCGCGCGCTGGTCGAAGCATAAAAGGTTAAACCCCTCGTTATAAAACAGCGCAAACTGCACGGGCATATTGGTTAGTGGCTTTGTTCGGTATCCGTGTGCGAAAACAACCGTTTTTTTGCTTTGATGGCTGTAAAACCTGCCTTTAAGCGCAACGCCATCCCTTGCCGTTAGCGTTATGGGCGTGCTTTCAAGGCTGTTTATCGCTTTTCGTGCGCGCTCTAACTGCTTGTTATAAGGGCGCAGATAGCTGTTTTTTGCCTTTTTGCCCTCGTGCAACGGAGCTTTAAACGGCACAAAAAACGTGAAAAACACAGTTGCCGATGGGCCTATTACAAAAACGGTATAAACCAGCGATACCGCCGCTGTTATTAAAAGAAATGCTTTCATAAAAGTTACGTCTCCGCCTCAAGCCTTTTCTTCTGCGCCGCTGTTACAGTGCTTTCGTTTACGATGTAGTATCGAGCCTTCTCCGCACTTTCGGAGCAAACCGAAACCACGGCTTCGTTTGGTGCGTTTATTATATGCGTTGCCGTTGTAAAGCTTTCCGTTTCGATATCGCACGGCACAAAGCTTTTTGCGTTTCCTGCTTTAAATATGGCTTCCTTCTTCGTCCAAAGCCGCAAAAAGCCAAGCACGCTATCTGCACCTTTAACGCCCTTTTCGCGCTGTGTAAGCACCTTTTCACAAAGCAAGGGAAGCTTTTCTTCCTTGCCGCTAAAGCCCGAAACGCTTTCTATGTCAACGCCAACTTCTTGCTTTGATACCGCAACCGCTACGGCAGTATCGGTATGCGATAGGGAAAAGCACATATTTTTTGCATACCATTTGCCGCCTTTGCTTTTTTTAAAGCAGATGTCCTTAGCTTCAAGCCCAAGGCTTTTTTCCGCCGCAAGCAAAAGTAACTGCCAAACGCAGTATTTTGCGTTTTTAAGCTCTAAGCTTTGGCATTTTTCTATCTCCGCATTGCGCGCTTTCGGGTATACGGGCGTTATCTGCACCTGTGAGGGGATGGGCATAACGTAAACGTCCAGCACGGGCCTGTTGCTCCAGCGCTTGCGCGCCTCCTCCTCCTGCGTGCTTCGCTTTTTGCCAAACACGCAAAGGTAAACAAAATGCTCGCAATTGTTGTGTATCAGGTTATAGCCGCCCTCTCCGAGATGAGAGATGGCGTTTTTAACGATTTTTGCGCGTGAAAACTTCTTTAGCCGTTCCTTAAAGCTAAATACCGCTTTTTCAACTATATTCCCGCAGGAAAACTCGTAAACGCTTGTTGTGCAAACGGTAAAATCCTTGTTTTTTGCAAGGTTTTGCGGCGTTGGCGGTAAACCAAACTGTATAACCTCGTCCTCGCTTACAAATATACCGTAATGGTATATAGAGCCAAGCCGCACCCGCACCATATCGCCTGCGCGGCATTCGTTGGGTTGCCATTTCATTATTAAAGCTTGCCTTCTATATAGTCCACAACGTTGCCAAGCGTTTCAAAATCCGAAACGCCAACGTTATCAAATCTTATACCAAACTCCTCCTCGATGGCGATAACCATAAACAGCATGCTAACGGAGGAAAGCCCAAGCTCTGTAATAAGCTTAGTGCTTTCCGTGCAACCGTCCACCATAGCCGTGTTACCGTCACCCGCGGAAACAAGTATATCCTTAAGCTTTTCAATTATTTCGTTTCTGCTTAGTTGCATTTCTTATATCTCACAATCTTCATACTGGGCGTTCTTTCGAAATCGCTTGTTCTGATGGTTATTTTATTTACACGCTCGTGCGGCAAAAGCGAGGCGTTAACTTTCTCAAGCTCGCCCATGATAAAGCTTCCGCGCTCCTCTTCGGGAACACCTGCAAGCTCGGTAGCGCGCGGAACAACCTCTAAAGCAAGGATATGCGCGCCGAAATCGTTCACGTCCTCAAACACTTGGGAATCCTGTATACAGTCAAGCGCGTTAAACTTTGCTTCAATTTCGGCAGGGGAGATGTTCTCACCGTTGGCAAGCACTATTATCTCCTTAATTCTGCCAACAATGTAAAGAAAACCGTCCTCATCAAGCCTAACAAGGTCGCCCGTTTTAAACCAACCGTCCTCGTATGCGTTTTCTTCCTCGCCAATATAGCCTTCCATCATATTTTTGCCTTTAAGCCAAAGCTCGCCGTTTTCTATCCGTAGCTCTTGGTTGGGGTAGGGGATACCAACGGAATCGGTTTTGGTTTGGCATTCGGGGTTGCCCGATACAAGGTTTGCAGATTCCGTTAAGCCGTAGCCGGGGAAAAGCGTTATCCCAAGCTTTGCATACTCGGTTACAAGATAGGGCGCAACTGCGGCGGCACCGCAGATGATGTATTTCATATCCGCGCCAAGCATATTTTTGCCAAACTTTTTGGATAGCGTTAGTGCCATTTCGGCAAGCGCGGGTACAACTACAAGTATCGTAGGTCTGAACATCGCTATATCTCTGAACATATCCTTGTTGTTTCTGCATATAAACAAGGTACTGCCCGTGTAAAGCGAGGTAAGCAAATTGCGTACCAAGCCGAAAATATGAGAAAGCGGAAGCACAAGAATGTATCTTTGCCCAAATACCTCCTTGTAGCCGTAGCAGCCGTTTACAACGCCCTGCATAATAGCGGCGTTGGACAAAAGCGCCCCCTTGCTTTTACCCGTTGTACCGCCTGTGAACATAACAACGCAGGGTGTTTTGCCGCTTGTAAAGCGCATATCGGTAGCGGTATCGGCGCTGTCCGTAGTTTTAATAAGTGCAACTGTGGGGTTCTTTTGTGCAAGGATAGCGGTTTTCTCCTCTAATTCGGGCTGATAAACAAGCTTGCTTATGCCGTACTTCATACAACAGCCAAAAACCGTCATCGCGTCAAGCTGTGCGGGCAGAACAACTGCCGTGTACCCAAGCGTTGTTACTGCAAGAAACGCCTTAACAAAATCGTAGGAGTTTGCCGCAAGTATACCAACGCGGATAGCATCGTCACCCTCTGCCTTTATAAGCGTTCTGAAAGTAGCCGCATCGTTATCAAGCGTTGCGTAGGTGTACTTAACGCCTGCATCCTCTATGGCAACGCTGTTTGCAAATTCCGTTTTGCATGCTTGCCACATTTCGCTGATAGTTTCATATTCCTTAATCTTGTCAAAGGTTGCATCGTCTGTGTATTTTCTGAATACTTCGCGGGATTGAGTTACCATAAATCAATTCTCCTTTATATAGTTCTTTAAATTTTCTTCTTTTTCTTTAAGCAGCCTTGCAATCTCCTCCACCTGTGCAAAGCTTGGCTTTTCGCCGTACAGCGCAACAATGTCTACAGGCTCGCCTATAACCGCCTTAAGCCTGTTGTAAAAGTGCTTTTTCGGCTCTATGTATACGGGCACTATCGGGCTTTTGCCTTTAAGCGACATAAGCACAACCCCCGATTTAAACGCCTTTATGCTGGTATCCTCTACGTTAACGTGCCCTTCGGGGTATAGCGAAACAAGCTCCCCCGCCTGCAAATGCTCCACTATCTCGTGAAACGAGCCGAAGCCAAAGTTGCCCGTATCTATCGGGATACAAAGAAACAGCTTAAAAAGCCAGCCTGCCTTGCTCATAAAAAACTGCTTTAAGCATACGAAATGGTGCCTTCTGTACCAAATGGCGGACATAAGATATACAGGGTCGTAAAAAGTGCAATGGTTGGCTATAACCAACGCACCGCCGCGTATTTTTTTCTTTGCCTTTTCGTTTTCGTATATAAATTTAGGCCTAAACCAAATAAGACCGGGAAGAAAAGCCGATATTTTGGTAAAATCGTAAAAAAGGTATTTTAAGGAAAACAGCTTGCTTTTAGCTTGCTTTGTGTTTTTCATTAAAAAGCTTCTCCAATTCTATAATTCTGTTTCGTAACTGCACGGAAACCTCGTTTATGTTCTCTTTATCCGTAAGGCCCTGCTTTGTAAGCTCGCTTGCTATTAAGGGCTTGCCGATAATAGCCGCGGCACGCTTGCGGTTAAAATATGAGCCGTTTGTGTATACGGGTATAACGGGCACGCCGCTTGTCAGCGCGATATACGCCGCGCTGGTTTTAAACTCCAAGGGCGTTTTTTCGTGCTTTAGGGGTATGCGGCTTTCGGGAAAAATGCCCACAACACCGCCGTTTTCAAGTATATCAAGCGATTCCGTAACAAAGCCAAAGTTTTTTGCATCTCTGTCAACGTAAATGCCGCCAAGCATCCTAAGCAATACGCCAAGCACCTTCTTTTTAAAAAGCAGCTCCGCCATCTGAAAGCGCACGGTGCGCGTGTAGAACACAAAAAGCCAAACAACGTAATCAAAAACAGAGGTGTGGTTTGATATGATTACAGCGGGGCCCTTGATATGCCTTTTTTGCTTTGACGGGTCCTCGTAATATATCTTTGTTCTAAACAAAAGCCATTGTATTGGCCACGCGGTAAGCTTTGTAAACCAGTTCCAAAATTTAATAAGCATTGCCTTTTTCAGCCTTTATAAATTCGTATATTCCGTTCACGGTGTTTAAGCTGTTGCCACCCGCGGTAGGGAAGGGCACGCCAAACTCCTCCTGCATTTTGGACACCATAGCGAAATAATCAAGGCTTGTACCGCCGTGGTCCAAAAAGAAATCCGCATCCGCGCCGATATCGCTAACGGGCTTGTCAAGCGCAAGCGCAAAAAGCTGCCGTATCTGCTCAAACAGCTCGTCCCCGCTTGATACATCGATTTCGGCGTTATAATCGTAAACGGGAAAGCTGCCGTTCTCATAGTCCGCCCTTATCCGCGTGCGGTTAAGCTTAAACTCTTGCCCTTGTATAAGCAAAGCCGTTACGTATACAACCTTGCGTAAAAGCTGTGCGGCGTTTATCGCGTTTATACGCTCTTTAATCTCCGCATCTATCTGCTCAAAGCGTTCCTTGGTTGTGTGCTTGTTTATGGAAACAAGCAGTATCGGCACGGTTTCACCGTTTTGCTTGCCGCCTATAATGCAAACCCCGCCTACGCCCGCTATATCTTTAAAATGCGGCTCTAACAGGTTGGGATTAACGTTCTCCCCTGCGGAGGAGATAACAACGTCATCCCTCCTGCCAAGTATAAGGTAGTGCCCGTTTTTACATTCTGCCAAATCCTTGGTGTTAAACCAATCGTCGTTAGCGATAACTGCCCCGTCCTTTATAACGTAGCGCGCAATCACCTTGCCGCGTACAAGCAGCTCACCCTCGTTATTTATCTTGTATTCCACAAAGGACATAGGCTTGCCAACAAACCCGCCGTTAAGCAAACGCTTTTTGCTTGAAAGCTCTACGGAGGTAATGCCGATCTCCGTCATCCCGTAGCCGTTGGCAAGGCGGTATCCGATATTGTTGAAAAAGCTTAGCACGCTGTTTCCAATGCCGCTGCCGCCCGTTATCATAAAGCTTATGCTTTCTCCAAACAGGTTTTGGCGCACCTCCTTGAAAGCAAGCCTTGAAAAAATCCTGCCTAAAAGCGGCACGTCACCAATCCTGTCCGCCAGCTTCATACCGCGCAAAAACTTGGCATAGGTCTTTTCACCCCTGCCCTTGATGGTTTTTATCGCTTCCTCATACACCTTTTCCCAAAACAGAGGCACCGCAAAAATATGCGTTACCTTGTGCCGCTTTATGGTGCCAACGATGGTTTGCGGCGCCATATCGTTAAGCTGTACGAAGGTGCGCGAAAAGAAGGCGAACCACATATATACCGCAATAAGCCCGAAAACGTGGTAGAAGGGCAGGAAGGTTAAAAGCTTTAGATGCCCCTTGTAGTGCGTTTTCATAGCCTTGCATTCTTTTATTATCTCATAGCTGTCCAACACCTGATAATACAGCTCTTCTGCCGAATAAGCGCATACCTTAACATGGCTTGAGGTGCCGGAGGACATAAGCAGTATCTCCGTACCGAACTTATCGGGCTTAAAGCCGTTTGCACCGTTTGCAAGCTCGTTTGCTTTAATTGTGGGAACCGAAAACTGCTTTCCATCGGATATAACCGCAAAAGCCTTGCAATCCGCAAGCGCTTGGTTAAGCGTGCTATCGTCCAGCCTTAAATTAAGAAGCAAGGGCCTGAAGCCACAGGCAATAACAGCCCAAAAGCACTCTATCCACTCAAGGCTGTTTTCCATATAGATGCCCACAACGGAATTGTAGATAGCGCCGCAAAGCCTTGCGCTTAAAGCGGAAGCTGTTCTAAGCACGCCGTTGTACGCCTCGCCATAGGTGGTTTTAATAATCCTGTACCCCTCGCTTCGTTCGTACATAACGTTGCTTTTTTCGCTAAAGCACATCTCGAAAAGAGAGGAAAAGCCTTTGTCGGTTTCGCTGTACGCTTTTAGCTTTGCTTCAACAAACGCGTTTATGTTTTTGTATGAACCCAATCCTAATTCAGCCATCAAAAGCAACCGCCCAAAACAATTTATTGCAAATTTGCATAATAATCAATAATAACCACTATGCAGTATAGCACACAAGGTGTCCTTTTTCAAGATATTTGGTCGAAAAAATACACATAATATATGCAAAATACCCGGCCATTTTCTGTAAAAAACGCAAAAAAATAGAAAATATGAAAAGATAGTTATTGAAATATTAATTCGGGTTGTATATAATGTAAGCGAGGGTATGTTTTATGTATAAAAAATATGAAACAGCTTTGTTATTCATTCATATCAAAGGAGAGATAAAGGCATGAAAACACTTTACACAGGCAAAACCAAGGATGTTCTTTTGGACGAAGAAAAGGGTATAGTAAGCTTGTTGTTTAAGGACAGCGCAACGGGTGAAAACGGCGTGTTTGACCCCGGCTCCAACACGGTTGGCGGCAGCGTTGAGGGTAAGGGCAAAATAGGCCTTGCAATATCCAAGTATTTCTTTGAGCTTATGGAAAAGAACGGCATCCCCACCCACTACATAACGGCGGACGTTGATAAGGGGCTTATGCAGGTTCGCAAGCTTACCGTTCCCAAGCTTGAATTTGTGCTTCGTTACTTTACCGCAGGCAGTATGTGCCGTCGCTTCACCTTGGAGGAGGGTATAGTGTTTGACCCGCCGTATTCCGAAGTAACGCTTAAGGACGATATACAGGGTGACCCGCTTATAAGCGAACGCCTTTGCATAATGAAGGGCTTGCTTGGTGAAGGGCAGTATGACGAGGCTTTGGATATCCTCGTTCGCGTTGGCGAGGTTTTGAAGAAGGAGCTTGCACCTATGGGGCTTACTCTTATTGATTTCAAGATAGAGATAGGCTATGACGAAAACGGAAAGATGTACGTTGCAGACGAGATAACACCTGATATTTGGCGTGTTCGTGATGAAAACGGCAACATCCCCAATCAGATAGACTGTGCAAAGATGCTTCTTGAAAAGATGGGGCTTTAATACTTAAAGAGAAAAATACAACGAAAGCGGCGGGCTTGTTTAGCCTGCCGCTTTTTGCGTACTATTTATTAAGCTTTTTTGCTTTCCGCTTTTTAAGCATAGCCGTAAGCTTATCCGAGCTTTGCGAAAGGAGGATGGCGCAAAACATTATAACGCAACCTGCAATCTCTCTGCCCTTCATTCTCTCTTGCAGTATCAAAGCACCGCAAATTACGCCAAAAACTGATTCCATACACATAATAAGCGATGCAACCGTTGCCTCCGTATGCTTTTGCCCAATAATCTGAAAGGTGTATGCTATGCCACAGCTCATAATGCCTGAATACATAAGCGGAACGGCGGCGTTTTTTATTTCGGCAATGCTTGGCGTTTCAAACACAAGCATCAGCACGCAGGATATAATGCCGCTAACCGCAAACTGCGTGCATGAAAGCTTGATACCGTCTGCTTTAGGGGCAAACTTCTCTATAAACAATATATGAAAGGCAAAGAAGAACGCGCAAGCAACGGAAAGCAAGTCCCCTTTATTCACGTTTGAAAGCTCTGCGGGGTTTACGCAAAGCATAAACAGCCCCAAAAATCCCAACGCAACGCTTAGCCATGTAAGCCACGGCAGCCTTTTACGCATAAACAGCCCAAAAATCGGTACAAAAAACATATACAAAGCGGTAACAAAGGCTATCTTGCCGGAGGTGGAATAATAAAACGCAAACTGCTGAAAATTTGTGGCAATACAAAGAAACACGCCTAATACACAGCCGTAAAGCACGCTTCTTTTGGTTTCTGCCTTGCGTTCTGCTTTAAGCGCGGCACTCATACGCCTACCCTCTATACCGTCCTTAATGAGGATAACGGGCAGTAAAACAAGCGCACCCATTATACTGCGTACCCCCGAAAAGGTAAACGCCTCCACATCCTCCATCCCAACGCTTTGCGCCACGAAGGACGAGCCCCATATAAAAGAAGCTGTAAGCAGTATTAAAACGCCCAAAAGCCTTTTTTTAGATGATTTTTCTTTTGACATTACACACTCCTTTAAAAATGTAATTGCGATTATAGCAGAAAATTATAAGCATTTCAAGATTAAGGTGGAAATGCAAAAGCTTTTGTAGTATAATCTGTTTAAACTGTACGTTAAGGAGCGTTTTGCTTTGAAGCTTAGAAAAATATCGGTAAACGTGGCGCTTTTGCTGATTGGTAGCCTTATCCAAGCCTTTGGGTTATATAATATACATTCACTTGCCGACGTTACGGAGGGCGGAGTGCTTGGCGCAACCTTGCTTTTACAGCATTGGTTTGATATATCGCCTGCTGTATCGGGCTTTCTAATGAACGCCGCTTGCTATATATTTGGCTTTTGCGTTTTGGGTAAAAAATTTGTGTTTTATTCCGCTGTTGCAGGGCTGGGCTTTTCGGGGCTATACGCCGTTTTAGAGCAGTTTCCTCCCATTTATCCAAGGATAGCGGAGTATCCGTTGCTTGCGGCAATACTTGGTGCTTTGTTTATAGGCGTGGGTGCTGGTATATGCGTGCGCGCGAATGGTGCCGCCTGTGGGGACGATGCGTTGGCTATGGGCTTTTCAAAGCTAATTAAGCTTGATATAAAGTGGATATACCTGTTTACAGACCTAACGGTAATCCTTCTGTCTATAAGCTACATACCGCTGTCGCGCCTTGTGTATTCGTTGCTAACCGTGGTGCTGTCGGGGCAGATAATAAGCCTTATACAAAAAATAAAGTGGGGGAAAGCGAAGGAGCTGTAAAAAAACCACACCGCAATCAAAATATTGACATTGTTCTGTTTTCGGTATATTATATAGATATACGAGGTGTTGAAATGGATATACTAACAATAAAAGAAGCAAGCTTGTTGTGGGGAGTTTCTGCAAGAAGAATTGCCGTATTGTGTAACGAGGGCAGAATTGTGGGAGCAAAGAAAATTGCAGGTGCTTGGCTTCTGCCGAAAGATGCAGAGAAACCCGCTGATGCCAGAATTAAATCGGGTAAATATACAGATTGGAGAAATAAAACGGATATGTCGTCTAAAGATTTTGAAGGCAATTTAAAAAATCTAAAAGGAACGTTTGCTGTTGAAAATATGACGGTTAGCGAGCAAGGCATTAAAAACCTTAAAAGAATTGACAGTGGTAAAGCAAGCTATACTGATGTAATAGAAGAATTGAAGCTTAAATATACGCAAAGGGTGTAGCCATGTTTTCAAAATACGATGTTTATACAACCGCTCAATCAATTTATTGCTATCCCGATAGCAATGTGTTAAAAAACAAATTAAACATAAGAGATAATAAGCTTCTCAAAACCGCGGAGGAAGAAATTACCTTGATAAAACAAATGGAGCTTTTGAAAAATCCGATTAAGGGGAATTTTTCAAAAGCTCATCTTATGAATATACACAAGTTTATTTTTGAGGATATTTACCCATTTGCGGGAAAAATCAGACAAGAGCAAATAAGCAAAGCGGACACAATGTTTTATCCGCCGAATTTAATTGACAGAGAGCTTAACAAGCTGTTTGCTAAAATAAGAGAGAAAAATATGCTTAGGGAAACTGACGAAGAAAAGGTTTTTGATAATTTAGCATATGTAATGACAGAGCTAAACGTTATCCACCCCTTCAGAGAGGGTAACGGGCGTTCTATTCGTGAATTCGTTCGCCTTATGGCAAAGCGTATGGGATACAACCTGAATTGGGGGAACGTGGATAAAGATGAGCTCTTGGAAGCATCAATATTGTCTGTTGACAACTATAAGGTGTTGATAGATACGCTTAAAGCTTGCGTGGAATAAGCTTAAAAATTCGGTGCTTTTGATGCTTGCAGAGCAGCGAAAGAGCCGGCAAAAACGAAACGGTTCTTAGTATAATACCACCTATAAAAGGATACAGCATATAATCGCAAACAGTATAAGCTCTGATGCGCACAATATACCGATAGTGGTAAACATTTTTCTGTATTTGTTTCTGCTGCGTATTGCCAAGATGATGGCGGCTATAAGGATAGCGAAGGGAACAACGCAGAAAACGATAATGAAAAACACAGCGGCAACCGTGGTAACAAGGTTTTCGTCCTCCGAAACCCCAAAGAAGGAGCCGTAATTTTTGTTTTCTGCTTTTTTAAACTTCTCTATAAGCTCTTTGTCGGTTATCCTCCACGCGGTCAGCGTTTCGTAATCGAAAATGTTGAAGCTGTCGCCTGCCTTTAGCTCTATCTCTTCAAAATCTATGAAATAGAATTCATCGTTATAGCTGTATAAAACGCCTTTTTTGTATGTAAAGCGTTCGCTGTTGCTTGTTACGGCAACGGTGTATTCCACACCGTCATCAAAAAGCTCGTTTGCATCAAGCTCCGTTTTCTCCCCTAAAAGCAACGCTCTTTCGGTGTTCACCGTGTTACCGTTGGGGTATTCAAAATCGATATAATAGCTGCCGCCGTTGCCTTTAGCTATGGCGCTTAACTCGTCAATACAATCAGAAAGTATATAGGAAGCGTGCAAATACGCGCCGTCTTTATATGTGATATTAACGCTGTAGGAAAACTCCGTTTCGTCTGCATATACCGTGTAGTGAGATATTTCACCCTTAAGTTTTTCGGGTAATGCAAGTTGCATACCTTCAATCAGCTCGTAGTCTGTGTAAACCAAAGTGGTGTCCGCACGGGTATAGCTTTCGCCGTTGATATAAAGCGTTTTCAAATCCTCGGACAAGCTGTTTTCCTTCTCATCGGCATAAACGCCTAAAACGGGCAAAAACGAAAGAAGTAAGATAGCGGTTAAAATAATTGTTAGCGTTCTTTTCATATTCACCGTCCTCCTTATGCCAGATTAAGCTTGCGGTCCAGCATACGGTACTGGATAACGTATAAAACACCGCAGAAAACTGCTATAAACAAAATCAGCGCAAGCCCGCACAGCACCAAAAACGGCTTCAAGGCGTTAGCGGAGAGGGAAAAGGACCAAGACATAAAGCTGGATATCCCAAAGAAATAGAATATTTGCAAAACGTAGCTTAAAACGGTGTTCGTGCCGTAGTATATACCTATCGCGGTTATAACTCTTGCCTTCTTCGTTATTATGGAGGCAATGGTTATGCAAACGTAGGTAAACAGCGTGGAAAAAACGTAGGCAAGCACAACGCCTGCAATAATCTCTGCCAAATAGATAAGCAGGTATACGCCAAGGCTGTTCCAAAGCTCTGCTATGCCTTTGCTTGCACCCGACCAAAAATCGGCACCTATACCGATGGCAAGCATAATAAAAATGTTTGTGATTATCACCGCTGTGGACGAAAGCTGTGCCAGCGTGCCTGCTATAAGCTTGGAATTAAGCAAAGTGCCTTTTTTTATGGGAAGGGTAAAGGTTAGATATCCTTCGTCCGAAAAGAAGTTCTTGTAAAACCTTACGAATATAATTATAGAGGTTAATAAAGCAAAAGAGCTGATTGCGAAGATGATAAGAAACATCATCAAGAAAAACATCATAACAACGGGGAAAGCAGGCTCTTCTTCCACCGTGCCTATTTTAATGCAAAAGCCGCCGACAAAGGAAAGCGCAATCGTTGTAAGCGCGCCTATCCACCAATATCTGTAAATGTATTTCAAATCGTATTTTAACAGCTTGCCTAACATCTAAACACCTCCTTAAACAGCTTATCCAAAGAGTTACCGTGTAGATTGCGTGCTTCCTCGGCGTTGCCGTGCATAAGTATCTTGCCGCCAAAACCAAGGAAAACAAAATCGTCCAAAACCTGCTCCACATCCGTTATAAGATGCGTTGTTATAATAATGGAAGCTTCGGGGTTGTAGTTGCTTACTATGGTGCTAAGGATATATTCTCTTGCCGCAGGGTCAACGCCTGCTATCGGCTCGTCCAGCAGGTAAAGCTTTGAACTGCGCGACATTACCAAAACCAACTGTACCTTCTCTTTAGTGCCCTTGGAAAGCGTTTTTAGCTTTGCGCTTGGGTCTATGGAAAGGTCTGCCAAAAGGGTGTAGGCGCGCTTTTCGTCAAAATCCTTGTAAAAATCGCCAAAGTAGCGGATAAGCTCGCTAACCCTCATACCTGCGTTAAAATAGGTGCGCTCCGGCAGGTAGGAGATAAGCGCCTTGCTTTCTTCGCCAACCTCGTTCCCGCAAACACGTATTTCTCCGCTGTTGGGCTGAAGCAAGCCTGCTATAAGCTTTATAAGCGTGGATTTACCGCAACCGTTTGGTCCTAAAAGCCCAACTATCTTGCCTGCGGGTATCTCTAAATTTAAGCCGTTTAAAACAGGAGTATTCTTTTTATAGGATTTTGAAAGGTTCTTACATTCAAGAACGTTCATAGCGTTTCCTCCTTTTTTATCATTTCAAGCGCTTGCTCCGTTGTAATGGATAGCTGGCGTATATCATGCACGAAGTCTTTAACTATCTGCTCCGCCATCCGCGTGCGGCAAGCTTCAACCGCTTGTTGGTCGTCCGTTACAAAACGCCCAAGTGTTCCTTTGGATATAATAATCCCCTCGCTTTCAAGCTCTGTAAACGCATGCTGTACCGTGTTTGGGTTTACCGCCGCCTCCATTGCAAGCTGGCGCACGGTCATTATCTGCGCGCCCGGTGGGTACTCGCCCGATAAAACGCGCTTCTTTATTCTATCAGCAATTTGCAGATACACGGCCTTGTCTGCCGAAAAGGTCCACGCCATACTTTCGCCTCCTTGTACTACTGTGCTAATACAATGATACAATTCTTTTTTTGTTTTGTCAATAGTTTTTTAGAAAAACAAAAAGGAGTGTATATTTTCGGAATGGAGCGTAACAGACGGTATAAGCCTGAAAGGGTGCTGTTTTCACCTTGGCGTATTGCTAAAGGTGGGCAAAAAGCCAAAGAAAAACGATAGCAAAAAAAAGACCGCCGTGGCGGTCTCAGATTACTGACAAACCCGTCTTTCGAGGCGGGTTTGTGTCATAAATAAAAGGATTTCAAATTTAGCAGATAAGAAAAGCAAGCTCCTCTTCCAGAGGATGGATGCAATCTTTTTCATGTTCTGCACCGCAGCGGTAAGCAGGCATTGCTCGGAAACTTTTTCAATTCCGCGCATGCGAC
>JAZNUB010000016.1:0-24375 GCA_045592105.1 Eubacteriales bacterium | reverse complement strand
ATCTTAATGTTATTCTTTCTACTTGGCATAGAACTCGCAATTCTGCTCAAAAAGGAATTTCTTGGCACTTCACTACCGACAATGCTCGCGTTAAGCTTAAACACCTATATCCCGAAATAAAGTTTTAATATTAACGATGTAGTAGGGGGCATTCACGAATGACCCGATACGCGGCATTTAAAGCCAAACGTCGCCTTTAACCGCAAAGCGGCGGTCGATTCGTGAATCGACCCTACACTCCACAACAAGGTTTGTTTTTTTAGCGTAGTGCTACAACCAAATTGCAGCTTCATCTAAACTTCAACTTAACGCTTCAAAAAAATCCACAATTGCTTACGGCAGCTCTGCTTTAACAAACGCCGTATAATAATGTGTGTAGTTTACAAAACCGGGTGCAGAGCCCGTGGGCTTTTTAACAAAGCGAACAAGCGCATAATCCACCGCAACGGAGGGCGAGCCTTGAAGCGAGGAGTGGTATGCCGCTATCATTGCCGCCTGAGTATACGCAAGTGCAGAAGGCTCCTCTCCACCGGCGTACAATATCGTGTGCGAGCCGGGCGCGTTTTTAACGTGGAACCATATATCGCCCTTGGCGGCGGAAAAGGTTAGCGCATCGTTTTGTATATTGTTCCTGCCCACCCTAACGGTATAGCCGCCGTCCACCTTGTACTCTATCGGCTTGGAAAGCTGTTTCTTTCGTTTCCCCTTAATTTTTGCGCGGAAATATCCGCTTTCCTCCAGCTCTGCGCGGATATCGTCAAATTCGGGGTCCGTTTCCGCGCGGCTTATGGCATCCGCCACGCTTTCTATATACAAAAGCTCCTTTTCCGTTTTTGCAAGCTGTTCCTTCATTGCAACCTCGGCATTTTTAAGCTTTGTGTACTTTTTATAGTACAGATTTGCGTTAGCGGATGGGCTAAGGCGTTTATCCAACAAAACGGTTTCGGTTTCGCCCGTTTCGTAATTCATCAGCTCGGCACTTTCCATCCCCTGCTTCAGCATATAGATACTGCCGATAACCATATCACCCTTGCGCTTGTATTCGTCCTTGCTGTCACAATCCTTAAGCGATTGCAGCTGCAAGGCTTTTTTCTTTTCCACCCTTGCGCGCAGATTGGAAACAAGCCTTAAAAGGTCTGCGCTGTGCCTATCGTGGTTCTCCTGCCTGCCCTTTTCTTCAAAGTAAACGCCAAGAAGCGCGGATAAGCTTTGCTCCTCTATAAGCTTAAAGCCCTCTCCGTACTGAGTTAGCGGTATAAACGAAAAGGCTATCGCCTTACCGTCACCGTCAAGCACGCGGCAAGGCTTTGTTGGCGCGTTAAGCACGGATATAAAGCCCTCCCAAAGCTTCTCTGCGGCACATTCCCCCACGGTTTTGCCCGCGGCACCTGCACGGTACGCCGCCTCACGCGCGGTAAGCGGCGAAAACATAAGAAAGGTTTTCAGGAAGAAATCCGTGCTGTCACGCCCGCTGTTAGCCTCGCATAGCGCGGCAAACTGCTCCTTGCCAACCGAAAACGGCGCAAGCTTATCCTGCTTGGGCGGCGCCTCGTACGGAAGCCCCACAAGCACCGTGCGCGCCGCAAAGGTTATATCCGTTTGATAAAGCGCACCCAGCACCTTATCGTTATCTATATCCGTTAGCAGCACGTTGCTGTATTTGCCCATAAGCTCCGCATATATGCGGCGGCGGCAGGGGTATCCAAGCTCGTCCCTACTTTCGGTGTCTATACAAATAATGCGCTGGTTCTCAGGCGCAAACACCGCTACCACGCGCCCGTTCTGCAAATGCTTACGCATAAGCATACAAAACGACGTAGGCACAGGGCTTTGCGGCGGAATATCGTCCCCGCAAAGGCAAGCGCGCGCATTTTGTCTGGAGGCGGAAAGCAGTAAATTAATCCGCTTGCCCTCTCCGTAAAGACGAAGCACTATCTCCTCATCGCCCGTTTGATTTATCTTTTCAATTTTAGCACCCGCAAGCGCAGAAAGCTCTGCCGCCAATCGGGCACAAAACAAACCGTCTATCGCCAATGTACGCCACGCCCCTTACAGCTCTGTATCGTAGTATTCAAGCACTTCTATATCGGGAAAGCCCTCGTTTACAATGCGCTTTATCGCAGGGATAACGGGGCATTCCGTTCTGTAATGCGTTGCACATACAAGGTTCATCCCCATATCTCTCGCATCAAGGAACACGCCGTGCGCCACCTCGCCCGTAAGATAAGTGTCCGCACCGGTATACAGCGCATCATAAAACGTGCTTTTGCCGCCACCACCTATAACGGCAACGATTTGCACCTGCTTGCCGCTGTTGATGCCCGTTATCTGATTAGTGCCAAGCGCCTTGCCAACAAGCGCACAGAACGCTTGATAATCCATAGGAAGCGGAAGCCTTGCCACGCGCCCAAGCCCCGCGCAAAACTTATCCACAACCTCTAAGCCCACCAAGGCACAAAGGCTGTCGTTCACGCCGCCGTCTGCCGCGTCCAGCCTTGTGTGATACGCCATAAGCGCTATATCCGCCTTTGCCGCGGCTATAACGCGCTTGCCCATACCGTTTCTATCGGTTATCGCGCCCGTTGTGCCGTAGATACAGGGATGATGCGTTATAAGCATCTGCGCGCCCACACTTTTTGCGTACTCAATGGACTGAAGCGTTACGTCCAACGCCGCAACCACGCGCTTTACCTCTATATTACCGTCGGTACAAAGCGAAGTGCCATCCGTATCGCCGGGCATTGAAAGCGTTTTAGGCAGCCTTGCCTCCAAAAAAGTTTCTATTTCTTTTACAGTTGCCATAAATAATCACTCCTTTATGCTAATTATACCCAAAGCGCGCCTTTTTGTCAACGCTGACAGGAAGCGACAAATTATCCGCGCATCGTGCGGTACAATACACCTCACAGGAGGAATGAAAATGAACATAACGAACAACACGTGCGATGGCGTTCTAACCGTTAGCCTAAGCGGAGAGCTGGACCATCACGGTGCCGCCGACGTACGCAAAAGCATAGATGCGCTTATAGACAAGGAAAGCCCCAAAAAGCTGCTGTTGCGGCTTAAGGACGTGCATTTTTGCGATTCGTCGGGCTTGGGGCTGATTATGGGAAGATACAGGAAGGCACGCGCCGTAGGTGCGGACATAGCCGTTGGCGACCCATCCGCGGCGGTGGAAAAGATAATGCGGCTTGCGGGGCTGGACAAGCTTATAAAAATTGAAAGGAGCAACTAAAATGAACGCGGTAACGGAAAAGAAAAAAGCAAAAAAGGCGCTGGAGGTATTTAAGCTTAGCTTTGCGGCAAAAAGCATAAACGAGGGCTTTGCGCGCACGGTGGTTGCGGCGTTTGCATCGCGGCTTGACCCAACGGTTAGCGAGCTTGCAGACCTTAAAACCGCCGTTTCGGAGGCAGTTACAAACAGCATAGTACACGCGTACAAGGACAGTCGCGGCAAAGCAGAGATACAGCTAAAGGGCGCGTTGTATGCGGATGGGCGCGTGGTTATAGAGATAAAGGACAAGGGCTGTGGCATAGCGGACGTGGAAACGGCAATGCAGCCGCTATACACTACCGACCCCGCGGGTGAGCGAAGCGGTATGGGCTTTACGGTTATGGGCGCGTTTTGTGACGGGCTAAAGGTGCGCTCCAAGCCCGAAAGGGGTACAACGGTGATACTGACAAAACGGTTTGGCGATGATGAAAAATGAACGAAAGCGCACTGTTTAAAGCTGCCCAATGCGGCGATGCCTATGCACTTGAAACGCTTGTAAGCGACAATATGGGGCTTGTTAAATCCTTGGCGTTGCGTTTTCGTGACCGCGGCACGGAGATAGAGGACCTGATACAGATAGGCACGATAGGGCTTATCAAGGCGATACGCGGCTTTGACGATGGCTACGGCACAAGGTTTTCCACCTACGCGGTGCCTTTAATATGCGGCGAGATAAAAAAGTACCTGCGAGACGACGGGATAATAAAGGTAAGCCGCGAGCTTAAACGGAAAAGCGCGCTTTTGTGCCGCGAGAAACAGCGCATAGTAACGGAAACGGGAAAGGAGCCGCATATATCAGAGCTTGCGCGCGTTAGCGGTATGAGCGTTGAGGAGGCAACGCGCGCGCTGGACGCAACGGCAACGGTAGGCTCGCTTTACGATGGCGGTGAGGGTGAGCTAACGCCTGAGGAAACGCTGTGGGAGGACAACGTTGCGGCGTTTAGCGAAAGCCTTGCTTTAAAGCAAGCGATACAGCGATTGCCGGACGAGGAAAAGCAGATAGTGCTTTTGCGCTACTACCGCGGGCTGTCACAGGCAAGCACGGCGCGGTGTATGGGGCTAACGCAGGTTAAAATATCCCGCCGCGAAAAAAAGATAATGGAAAAGCTTAGAAAAGAGATAGAAAACTGAAAAAAGCTGTTGCGTTTTTTGCAACAGCTTTTCGCTTTATAAAATTTGCATTAGGAAAAATACTTATCGGGCACGGCACTTATTATCGCATTAAAGCCTGTTTCCGCGCCTTCCTCGGTATAGGCGGTGCCGCTAAAGCTGTAACAGGGCTGGATATGCGCCTGCTCCGTTTTGGTTTGAGAATATTTGTCGAAATAAACGATTTCAGCACTTGTTACCTCAAGGCGATTTATCATACCGCTTTTAACTAAATCGTTATCATAATTAATGCTTATAATATCGTTTACAAAGCCTTCAGCCACCTCGTCATAGCCCTTTGAAACGATATCAAACGCCTTTTCCCTATCGTTGTATAGCATACCAACGGAATATACCTCGTTATTGGAAAAGCCCACCTCTATTTTGCTTGCGCCTATAACCTTGTACCCGTCTATCTTTTGGGTATAGTAAAGCTTCTTTAAAAAGCAATTTTCTTCTTCCGTTACCGCCGCGGTTACACCCGAATACTCAAACCCATCAAGGCTGATATTAAGCTCTGCAAGGATAGCCTCCGCCTTCTCCCGAAGCTGTGTATCGGTAAGCGTTACGCTCCCCTGCTGTTTAGCACAGCTATACTCAAAAGCGCCCGTTTTATACACCTTAATAACGGCACCGTCCCCGTTTTTGTATTGCTTATAATCACCGTACCGCAAGCCCAAAGCATCCTCAAGCCCAAACCTCTTTTTAACGGAAGCAAGCTCGTTTGCCTTATGGTCCGCCTTTGAATATACCGTTAGCGTTTTGCCAAAAACATCGTCCTTAACGTTAAACGCAACCTCCACCTTTGATGCAGAGGGTAAATCTTCAACATACGCTATAATTTGTGGTTTTGTAAGCGTTTTTTGCCCGCAAGCGCACAAAAGCGCGCAAAGCGCAAGCAGTAACGCCGCCAAGCTGATTTTTGTTATTTTCACGCTATCCCTCCTGCTCTTCGCTTTATTATACACACATTTTATCATAAAGCCATGCGGCAATCAACCGTTTTTAGCTAACTTTCTGTTTTTTGTGTATTTTTCACATATACCACACAATAAAAAAGCAAGCCGATAAAGGCTAATAAAGCTGCCCAACTTCCTTATGAGAAGCTGGGCAAATCTACTTAATTAATTATATAGTTATCTGCACTAAACCCGCAGGCTTTGCCACCTGCAAGCGCAAATCCGCCGCGAAGGCTTCCCCCGCTATGCTAACGCCGTACTCCTTAAGCTTGTCCCTTGTGGTTTCATACGCAAGCGCAGGGGTGTTATTGGTTTCGCTAAGGTGGGCAAGCACTATGCTTCTTGTACCACAGCGCGCCAAAACGGGCGCCATACAAGAGCAAAGCTCGTTGGAAAGATGCCCGCGTTTGCCCGCTATCCTCCGCTTTAGCATCGCGGGATAAGGCCCGTTTACAAGCATATCCTCGTCGTAATTAGACTCTATAACCACATATTCACAGCCAAAAACTGCATCCTGCACGGCATCGCTTATATGCCCAATGTCCGTTGCGAAGCCCAAGCTTGTGTTCCCCGCCGTTATTCGGTAGCAGAAGGAACGCACGCTATCGTGCGGGGTGGAAAAAAGCTCCACCTTAATGTCGCCTATGTAAACGGTGTCCCCCGCCTCAACGGGTACAAGCATATCGTAAGCGTTAGGACTGCCAACGCCTATAAGCTGCATACAAAGCGGGTCGGTATATATAGGGATACCGTGATTTTTGGATATGGTTTGCAAGCCCTTCGTATGGTCGCTATGCTCGTGGCTTACAAACACGGCGTTTATCTTGCCAAAGCCCGTATCCAAAGCGGAAAGCGCGCTGCCTATCTGCTTTGCGGAAACGCCCGCATCTATCAGCACCCTGTCCGCGCCGTATTCTATATATGTGCTGTTACCCTTGGAGGAAGAAAACAGCGTATACGCCTTTAGCTTCTTTTCCATACGGATATCCTTGAATTTAGAATTTGCAAGCGCCCACTTGTCTGATATTTACAGGCAGAACACAGCCCTTGCCGAAAAGTGCTTCCATCTTTTCGTAAAACGCATCCTTCATTTCGGGCTTTATGTAGCACTGTATCGCACCGCCAAAGCCGCCGCCGTGTATACGAACTGCCGCCGCGATGTCCTTAAGCTCGGTGGTTGCCTCTATCGCCTCTTGATGCACGTTGCCAAGGTTTGTGCGGGAGGATATGCCCGAACCGTTTACTGCGTACAGGCAGGTATCCGTTTGCCCAAGTGCGGCACGGCTGCAGAAAAACTCCACACGCTTGTTTTCATCAAAGAAGTGCAACGCGGCACGGTAAACGCTTTCGCTCTTCTTGCTTTTAAGAAGCTCTTCGTTCTTCTTAAACTCCTCGGCAGGCACAAGCCCTAACTTTTTCTTGCCGAAAAACGCCGCGGCTTTATCCATATTGGTGGAAATCTGAGAATACTGTGCATCCTTACCGCTGTGGCTGTTACCCGTGTTTACAAGGTAAATGCCATACGGCTGAGCATTAAAGTCCACAGGTGTTGCAACGGGAATCTCGCTGCTAAAATCTATGCAAACTACGCCCCCGTGTGAACAGCTTATCTGGTCCAACAAGCCGCACGCCTTGCCGAAATACTTGTTTTCTGCCACTCTTGCGGCAAGCGACAATGCCATATAATCGGCACTACCGTCACCGTAAAAGCTGTTTGATATCTTGCCGCAAAGCAAAGAGAACGCCGCAGAAGACGAAAGCCCCATACCAAGCGGGATAAGGCTATCGGTAACAGCGTAAAAGCCGCCGCCAAAGCTATCCGCCATGCCGCGTGCCAACGCCGCCGCCTTGCCCTTTTCTTCGGGGTGTACCTCACCGTCAAGCGTTATATCAACGCCCTCTTCACCGCAAATAACAAGGCGATCCTTGCAGGGTGCGGCTACAGCTAAAATGTCCAAATCAATAGCGGCGGCAACAGCTTTGCCAAGCGCGTGGTCGGTATGGTTGCCGATAAGCTCCGTTCTTGCAGGGGCAGAAAACAGCGCAACGCCCTCCATCTCGCCAAAGCGTTCCTCAAAGCGTTCGCAAAGAGCCAATGCGCGGCTTATTGCGGCATCGGTATTGCCGTAAAGCTTTGCAAACATCTCGTTGTAAGCGCCGTTTTTAATTTCGTTGTAAAGTGCTTTTGTGTTCATATAATTCTCCTTATAACGCGTTGTGCCGCGGCAAACAAATCCGCCCTGCACCGCGCCTTTATTTCTTCAAAATCAAGCCCATCGGGTGCCGCCTGCTCCACACAGAAAAGGTTTGCGTTTGCTATCTCCTGCTCCGTTAAGCGCACGCGCCCGCCTATCACCGCAACGCGCTTGCCCTTGGCGCGTGCCGCTATTGCAACGGGAAGCTTGCCGTGCAAGCTTTGCCTGTCAAAACAGCCCTCGCCCGTTATGATAATATCCGCATCCACAGCGTGGGCGGAAAAATTGCAAGCGTCCAACAACAGCTCCGCGCCCGAAACAAGCCTTGCGCCTAAAAACGCCCAAAGCCCTGCGCCAAGCCCGCCTGCCGCACCGCCGCCCTTTAGGGTAAGCATATCAATGCCAAGCTGTTTTTTTACTACCTCGGCAAGGTGGTGCAAATTACCGTCAAGCTGTTTTACAGCCGCCTCGTCCGCACCCTTCTGGCGTGAAAACACTTCCGCCGCGCCCGTTTTGCCGCAAAGCGGATTGTCCACATCGCAGGCAACAAGTATCTCCGTTTGGGCTATCCTTTCGTCAAGCCCGCTTATATCAACGCTTTCAACAAACGCCAAATTGCCGCCTGTGGGCACAAGTGCCTTACCGTTTTTATCCAAAAACCTAACGCCCAGCGCCGCCGCCATGCCTGCGCCGCCATCGTTTGTTGCGCTGCCGCCTATGCCTATTATTATTCGCCTACAGCCTGCGTTAAGTGCCGCCTTAATAAGCATACCCGTTCCGCGCGTATCCGTATGTAACGGACTGCTTCCCTCGTTTGCTATCAACAGCCCGCTTGCCTTTGCCATCTCTATAACCGCGCTACCGTCCTTAAGCACGGCAAACTGCGCGCTTACCTCCTGCCCGTTGGGGCCAAGCACGGTTTCTTCTTTTTTTTCACCACCAACATTGTCCAAGTACGCCTCAAGAGTGCCCTCCCCGCCATCTGCGGCGGTAAGGCATAAAACACTGCAAGAAGGCACAACCGAAATTATGCCTTCTCTAATTGTTTCTCCTGCTGTGCGGGCATCCATAGTACCCTTGAACTTATCGGGGATGACTATAGCCTTCAAAAGCCTCACCCCGTGTTTGCACTGTTATTTTGCGTTATCAAGCTTAAAGCTTATCGTGCGGTAACCGCTGTCCTCACCAAGGCGGCCTATACGGTAATACTTAAGCGTTACCTTATCGCCAGCGTTGCATTCGCCTATAAGCTCCTTAAGCTGTTCTATACTTTCAACCTTTGTACCGTTGAACTCGGTTATAATATCAAAAATGCTAAGCCCCGCTTCATAAACAGAAGTGCCGCGGTTTACGTTTACAACCAAAACGCCGTCCGGACAGTCCTCACCAAGCGAATAAGACTCCCTAACCTCGTCGGTAACGGTTGCGCCTGTAATACCAAGCTGTGCGGTGCCGGAAACAAATCCGCCGCTGTTATCAACAACCTTGCCGTATTCGATAAGGCTGTTTATTATAAAGCTTGCCTCGGTAGAGGGAAGCGCAAAGCCTATCCCCTCATAATCCTGCATAAGCTTCATCGCGTTGATGCCGATTACCTGCCCTGCCATATTGATAAGCGGGCCGCCGGAGTTACCGGGGTTAAGCGTGGCGGTGGTTTGTATAACCTTCATCGTTTTAACAACGGTGCCGCTATCGTTAGCAACGGGAATCTTGCGGTTAAGCCCCGAAATTATACCGTAGGACATAGTGTTTTTAAGCTCCTCGGCAGAGGGGGTGCCTATCGCAACCACCCATTGGCCAACCGCTATCTTAGAGCTGTCACCCATAGCTATGGGCGTAACGTCCGTTCTTGTGGTCTGAAGCACCGCTATATCGGAAAGCTCGTCCGACCCAAGAAGCTTTGCTTCAAAAATCTTATCGTCATTATACTTAACGCTTATTTTTTTAGCACCGTCTATAACGTGGTGGTTAGTTACGATATATATGCCCTTTTTACCGTCCTTTGAGCCTTCGATAATAAAGCCGCTGCCAAGGCTTTGCCCCGTTTGCGTGTAAAAGCCGTTATTTACCTCTACCTCGCAAAGTATGGTAACACAGCTTTTTACACAGTCATTATAAAGCGCAACAAGGCTGTCAAAGCTTTCCTCTGGCACGGGCGCTATCTCCACTATTTCGGGAACGGACACATCCTCCGGTATATAATCCTCGCCTTCGTTATCTATAACCATAGAGGTGTTATCGTCGGGTCGGCTTAAAGAGGGGCTGTTGTCCTTATACCCGTTGGGGAACGCCTTATCAACAATCTGCTTTATACCAAAGATGCTGAAAACACCTATCAAAGCAACGAACAAAATGCTAACTACTATTATGCCGGCTATCAGCCCGCCCTTGGATTTCTTTTTCTTAGGCGGCTCTGTATACCCCACGTTGTCGGGCACGAACCTGCGCGTACCGTCTGCAAAATAAACAAACCTTCCGCCGCCCGTTGCACCGTTATACGGCGCTTGCGTAGGTGCAGGCTCCGCAACAGGCTCTGCAATAGGTTCTGCCACAGGTTCTTCTACAGGCGCACCTTCAACAGGCTCTGCCTGAGGGATAGGCTCTGCCATACCCTCGCCGTTGTCTACGCCGTTTATGTTGTTTAAGTTGTTATTCTCGTCCATACAAACAAATCCTTTCGGTCACGTTTTGGGCTTAACTTTTACTAAATATTATAACACGCTTCTTAAATAAAACTGAATGGTGGTTATTTTTTCAAACAAAACGAAAAGCTTATAAACCCACCGCTGTTTCTAATCTCCAACCGTTCGTTATGAAGCGCAAGCACGGCTAAAACGGTATATAGCCCAAGCCCCGTGCCCTTTTCTCCGCTTTCGGTGGCGTTTTGCGCCCTGTAAAACCTTTCAGTCAAGCGGTTTAGCTCCTCTTGGCTGATTGCCTGGCAGGTGTTTTCAACGGTAAAGCGCACCTTTTCCCCCGCATCGCTAACGCTAACTATTATTTCGCCCCCTGCGGGAGTGTATTTAACGGCGTTTTCCAGCAAATTGGTAATAACGCCGCCGATAAGCGCGCTGTCTGCAAAAACGCTTGCGTTTTCAAGCTCTGCCTTCACGGAAAGCCGCTTTTCCTCTATAACGCGCTCAAACCCCAAAATCGCCCTGCTAACAGCATCGTCCAGCTTAAACAAGGCTGGTGTAACAGCTACCGCCCCCTGCTCAAGCCGCGCGGCGGTAAGCACGCTCTCCACCACGTTACAAAGCCGCTTGGATTCGCTTGCGATTATCTCCATATAATACTTTGTACGCTCAGGCGGAATCGTACCGTCCAAAACGGCGTTGGCGTAGCCGTTTATTACCGCAAGCGGTGCGCGCATATCGTGCGCCAGCTCTGCAAGAAAAATGCCGTTTTGCATCTCATTTTCAGCCATCCGCCGATCCCCTTCCCGCGCATACTTATATTATACTTTATTATACCCTTAATATCCAAACTTTTAAGCACTAATTAAGCGCGCATCACGCTTTTTGCTGTGCTTAAACCTTAAACTCTATCCTCTATCTGCTTTTTAAGCATACAAAGCAGCTCGTCCACAGACATAGTAACGGTCTGATCCGTCTCACGGTCACGAACGGAAACCACGCCATCCTCTATTTCCTTCTTACCAACTATAACCATATAAGGAACGCGGTCTACCTGCCTTGCTTCTCTAACCTTATAGCCAATCTTTTCGTTTCTTGCGTCCAGCTCAACTCTCACACGGTTGTCCTTAAGAAGCTTATAGATGTTTTCCGCATGGGTATGGTCGGTCCCGGGCAAGGTCATCACCTTAACCTGCAAGGGCGCAAGCCAAAGCGGGAACTTACCTGCAAAATGCTCGGTTAGTATGCCGATAAAACGCTCTATAGAGCCGTAGCATACGCGGTGTATCATTATGGGCTGCTTTCTGCTGCCGTCCTCATCCACGTACTCAAGCTCGAAGTTGTGGGGAAGCTGGAAGTCAAGCTGTATGGTACCGCACTGCCAGGTTCTGCCAATGCTGTCACGCAGATGGAAGTCTATCTTCGGGCCGTAGAACGCACCGTCACCCTCATTTACGGTATAGGGCAGGTTAAGCTTATCCAAAGCGGCGCGCAAGCCGTTGGTTGCAGCTTCCCAATCCTCGTCACTACCCATACTGCTTTCGGGCCTTGTGGAAAGCTCCACATAATATTCAAAGCCAAACTTTGTATATACCTCGTTAATAAGATTTACAACGCCGATAATCTCGTCTGTAATCTGCTCACGGGTCATAAAAATATGCGCGTCATCCTGTGTGAAGCAACGAACGCGGAAAAGCCCGTGCAAAGCACCCTTAAGCTCGTGCCTGTGAACCAAGCCAAGCTCGCCAACACGCATAGGAAGCTCTCTATAGCTGTGGGGCTGACGGCGATACACAAGCACACCGCCCGGGCAGTTCATAGGCTTAACGCAGAACTCCTCATCGTCTATCTGCGTGCCGTACATATTGTCCTTATAATGGTCCCAATGGCCGCTGGTTTCCCAAAGCTTGCGGCTTAAAATGATGGGGGTAGATACCTCAACGTAGCCGTTCTTAACGTGTATCTCACGCCAGTAATCTATAAGCGCGTTTCTAAGATCCATACCCTTGGGAAGGAAGAACGGGAAGCCGGGGCCCTCCTCGGTCATCATAAACAAGCCCATCTCCTTACCGATACGGCGATGGTCGCGCCTTTCAGCCTCCTCCATAAGCGTAACGTACTCGTCAAGCTCCTGCTGGGTGCGGAAAGCGATGCCGTTTATACGGGTAAGCATCTTGTTGTCCTTATCGTTCTTCCAATACGCGCCGGACTGCTGTGTAACCTTAAACGCCTTTAAAGCCTTGGTGTAGCAAAGGTGCGGGCCTGTACACATATCTATATAGTCCCCCTGCTGATAGAAGCTGATAACAGCATCCTCATCAAGGTCACCAATATGCTCTTCCTTATACTTTGCGCCGCGCTCCTGCATAAGCTTGATAGCTTCCTCTCTGGGAAGGATAAACGGCTTTATGGGAAGGTTTTCCTTAACTATCTTCTTCATCTCGTTTTCGATAGCAACAAGGTCCTCATCGCTAAGCTTGGTGTTACCAAGGTCAACGTCATAGTAAAAGCCCTTTTCGGTAGCGGGGCCGTAGCCGAAATCCGCATGGGGGTACAAACGCTTGATAGCCTGCGCCATAATGTGCGCCGCACTATGCCTTATAACCTCCTGCTCAAGCTCTTCAGGGCACTCTGCAACAACGCCATCTCTGTATATTATCTTCATAAGCCAATCTCCTTTTGCTAAATACATTTTACATCAACTTGTATTTTATAACAGCCTTCCTGCTTTGTCAAGTTTTTTCTGCTATATTTCAGCTTGATATGCACAAGTGCCAAGCCTTATCTTTTCTTTTTGCACACAATAAAAAACCTATGCGTTCTGCCTTCTATCTTGCCGTCCCTCTCCAACAGCCTTTGCGCCGTTTTGAGCTGTTCAAGATTGCCGTCCACCGAAAAATGCGGAAACTCCCACTCGATAATCCGCGCAAACCAAACCAAAGCCCCAACATCGTAAAAGCTGATAGTGCCAAAATGCTCGTCCTTTTCAAGTATCTCAAAGCCGCAGTCCAAAAGCTTGTCCGCTATAACGCCAAGATATTGGTCGGGAAACGGCAGCTTTTCGTCCTCTCCTATAAGCAGCTTTACCAGCTCTCTGTCGTTTTCGGCACCCACCTGCTGGGTTATAAACAGCCCACCCGTTTTTAAAACGCGGTGTATCTCGCTTACGTTCAAATCCCCGTGGCGGTTTATTACTATATCAAAGCTGCCACTTTCAAACGGCAAAACGCCCTTGCCGTCCGCCTGCTTAAAGATTATGCCGAGCGTGGAAAGCCTTTCCTCGCAAAGCAAAACGTTTGGCGGATAGTTCTCCGTTGCATAGGTTTTGGGGCATACGTGGTTAAGCGACAGTAAAAACTCGCCGCCGCCCGTATCTATATCCAAAAGCTTCTTGTGTGCGTTTAGGTTTTTAAGGATACACGCCTTGTAGTCCCAAGGAAGCGTATCCTCCTCGGTATATCTGCCCTCTATGTGAGAAAAATCCCAGCCGTGGATGTGCGCGCATTCCTGCTCCGCCCTCCACGTTTTTATAAGCTCTTCCATACGGAAACCCCTTGTTCATTTCGAAGACACAACAGCTTCTATGTTGCTTAAATGTCCGTAACATCATTGTTTCATATTATTTGCTTTTTAATTTCTAATTTGATATATACATCTTTTTTATTTTCTTTCCCTGTCATTGATCGTTTTCGCTTTATGCAAACAAAATATTTGCCCATCAGAAACCCTTGGCGGAATCACAATACTTAGCGGTTTTTCCACTCCGTTTAATTTCATTTCTTTTTTTACACCATTTTTAGCCTCTTGTTCAAACAATACAATTGTTTTATCTATCTATATTTCTTCTCGTTCTATAACTTTCACACCGCAATATTGGCAAAACACACTATCTACAAGAAGCTGTTTTCCACATTTTCTACAAAACATATTTCTTCCTCTTAGTTCGATTTCCCTTTGTATCTCAAATTTTTTGTCGATTTTTATTGATATACCCTATACCTAAAGTTTTCTTTTAACCTCTCAACTTAATAGTAAAACACTTTCAACGTGGGTCGTAGCAATGAAATTGCTAACCTGCGTTGTCGGAACCATGTCCACCCTGACTGTTGTAGGGAACATATCCACTTGTTTTTTATATACCTCCCTCTTCCCACACTTCTCGAAATTTCTTTGTCCAATATTTTTTTGGTAAAATAATAACTTGTTTACAATCAGGTACAGTCAAAACGGGAAGTAGATTTCCACATAATTTTCGCTTTGGTAACAGTTTCCTGTAAATCATGGTTGGAATCAAATTATATGCTAATAGCTTCCCATCTACATTTAATTCAAAAGTAAAATCAGATCTATCATATTCATCTGTAATCGCTCTCGCTACATTCTTCCATTCGTCTGGAACTGAATCCAATTCTTGTCCTTTATACTGATAAATCCCACATGCAATTTCTTGAAGAGTCTCTGCATGTTCCATAAAATATGGTTCTGTAGAATAAACTATTTGCGCGGGACAATCGAGCGGCGGAAAATTCTTAAATAAAATAGTATTTGCTTGAACGATATTTGCATAAACAATTTCACCTTGCTGAAGAATCATTGTTTTTTGGGAATATATTTCTGACATGGGGTCACTTGAATCCAGCCATAATGGACGTCCCAATTTTATATCTTCTAATGGATTTTCTTTATAATTCTCTCGCATCTGAAGCAATTCTTTATAAAAATCAAACTCTAACACAAACATTCACTTCCTTTACTATTTTCGCGACAGCAGAACTACTGTCTCAACGTGCGCTGTTCTCGGAAACATATCAACAAGCACTATGTCCTTTATCTCGTAGCCTTTTTCTGCAAAACGTTTTACGTCGCGGGCAAGGGTTGCGGGGTTGCACGAAATATACACCACGCGTTTTGGCTCTTGCGCGGCTATTTGCTGTATTAACGCTTCGTCAAGCCCTTGGCGCGGCGGGTCTACCAGCACAACGTCTGCCGTTTTGCCAAACGCCTCTTTACACGCGGCAAAGCCCTCTGCCGCGTCACCGCAGAAAAAGCGCGTATCTTCATCGCTTCTGCCGTTTAGTGCGGCGTTTCTTTTGGCGTTTTCCACCGCCTGCGGCACTATCTCCACGCCGCAAAGCTTGGCGTTTTGCGGGCAAACGCACAGCCCCACCGTACCTGCACCGCAGTATATATCAAAAACCGTATCGCCATCCTTGATATCTGCAAAGACTTTCGCTTGCGTGTATAAAACGTCCGTCATCTCAGGGTTTACCTGAAAGAACGAGGCGGGAGAAAGAACAAAGCTTTTGCCGCAAATGGTATCGGTTAGCGTTTCCTCACCCGCAAGGCATTGCCAAACCGCACCCGTTACGGTGTTTGTTTGCGCTTGGTTCACGTTGATATAAAAGCTTTTTATAACCGGGTATTCCGCCATAAGCGTTTTTGCTATCAGCCTTCCGCGCGGCAGTTCCTTGCCGTTTATGATAACGCAAACGCCAAACTCGCCCTTTCTTGTGCGGCGCAGATAGATATGGCGCAAAAGCCCCTTGCCCGTTTCCTCGTTGTAAACGCTGTTCCCCTGCAAAAGCTCTGTTAGCCGCGCACAAATCGCGCTGAAATCTTCCGTATGAAGCAAACAGCTATCGCAAGGAACAACCGTGTGGCTGTGCTTGGCGTAGAAGCCGCACTTTATTTTACCGTTTTGCTCCGTTAGCGGCAAAAGAAGCTTGTTTCTGTATGCGTTTTGTTCACCGTAAAGCGGTATTGGCACCTCTATCTCCATCCCCGCGTTGCGGCGGAACAACGCTTTAACGCCCTCACGCTTAAGCTCCATCTCTGCCTTATAGTCAACGTGGCGATAGGTACAGCCGCCACAGCGCTTAAACACGGCACAGTCCGCCTCTATACGGCTGCTTGCCGCCACCGTAAGGCGTTCTATGCGCCCAATAAGATAGCTTTTGTACTCCTTAACCACCTTGATATCGGCTTCCTCGCCCTTTAATGCCTGCGGCACGAAAACGGCGCGCCCGTCAGGCGCGTGGCAAACGCCAAAGCCCTCGTTTGTTACGTCTGTGAAAGCGGCGGAGAACACCGTGTTTTTTAAAGTTTTACCCATAAAAGCTCCAATTTCAAAGTTGTCGTAAGCAAGGGAATGTAAAAAAAGGCCGGACCGCAAGAAAAATATACACTATATATATCGTAGCTAACCGCGGCAAAAGCCACGATTAGCTTTTTATAATATATTTTCTTGCTACGAACGAACTTCAGCTCGTAGTACACAGTACAACTTCGCTTCTGTTCGTCCGTTCCAACCATTTTTTCCTATCCCCCAAAACAGGCTGTAAAAAACTTCGTTTTTTTACAGCCACTCTTTTGGTCGGCATTTTAAAGCCTTTCGTTCTTGACAATAATACCCCTTGGGCATTTGGAAACGCAAACGCCGCAGGACACGCACTTGTCCTGCTCCACCTTGGCGGAGAAGCCGTGCTTTTGTATAGCACCCACCTCGCACCCGCGCACGCAAATACCGCAACCGATACAGCCAACAGCGCAAAACTCCTTAACAGCGGCACCCTTTGCCTGTGCTTTACAGGCAACGTAGCAATACGAATCGGCAGGTATAAGCTCTATAAGCCCTTTGGGGCAGCTTGCAACGCAAGCTCCACAACCAACGCATTTGTCGGCATTGACAACGGCAACGCCGTTTACAACGCTTATAGCCTTGAACTTGCAAGCGGCAACGCAGTTGCCAAGCCCTATACACCCATATGGGCAAAGCTTACTGCCACCGTGCAGCTTTGCGGCGGCGGCGCAATCGGCAATACCCATATATTTGTACTTTTGCATTGCGTTTTCGCTTGTGCCGTGGCAATGCACAACGGCACGAAGCCTTTTAGCGTTAAGCGGCTCGCTAACGCCCATTATCGCACCTATTTTTGACAAATTCTCTTTTTTAACACCCGCGCATTTGTTTGCAGGTGCTTCGCCCTTAACGATAGCCTCTGCAAGCGCGGCACAGCCCGCGTAGCCACAGCCGCCGCAGTTTGCACCGGGAAGCAGGTCTGTAATATCGCTTATTCTGGAGTCGCTACGCACTGCCATTTTTTTATCAACCAAGGCAAGCGCAAGCCCCAAAAAGCCGCCAAGCGCGGCAAAAAACACCAGCGCAATAATAAGCTCCTTATACATATCCTACCTCCCTACGACATAGTAAAGGGGAAAAGCGAGCTACCGCCCAAGGATACGCCCTTAAAGCCCGAAAACGCCATAGCTATAAGCCCTGCGGCAATAAGCGAAAGCGGCACGCCTGCAAAGCTTTCGGGCGGGGACGCAAGCTCCAGCCGTTGGCGCACGCCTGCAAAAACGAACAACGCAAAGGTAAAGCCAAGCGCGGCAAAGAAGCCGTACAGCGTGCTTTGAACGAAGCCGTAGCCCGATTGAACGTTAAGAAGTGCAACGCCAAGCACGGCACAGTTGGTTGTGATAAGCGGCAGATAGATACCAAGCGCCTTGTAAAGCGGGGGAAAGCTTTTTTTCATAAACATCTCTATAAGCTGAACAAGCGATGCGATTATGATGATAAACGCTATCGTTTCAAGATACTCCAGCCCGAAGGGAACAAGCACGTAGGTATACACAAGCCATGTGGCGGCTGAGGACACGGTCATAACAAACGTAACCGCCGCGCCCATAGAAAGCGCGGTATCAACCTTGCCCGAAACGCCAAGGAAGGGGCATACACCCATAAATTTAACGAATATAAAGTTTTCAACAAGGATGGCGGAAAAACACATTAAAAGCAGTTCTGTAATGCTCATTTCTTAGCCTCCTTTTTGTTCATAACAAACCTAATTGCCGCAACAACTATGCCAAGGCAGATAAAAGCACCTGCGGGCATAGTAAGCATCAGCACACCGGGGTATCCCGAACCAAGCACGGGGAAGCCAAACAGCGTGCCTGCACCAAACAGCTCACGCAAGAAGGCAACCACAAACAGCGCGCCCGTATAGCCAAGCCCCATAAACAGCCCATCCAACGCGGAAGCGGCGGGCGTGTTTTTGGAAGCAAAGGCTTCTGCCCTTGCAAGCACGATGCAGTTTACAACTATAAGCGGAATAAATATACCCAGAGATTTATCTATTGTAGGGAAATACGCCTTGATGATAAGCTGTGCCGCCGTAACGAAGCCCGAAATAACCACGATATACGCGGCAATACGTATTTGCTTTGATATGGCGTTTCTTAAAAGCGATATCAGCACGTTGGAGCAGATAAGCACTATCGTTGCACAAGCACCCATCCCCAAAGCGTTAATAAGCGACGACGAGGTTGCCAGCACGGAGCAAAGCCCCAAAAGCTGAACAAGCACGGGATTAGAGGAAAGAAGCCCCTCTTTTGCAAAAAAGCCTATACCCTTTCTTTTCATTGTGCCGCCTCCTCATTAAGCCCAAGAAGGTTGTTTATAGCTATGCAAGCACCGTTTACAGCCTTAACCGCCGCGGTACTGCTAACCGTTGCGCCTGAGATGCCGTCTATCGCCGTGCCAACCGCGTTAGAGGAAAGCCCGCCAAAACGCGCCAAAAACTCCTCCTCCGTAATCTGCTGACCTATACCGGGCGTTTCACCCGATGCGGAAAGCACCTTCACACCCGAAATAACACCGTCACAGCTAAAGCCAACAAGCAGCTCCACGTCACCGCCGTAGCCTACCGCCTTGCTTAGTATACAGTAGCTATCCTCGCCGCCCGTGCCGCTTGTAACGCGGTACACGGAAGCAACGCCTTCCGCGCCGTTAAGCTTGCCCTCGGATTGGCAAACGGCGGTTATATCCTCGTAGCCCGCATTACCGTCGAATATCAAATTAATGCTTTGCCTAATGCTTTCCTCGGTGTTTTTTTGTATAACGGGTGCCGTTATGCCGTTTACAAACGCCACTATGCAAGCAACCAAGCCGGAGATAAGCAAAAGCACAACCGCGCTGTAAAGAACGCCGCGCTCTTTATTGTTTTGCATTTGCGCCACCTCCGAAAACCTTAGGCTTTGTAAGCCTATCTATATAATAAACAAAGGTATTCATAATAAGAATAGCAAAGCTTGCGCCCTCGGGATAACTGCCGAAATACCTAAAGAACACCGTTAAAGCACCGCAAAGCGCGCCATAAATCAGCTTGCCTGTGGCAGTTATAGGCGAGGTAGAGTAGTCCGTTGCCATAAACAAGGCGCCAAGCACCACGCCGCCGGACAGCAAGCTTGCTACAGCAAAGCTGATAGCCTCATCCTGCCCGCGTGGAAACAGGTAGGTTAAAAGGAAGAACGTGCCAAGATACGCCACGGGGATATGCCAACTAACAACGCGGCGGATAAGCAGATACAAAAAGCCCAAAAGCAGAAGAAGCTTTGAAACCTCGCCTATACAGCCTGCAATATTGCCGTAGAACATATCCACAACCTTGTTTGTGTCCACACCCTCCTCGATATAGGAAAGCACCGTGGGGGAGGAAACCGCGTCCACACCCCAAGCGATGGGAGAAATCGATTTTGCCGCCTTAGGCTCTACAAAAACGCCCGACATAAACGAAGGGAACGAAAAGAACAAAAACACTCTTGCCGCAAGCGCGGGGTTCATAAAGTTTTTGCCTATGCCGCCAAACAGCATTTTTACTATAACGATAGCAAACGCGCCGCCTATAACGGGAAGCCAAAGCGGCACCGTAACGGGCAGGTTAAACGCAAGGATTATGCCTGTAACGACCGCAGAAAGGTCTGAAACGGTTTGCTCCTTCTTAGTTTCTTTGCAAAACAAAAACTCTGACAGCACGCAGGACGCAACGGAAATAACCGTTATAACAAGCGCGCGGAAGCCGAAAACGTACACGCTCCAAACAAGTGCAGGCATCAGCGCAATAATCACGTCACGCATAACGCCGCTTGTTGTGGCAACGCTTCTTATATGCGGCGAAGGGCTTACCCTAAGCAGCTTTTTCATTTTCCTGCACCCCCTTCACGGTTAGTTCTTTTTTTCATATCGTTTATAACGCCCTTGGCGTTGCGTATATACTGAACGATAGGCACCTTACCTGGGCAAACGAAGGTACAGCATCCGCACTCCACACAGCTTAAAACGCCAAGCTTTTCACACTCGTTATAATTGCCCTTTTCGGAATACGCCGCAAGAAGCGCAGGCATAAGCCGCATTTGGCAAGCGCGCACGCACCTTCCGCAACGGATGCATTGGCCGTGCGTTTCCTTATAATCCGAAAGGAACAGCAAAGCGCCCGTGCCCTTGCTAACACAGCTATCAAGGCTCCATTGCGCTTGCCCCATCATAGGGCCGCCGAAAATAAGGCGCGAAAACTTTTTCTTTGTGCCGCCGCAAAACTCCGCTATCTCCTCGGCAGAGGTGCCGATAGGCACAATAAGATTGCACGGCCGCTTTATCGCATCACCGTCCACGGTAACGCGCTTGTGTATAACGGGCATCCCCGTTGATAATGCCTTGTATATGGAAACAACCGTTTCGGGATTGAAAAGCACACAGCCCACGTCCACAGGCAGCTTGCCCGCAGGTATCTCCTTGCCGTAAAGCGCGTATATTATCTGGCGCTCGTCCCCTTGCGGATACTTGGTTTTAAGCACCCTCACGTTTATCAAAGCCTTGTCGGTTATCAGCTTATCAAACAGCTCTATAACGTCCTTTTTATTGTCCTCTATCGCGATAACCGCCTTACGCACACCAAGCGCGTATATAAGCACCTTTATGCCCTTGATAACCGCCTCAGGCTGTTCAAGCAGTAAGCGATGGTTGGCGGTAATATACGGCTCACACTCCGCGCAGTTGATGATAAGGCGCTTTGCGTTGCCTATCGCAGATTTAAGCTTGGCATAAGTGGGGAAAGCCGCACCGCCCATCCCCGCAATGCCTGCCGCACGCACGCGCTCCACAATCTCCTCCGCCGTAAGCTCCTCAAGCGCGGTTTCTACAGGCTTTAGAGTAGTTGTTACGGTGTGCTGACAATCGTTCTCTATAACAACGTGCGTTATCGGTGCGCCCATTGCGCCCGTTCGGCTTTCTATCGCAACAACCGTGCCGGACACGCTTGCGTGCACAGGGCAACAAAGCGCATTGGGATTATCCCCTATGCACTGCCCTATATCAACGTGGTCCCCAACGGCAACGGAAGGGATGCAGGGTGCGCCAATATGCTGTTGCATTGATATTGCAACACGCTTAGGCTCTGCAAACGGAACCGCCGCCACGGATGCCGTGTTCTTATTCTCTTCTATGTGTATGCCGCCATGAAAAGTTTGCGCCACTTTATCATCCTCCGATTATTATTCATTATATTATACAATATACAAAGCAACATTTCAACCATTATTCCTATTGAAAAAGCTGTTTTTTTGTTGTATAATTGCTTATCTCTATTGCTTGGAGGCGTTTTTGCATGGAAATAACGAATAAATTCGAAATAAAGGTGTTTATGCTGTACCTGCTTAAGAATATTGGCGAGCCGCTTGATATCACCACGATAGGCGAGGTGGTGGTGCAGGATGCGTTTGTTAATTACTTTGATTTTTCCGTGTGCTTTTCCGACCTGCTTGATGCAGGGCAGGTTATTGAAATAGAAAAGGATGGGGAAAAGTATTACGTTATTTCGGAGCTTGGCATCAGCATGGTTGGCGAGGTGCAGGGCACCGTATACGCAAGCATAAGAGATAAAGCGTTGCGCTCAGCCCAGCGACTTATCGCACTTAAACGCACGGGCAACCGCATAGCCTGCGAGATAACGCCTGCCGAGCGCGGCTATATGCTAAACGCTTCGATAGTGGATAACGAAAAAACGCTGTTAAACCTTGAAACCTTCGTTACGGACGAGGGCTTTGCCGAGCGGATGCAGGCAAACTTTAACGAGCGTGCGGAGATTATATATAAGGGCGTTATGGCGCTGTTATCGGGGGACGTTAATTTTATCTTTGACGAATAAAAGGGTGCTGTGAATGGACAATAAGGAAAAAGCAAGGCTAACGGTAGAGGCGCTTGAAAAGCTGTATCCGCAAGCGGTATGCTCGCTGGACTATGGGGTAAGCCCCTACAAGCTTTTGGTTATGGCAATACTTTCCGCGCAATGCACGGATGCGCGTGTGAACATAGTATCCGTGCCGCTGTTTGAAAAATACCCAACGCCAAAGGAGCTTGCCGCATCCCCTGCGGGCGAGCTGGAGGAGATTATACGCTCCGTTGGGCTATACAACAGCAAGGCAAAAAATTTGCGCGCGGCGTGCAAGCTTCTTGTGGAACGGTTTGGGGGCGAGGTGCCTTGCGATATGGAGGACCTGCTTTCGCTACCGGGTGTTGGCCGCAAGGTTGCAAACCTTTTAAGGGGGGACCTTTACGGGCTTGGCGGCATCGTGGCGGACACGCATTGTATGCGTATCTCCTGCCGTATAGGGCTATGCACTAAAAAGGACCCGCTAACCGTTGAAAAACAGCTATCGCAGTTAGTGCCGCTTGATAAGCAAAGCGAGCTTTGCCACCGTTTGGTGCTTTTCGGGCGCGATATTTGCACGGCACGCGCTCCGCGCTGTAACGATTGCCCGCTGGCAGGCTTTTGCGATAAAAAAGAGGTTTAAAAATATATAGCCCCCGAAGAAGCTTTAAAGTCTTCTTCGGGGGCACACTTATTAGCATAATTCTATTCCTTTTCGCAAAAAACAAAATGCTTTTGCAAGAAGTAATTCACAAAAAACATAAGCACGTCCACAGGCAGTTTAATCCACGTTTCGCCCGCGTTAAGCATATTGGTAAACACCATCACAAGCAACGAGCCCGTTGAAACGGTGCAAAGCGCAAGCATAAAATACGCAAGCGTTGTGCGCCAGCTTGGCTTCGCACGGAAAACCACGCGGCGCGATAGCTGGTAGTTTACCGTTGCGGAAACTATCCTTGCCGCAAGGTACGCCCATTCGGGCGGGATAGTTGTAAGCTTGATAAGCAAAAGGTACAAAATGTAATCAAGCACCGTGCATATCAAGGATGCGGCTATATGCTTTATTATCTGCCCGTAAACAACAAGGCTATCCCTTATGGGATGGAAATGAGATGAAACGTTGCCGTCTATATAAATAGTTTCAATAGTCGTTTCTTTAACGGGGATATCCCATTTTTTAAGGTTTATAAGCACGTTCATCTCGTACTCATAACGGTCACCCTCGGCGGTAATAAGGCGGTCTGCCGTTTTCCAAGAAAAGCCTCTTAAGCCTGTTTGGGTATCGGAAATACGCCTACGCGTTGCCAAAGAAAAGCTTAAACGCGTTAGCGTGTTGCCTATCTTGCTTCTTGCGGGCATCCCCTTAAAGCTTCTAACCCCAAGCACAAGATGATCGGGCGCTTCAACGGTAAGCCTTGCAACCTCTTTTATATCCTTAACGCAATGCTGCCCATCAGCATCAGCGGTAACGGCAACCCATTCCGTGCCTGTGCTTTGCATATACGCTATCGCCGTTTTTATCGCCGCGCCCTTGCCGCGGTTTACCTCGTGCTCAACAAGCGTAGCACCTGCCGCCACGGCCGCTTCAAACATAGGCGCGCACTCACTTTTACTGCCGTCGTTTATAACAAGCACGTCAAACTCCGCCACAAGGTCGCGCACTAACTCCACAAACGGCTGTGCGGGATTGTATGCGGGTACGATAATAGTAACCTTGGGCATAGTTCCACTCCTCATCTTTTTGCATAAACATAAGAATTATAGCATATATTTGGTGTAATTGCAAGTATTAATACACAAAACATTGCAAAAAAGGGGGGCGTATCATAGCATTAACAAATTGTGAACACTATGTGCAACCTTAACAAAAAATCAAGGGCATTATTTGACTGCCCTTGATTTTTTTGTTGCTTTTGTATATGGTTCCATCTCAAAATTTCACTTTGAGACAGCCCCTTTTCAATTAAGCTTTACTATTAGCCCTTAATTGCGGTTGTCATCTGAACGTAGTCAAGCGTGGACATTGCCTTATCAGCATTAAGGTCTGCCGCTTTAAGGAATGCGCCCTCGAAAGTAGCTCTGTCCTTAAGCACGTTACGCATAGCTATAAGGTCTGTAGAGGTGGTAACACCGTCACCCGTAACGTCGCCCTTGATTACAACCTCAAGAGTTTCTATC
>JAZNUB010000015.1:0-46949 GCA_045592105.1 Eubacteriales bacterium | reverse complement strand
GCTGTCTCATAGCATTAACAAATTGTGAACGCTATGTGCAACCTTAACAAAAAAATCAAGGGCATTATTTGGCTGCCCTTGATTTTTTTGTTGCTTTTGTATATGGTTTTATCTCAAAATTTCAATTTGAGACAGCCCCTTGCGAAAGACTACCTAAACGGAGCAAAATCGAGGTAAGAAAGCCTAAAAGTAGTATAAATTTTCTATTTGTTTGCCATCTTTCGGCTTAACTGATAAAAATAATCATTATATGTGTAGTAGCCAACACTTTGATTAAGAAAATCTTCACAAAAGTCGAGAGAAGCAACTGCGCGTTCTTCAAAGGGATCTGTTTGATCAAACAAGTCGAGCATGTCTTCCTTGCTTGTAATTGTTATGTCTTTTGTGCAAAAAAGTTCGATCTCTTTATTTCCGTAAGGACACATATTGCCGTGTCGGCAGGTCATACAGCAAGCCAGCTTAACATCATTGGGAAGCTTTGTTTGTAAATCGGCAATCGTATCTGTCCAGAGATAGTCTGCACCATACCCCTTGTATTCAATTTCGTTATACAACAAGGTGATTTCTGTTTGAGGATTTGCAATACTTTCGCTATCATCGTAAGTAATCTCTATAGGAACTATTGTTTTACCGTTTGATGTAAGCAAAGGAACCTTACCTCGTATTACCTTTTTCATTTTGTATTCTCCTTTGCGGTTTTGCAAGATGCGATCAATAGTCTGCGAATGTTGCCACAAAGCTTCTCTGCGTGTTGATAAGTTGCATTATCTATCCTTTTGGTTTCAAACATCAGTTTTAACCAATAGCTTGTTTCGTTGGATTCTTTGAGTGCAATCTCTAACTTTGCCACAAAGTCTCTCTTACTCTGTGCGTATTGTGCTTCGTGAATATTTGCCCCAACGGATGTACCGGCTCTTGCTAGTTGATCGCTCATATAAGAGCTTTTCGGTGCAGTTACACCGTCAACAAGATTTACGATAGCAACAGCAAATTCAAAAGATAAGTCAAGTAATTTGTTTTCGGACATAAAAGCACGTTCTTTCAACGATGTTATATCATAAAAAATTGCGTTTTCGATGATATATCGCTTATGCGATATGATATACGGCGTTACCGTATGATATACTTGTTTCGCAAGCATGATATAATATCCGTTCCTCCATATGCCGAAGGCATATATCATCTGCGAAGCAGATATCATAGCGTCAGCTATATCACCCGTTCGTGCCAAGGAACGGATATCATTGAAAAAAGCCACCTTTGTCGGTAGACAAAAGTGACTTTTTTCGTGGCGTTCCCGAGAGGATTCGAACCTCCGACCTACCGCTTAGGAGATACCGAGGAAAATCTCTTTCGCATTCCTTGTAATACCTTAAAATCCCCTGTTGTCAGGGGATTTTTTAAGGTTAAGTTGTTATCTTGTGTTACGCTGTTACCGCTGATTTTATGCTGTTTTGCCTTGTTTGATTAGCAGACAATTAGCAAGAACAGCTATTTTAGGGTAGTGATAATATGAGTATAATCTGTTGTGGTGTTATCGCTAATACCTTTTATTATCGGTCTGTTTTAATCAGCCCTTCAATAGTGCCCTTAATAAATTTAATATCTCTTTTTCCGGAGTGGGCACTCGGAAAACTATCCCATATACAAAAACTATAAGGCACTGCTTCAGGTACGTTCGTAATTTCCTTAACTATCTTTTGAATCTCCACAAAAAATTCTTTTTGTTTTTCGGGTTGTTGCTTTAATCGCGAATTAACTTCATTCTCCCAAACAATATGTGCTACTAACTGATTATCGTTTTCGGGATGTGTTTGAATCTCACACAGTTTAACTTTATCAAAGGTTAAAATTGCTCTTTCAATATCGAAGTTGTAAATCTGTGCGCCATCAATTACAGAGTAATCACTCTTTCTTCCTAACACAACAAGGCTACCATCTTCGTTCATATAACCAATGTCGCCTGTTTTGCTCCAACGTTCACCATTTTTGTCAATATGGAAAAACTCATTAGTGGCGTCGGGGTTGTTGAAATACTCAATCATACCAATTTCGGTTTTTACCAAAATGTTGCCACGCTCGCCGCATTTCAACTCTTTAAAGTTATCGTCAAAAATAGCAACAGTTGTAATATCGGGAAGTGGAATACCCGATGCGGTGTTCGAGAATTTATGTGATGTTATATCCGTTGTTACGGTTGCACCGCACTCACATTCACCATAGCCATTGAGCAATCTTGCATTTGAGCCGTGTGTCTTAAACACATTTTCAATGTTTGCTATATCCTTCTCTGTCAGCGGTTCACCGCCTTCAACAGGATATTTTAAGAAGGCCAAGGACTTGCCTTTAAGCAATTTTAAACTCTTTTCAAAAGTAAAACCTTGGTACATTGATGTGTTGGTTAATATGTATTCAGGTTTGAACTTTAAGACATTCTTCACGAATATGGTGTGGTCAAATCTTGGGTCAATACATACTTGAACACCAAATGAAAGAGGAAAGTTAATGCCTAAGCTAAGTCCTGTAGAGTGCCAAGGTGGGATGTTTTGATAAACCTTTTGTTTCCTTGAAGTGTCAAAGCCTGAATTGCCATAAGCATTGATTAATTTTTGGAAACTATCAACAGACAACACAATTCCTTTGGATGCACCTGTTGTACCGCTTGAATAAACCATTGCTTGCGCTTTTTGCGGTTCGTAAGAATCAGCAGTAACATCGTTTTGGCAAGCACCATTCTTGATAAAGGTTTTCCATGCGACTTCGTTGGTGCTATTGTTGATTTTGTACTTCGGTGTTACAAATCGCAAAACCGTAGAGTTCATCATTGGCAAAACAATAACTTTTTTGTCGGTGTCTTTATTAAGAGATTCCTTGAACTTTGGCAAGAACTTATCCACTATAATGATAAGTTTGCTTTTGCATTCATCAATACGAGCCAAAAGTTCTTCGGGAGTGTAGAAAGGTGAAATTACATTGGCAACCGCACCAATTTTGCTTATTGCATAAAAGGCATAAATAACTTCGGGTGTGGTAGTTGAGCAAATAGTTACATAATCGCCCTTCTTTACACCATATACTACCATAGATTTTGCAACAATATCGGTATTCTTTATTAGTTCACCGAAAGTGATTTTTGCCCCAAAATATTCAAGGGCAATTTCGCCAGGATAATTAGCGTTATTTTTGATTAATCCTTGATACGGGGTGGTGTTTAAGAAAATACTACGCTTTTCTACCCCCTCATAAAAGCGTTCCCAAGGTTTGTCGATTGACGGATAACCCGTCAGTTTCTTTTCTGTAGGCATTGTTTTTTGTCCTCCAATTTTTTAATAAGATTATTGCTGTCTTTATCATACATAGGTGGTTTTACTTTTTCCTTAATTTCCATATGATTGACCCATTTTTGATAAATCTGTATACATCCTTTATAAAAGTCGGGATATTCAAGAAGTTCTATTTCTTGAACTACAGGATTGTTCATAGCAATAAAATAACGATATGACATTAGGTCGTCGATCATATCAATTTACAAAACTTTGTTTTTTACTAATGCAGCGACACCCTCCAAATGCACAAGGTAATTTACAAGGTGTTGCCGATTGCGGTTTTCAAGATCATACTTTTCACGGAACGCCTTAAGGTATTCCTCAGTAACCTCACCTTTACGATATTTGTTGTAGAACTTCTCAAGTTCCCACTCAATTTCTGACATTTTATCGTTGCAAATAAATTGCTCGTTTAGATCAGTGATGAACTGTGCCTCGTTAAGTAACTTGTTTTCGTTGTATTCTAACCAAAAAGCAACAGCTGTAATAATGGCAATAGTTGTTGCGAAAACCTCTGTGAGCCATTCCCAATCACAAAAGTTTTGACCGCATAAATAGATACTGGCAAGTAGTACCATTATGAATATGTACCAAAACTTACGAACACCGTTTCGTTCTCGTCTTTGAAACATTCTCTTTTTACTCATGCTCTTTTTCATCCTTTCAATTTCTTGTTAAACAAAAACGCATTTTGCATTGTGGGTTTTATTTTGTTTAAGTGGCCAAAGGCATCGTCCCAAGAATCATATCTTTTTAATATAGTAGTTCTTTCAAACTCAACATCCAATTTTGGATATTCATCAAGTCTATATTTCGTATATTCTAAAAAATCTTCATTAGATATTTCAGCATAAGATTTATTAAAATGCTCTTCCCAAAAGTTCCAACGCATTGTAGCCAAGGTGTCACGCAAAGTATTTGTTATCTCTGCTTTATTATCAGTTTTTAAAGTGTGCAGTTCCTTGCCAATACTGTAATAGCATTTATTATCTTTTGTATATTCTAAAGTTATCGGAACAATCGAAGTATTAGTTTCTTGAGCAAACTCGACTGCACCCCAATGTAAAGGCAACATTGGTAAATTCGGTGTCAAATTCCAAGTTGCTTCTGGAAATATCAATAAGCTCTTTTTTCTATTTAGTAAATTTAAAACCTTTTCCTTTGCAATTCGAGCACTTTGTTTATCACCCCTATGCACCCAAATAACACCGTTTACTCTAAATGCCAATCCGTTAATATCATTTTTAACTTCGTCTCCGGCAAGAACATATACATGTTTTTTGATAATGCTTAACATAACTGGTACATCGTGAACATTTGAATGATTTGCCACAAATATAAGCGGTTTGTCATTTGGGATTGGTTCTGTTTTGTGCGAAATGATTTCCATATTCGCCATTTTACAAGCAATTCTATAGCAAAAAGGATGAATCAAATCACATAATGCTATATATAAAGATGATAACCTTTTGCCTTTTCTCATTTTAATTCTCCATAAAATAAAAAGTGCGGCTACCGAAGTAACCGCACAAAAAACGCAAACTCCGATAGTCGCCAAACTAAGTCAATATAAGAGCATTTCTGCCATTATGCTGATGGAATTTGCATTTTTATCAAATTCGTAGCAAAATGACAAAAAGGGTATAATATCCCCCTAGAAATAATGCTCCTAATTTTACTATTAACTTAGTTTGGCATTATTTAGTTTACCACAATTATTCTTTAAATACAATAAAAAATGCGAAAAAGTCTATGGATAGAACATACGCCTGTGCGAATTAGCAGGATTTTGCTAAAAAGCCGATTAGCAGGCGATTAGCAAAACGCTGAATTTCTGCTAATTTCCTGCTAATTGGGATATGTTAAATGTTTGATTCTGTTTTGGTCTTCAAAACAAGAAAACCCACTCAAGAAATGAGTGAGCAATAAATAGTAAAAGGGGCTGTCTCATAGCATTAACAAATTGTGAACGCTATGTGCAACCTTAACAAAAAATCAAGGGCGTTATTTGACTGCCCTTGATTTTTTGTTACTTTTGTATATGGTTTCATCTCAAAATTTCAATTTGAGACAGCCCCTTTTTGGCACCCTGAAGAGGACTCTAACCTCCGACCTGCCGCTTAGGAGGCGGCCGCTCTATACAACTGAGCTATCAGGGCATATACAATACGATTCAAACCAATGACCATTTGCCTTTTTGCAAAGGCGAGCGTTAAAACTCTCGCTTAGGAGGCGGTTGCTCTATCCTGCTGAGCTACGGAAACATAGGTCACTTTGGTATTTTACTATTTGTTTTCCGTTTTGTCAAGTGCTTTTTTAGCTTCCTTGCAAAAAGTGAAAAAAGCGGTTCAATAAAGGTTGCAAAGATAAAAATAATGTGATATTATATAATGTATTATTTTTGTAAAGTTGGTGTAAATATGTCCGAAACAATGAAAAAAGTAGTAAAATTTGGCGGTAGCTCTCTTGCAGATGCAAATCAGTTTGCAAAGGTGCGCGATATTATTTTTGCCGATAAGGGAAGGCGTTTTGTTGTACCCTCCGCACCCGGTAAGCGTTTTAAGGACGATACTAAGGTAACCGATCTTTTGCTTATGTCCCAAGCGGCATCCGCAAACGGTGAGGATTGGCAAAGCATTTTTGCAAAGGTGGAGGAGCGCTATAACGGCATAATAGCGGACCTTTCATTAAGCGTAAGCTTAGAGGGCGAGTTTGAGCTTATCCGTTGTCACCTTGAAGCAGGCTGTTCTAAGGACTATGCCGCAAGCCGTGGAGAGTATCTTAACGGTATTTTGCTTGCGGACTATTTGGGGTATGAATTTGTTGATGCGGCAACCGTTGTTTTCTTTGATAAGGACGGTAATTTTGATGCGGCAAAAACAAACCGTGTAATGGGCCACGTGCTTGAAAGCTGTGAAAACGCCGTTATTCCGGGCTTTTTCGGTAGCGGCGCAAACGGGGAGATAATAACCTTCTCCCGCGGCGGCAGTGATATAACGGGTGCGATAGTTGCCCGCGCCGTAAACGCAGATGTTTACGAGAATTGGACGGATGTATCAGGCTTCCTTATGGCAGACCCACGCATTGTTGAAGATCCTAAGCCTATAAACATTATAACCTATCGTGAGTTAAGAGAGCTTTCGTATATGGGCGCTTCCGTACTGCACGAGGATGCTATTTTTCCCGTAAAGGCGGCAGGTATACCGATACACATTAAGAACACAAACGATCCTTCTGCATCGGGCACACGCATCGTTGCATCCACACAGCAGTATCAGAACGAGTATATTATAACAGGCATAGCAGGCAAAAAGAGCTTTTCGCTTATTAATATCGAAAAGGATATGATGAATAGCGAGCTTGGCTTTGGTATGAACGTTTTGTCTGTGCTTAATAATATGGGCATCAGCTTTGAGCATCTGCCCTCCGGCATTGATACGATGAGCGTTATCGTATCCGATGCAAACATAAAGGGTAGGGAGAGGGAGATACTTGCGCGTATCAGCGCACTTGTTTCCCCTGATAATATCGACATTGAAAAGGGCATCGCGCTGATAGCCGTAGTTGGCAGAGGTATGATACGCACGCAGGGCACGGCTTGCCGCGTATTCGATTCTCTTGCAAGGGAAGGCGTAAACATCCGTATGATAGACCAAGGCAGCAGCGAGCTTAATATAATAATCGGCGTTGAGGAAAGAGATTTCGAGGCTGCTATCCGCACGATATACAACGAATTTGTAAAAAGCTAATGGAAAAGGGATATTTCACCCTTAAGCAAGCGGCAGAGGCGCAGTTTGTTGAGCGTAAGTCGGAGTTTATCGGCAACGCTTCTCCCGTAACAACCGAGCGCGAGGCTTTGGATTTTATAAACACCATCCGTTCAAAGTATTCCGATGCCACACATAATGTATACGCCTATATCCTGCGAGAGGGGAACCTAACGCGCTTTTCGGACGATGGTGAGCCGCACGGTACGGCGGGTCTGCCTGTTTTGGACGTGCTTCGTAAGGAGCAGCTGTGTGACTGTGCTGTGGTTGTAACCCGCTACTTTGGCGGCATATTGCTTGGTGCCGGCGGGCTTGTGCGCGCATATTCCGCAGGAGCAAAGATAGGCGTTGATGCGGCGCAGAAAATCTTTCTAAAGCCCTTCGATATAATAGAAATGCGGCTTGATTACGGCAGATATAACAGGATAGCACAGCTTATGTCTGCCCATCGCGTGTATACTGTGGACAGTAATTTTGCCGAGGACGTTTATATAAAAGGCCGTGTCCCGTGTGAGAGGACAAAGGCGTTCAGCGATGCCGTGCGTGAGGCAACCAATGCGCTTATAAGCGTTGATATTTGCGGCAAAGAATATGGCTATGAAGATTAACAAACGCGTTCTTGCGGCTGATATTTGTTTGATAGCGTTCGTTCTGCTTGTCGCATTGGTGCTTTTCCTCCTCCCTAAGGAGCAAGGCACGAAGGTGGAGCTTTTGCGTGGCGGTGAAAGCATAGGGATATACAGCCTTAATACCGATATCAGTGTAGAAGTAAAGGACGATAACGGAGCTTTACTTAATACCGTTTGTATTAAAAACGGCAAGGCTTTCGTAAGCTACGCAAGCTGTAGCGGCGGAGATTGTGCTAAAAAGAAGCCAATTTATATGGAAGGGCAATGCATCGTGTGCCTGCCAAACGGGTTAACGGTTATAATACGCGGCGGCAACGGCATTGACGGTGTAACAGGATGAAAAAACGCACCGTTTTGCTAACACGCTTGGCGTTGATGATAGCACTTTCTATGATTTTTTCGTATATAGAACATTTGCTAAACCTAAACGTAGGTATCCCCGGTGTAAAGCTGGGCACGGCAAACATCGTGTGCTTGTTCGCGCTGTACCGTTTTTCGTGGTACGAAGCGTTCGGGGTAAATATGGGGCGTATAGCACTTTCTGCTTTGCTGTTCGGCACCCCCGTAAGCCTTTTGTATTCAGCGGTTGGCGGCGTGTTGGCGTTTGCGGCGATGCTTGCGTTGAAAAAAACAAAGCTTTTCGGCACGGTTGGCGTAAGCGTTGGCGGCAGCGTTATGCATTGCATAGGTCAGCTTTGTGCGGCAACGCTGATAACGGGCAGTGTGGCGGTGTTTTCATATTTGCCGCTTATGCTTGTGTGGGCAACCGTTTTCGGCACCGTAACGGGCGGTATATGCTTGTTAGCATTAAAAAGAATAAAAAAACCGTAAAAAGGTATTGACAAAGGGGTATAGATATGCTATACTCCTTTTGTTCTAAAAAGAAGAGCTTGCTCACCAGGCGCTAAGGGCGCAAGGTTAATACTTATTAAGGCAAGGGGCGCAGTTTGTGCTTTTGTGTCTGAATGGGTTGTGGGCAAAAGGCTTTTCACAGCCTTTTTTATTTTTTTGGAGGTGTTCTGTTATCAGCAAAAAGCAACTTATCAACGATCAAATCAAAGCAAGTGAGGTTAGGCTTATAGATGCCGAGGGGAATCAGCTTGGCATAGTAAAGCTTGATGTTGCGCTTCGCATCGCGGCGGACGCGGGTTTGGATTTGGTTGAAATCGCGCCGGAGGCTAATCCGGTTGTGTGCAAGGTTCTCGATTTTGGTAAATACCGCTTTGATAAAGAGAAGCGCGAAAAGGAAAACAGGAAGAAAACCCCTGTTGTTGACACCAAAGAGATACAGCTCAGATGCAATATCGCAGATGGGGACTTTAATACTAAGCTTAACCGTGCAAAGGGCTTTTTAGATGAAGGCCGCAAGGTAAAGGTTATGATAAAGTTCATGGGGCGTGAGATCGTAAGGCCTGAAAGAGGGGCAGAGCTGCTTGATAAGTTTATAGAAGGTTGCGGCGAAAAGTGCGTTGTAGAGAAGCAGCCTTTGCTTGACGGTAGGAATATGATAACAATTCTTGCACCGCCAAAGAAATCGGCAAAGAAACAAGTAAATAATATTGGAAAGGAATAATACAAAATGGGTAAGATCAAGACACATAGCGCATCTAAGAAGCGTTTTAAGTTCACGGCAACCGGCAAGGTAAAGATGAACCACAGCGGTCGTCGCCACAAGCTTGGCTTAAAAACTCCCAAGCGCAAGAGAATCCTTAGGAAGGCTGGATACGTAGCATCCGGCAACGCAGCACATCTCAAGAAGATGATGCCTTACGACTAATAAATTTGTAAAGATTGGGAGGAAAAGATAGATGGCTAGAGTAAAAGGCGCTATGATGACCAGAAAGAGAAGAAATAAGATTCTTAAACTGGCAAAAGGCTATTGGGGCAGTAAAAGTAAGCACTTCAAGATGGCTAAGCAGGCGGTAATGAAGAGCGGTAACTACGCTTTTGCCGGCAGAAAACAGAAGAAGAGAGATTTTAGAAAGCTTTGGATAACCAGAATATCCGCACAGGCAAAGGTAGAAGGCATCAACTATTCTCAATTCATCAACGGCCTCAAGAAGGCAAATATCGAATTGAACAGAAAGATGCTTGCAGAGCTTGCAGTTAGCGATAAGGAAGCGTTTGCATCTCTTGTTGCAACAGCAAAAAAAGCTTTGGGTAAATAAGCAAAAAAACAGTTGACAAATGTCGATTGTTGTGCTACACTAATCGAGTAATTTTTGAGGGATAAACCCTTTGCGATGTCGAGGGGAGGGAAATAGATAATGGCTGAAATTAAAGTAAAGGAAAACGAATCTATAGACAGCGCTCTTCGTAGATTTAAGAGAAGCTATCTCAGAAGCGGCGTTCAGGCAGAGCTTCGTAAGAGAGAGCATTATGAAAAGCCCAGCGTTAGAAGAAAGAAGAAGTCTGAGGCTGCAAGAAAGCGTAAGTTTAAGTAATAGTTTCTAAAAACGAAAAATGAAAGAAGGAATGCGGTTTTGCCACATTCCTTTTTTGTTGTTTTATCGCCCCAATAAAGCCTATCAGCATTATTGGGGCGATTTTTGTGTTTAATTGATATCAAGCAGCTTAAAAAAGCGTTTGTGCTTAGGCAGGTACGCAACCATATACATAACGGCGCAAAGCGGAAGCGCAGATACAACGTCGTATAGTGAATGCTGCTTTGTAAAAATCGTTGCCGCACAAACAGCCAACGCAAAGAATGCGGAAGCGGCGCAGGCAAGCTTGTTCTCGGCAAACGCTTTGTCCTTGCATAGGGCAATATGCAGCCCCACCGTAACGTAAACGTGCATACTTGGCAGTATGGTAGTTGGCGGGTCAAACCCCTGCAAAAGCTTTACACAATCCGTAAGCAGGTTGTCGCGCGGATACATTGCAATCCCCGTCCTGTCAAAATACATAGGAATAAGCGTGCATATCATCATGCAAACGAACATACCGCCAAACATATAAATATAAAGCCTTGTAAATATTTCCTTGTTCCTAAACAACAGATAAACCGTAACAGCAATAATCTGCACGTACCATAGCACATAAGGCATAATAAACCATTCGCTAAACGGTATCAGCTTATCCGCCTCGCACGCTATGGCAATAGGGTTTCTATCCAAGGTAACAGCTTGCAATATCTGATACCAAGCGTAGTGTATAAGCCAATAAATCAATATAAGCGCGTGCTTGTTTTCTTTTAGAAAATCCTTTGTTTTTTGTATCATAAAGCCTTTTTAAGCGGGTTTTCCGTTCTTGTATGTTACGTATCTGGAAATTCCTGTGGATTTATCGTAGTAAATTGCCGTGCCTTGCAAAACACCGTCCACAAACGTGCCCTGCACGATATCGCCATCAGCATAGGTAAACTTGCCTTTGCCGTTGAACAAATCGTTCACAAACGGCCCTTCGTATTTACTTCCGTCCTTAAAGGTGTAAACGGCTTTTTCGTCGTTGCACTTGCCGCCAACAAAATAGCCCTTGTAGGTATCGCCGCTTTTGTTGGTGGAAACGCCTTCGCCTTCAAGAATCCCTTGCACAAAAACGCCTTCGTACTTAACGCCGTTGGTTATCATAACGCCCATGCCGTTGGGAACGCTTGCTATCCATTCACCCTCGTAGCTGTTGCCGTTTGCGTAGGTGTATTTGCCTTGCCCCTCACGCTCGCCGTCAACGTAGTTGCCCTCGTATTTGTCGCCGTTGGTCCATAAAAACCGTCCGTTGCCTGTGCGCTTGCCGTCCTTCAGCTCGCCCTCGTATATATCGCCGTTAGCGTTTTGGTATACACAGCTTCCTTGCGGTTCGCCGTCAACAAAGTTTGCGTATATATAGCTGTTGTCGGCAAACGTTAGCGTGCCGTATCCGTGTATCGCACCTTCAAACCACATACCGTCATAGCTGGAGCCGTCCAAATAACGGTATATACCGGGGCCGTTAAACTCACCGTCTGCAAAGGAGCCAATGTACTTCTCTCCGTTAGGCAAGTCCAATTCGCCCGTACCGTTAGGAAGCCCGTTGGAGATATATCCCTTGTAAACACCGTTTTTGTAGGGGATGGTATCATAGTCCTGCTCCGGCGGGGCAAAAATGTTGCTTTCTCCGCTTTCGGTGCTTATATCTTGGCTGATAAGCGGCTCGTCCGTGCTGTCAACAGGGCGTGTTTTCTCCTCTTGGAAGAAGGCAAGCCCTATAAATCCTATAGCAAAAATTAAAATAACTATCGTTAATAGGGATATGGCAATATCGCCCTTGGACATCCTCACCTTGCCGCTTTTAGTGTTGGTAAGCCCAAGCTTTGTAAGCAAGCGCTTATTCTTTTTAAGCTGTTCCTTGCTAACAGCCGCACCCGCCGCAAAGCGTTTTGCAGGCTTTTCGCCGCGGAATAGCAGGGAAAACCAACGCACAACCCAAAACAGCGGTAGCAAAAACGGCAGATATTTCAAGCACGGATATCGTTTTTTCATCTCACCGTACGATGGGAAAACGCTGCTTATAAAAAATGCAAGCTTGCTTTTGTCCCCACGCCTGTTGGCGGCATAGTTTTCTTCGCTGCCAAACACACCGCCCGAAAAGATGTAGTCTATAAGCTCTTGCGTGTCCTCATCAGGCTCCGCACCATAGAACAGGGAATATATAGCCTGCTTAACAGCGTTTTCAAAGTCAACAAGCCCCATTTCCTGAAGCGAGCTTTCAACGTATTTGGCATCAAGCTTGTCCCCGCATTTGGAGTAAAAGACCTTGATATCAGCAAAAAGCCTAAGCCCTGCGCCCGTAGTACGCATGTGGCGCGCAAGGTGTGATATCATATATAAATAAAAATCGCTGTGGTTTAAAGAAAGTCGTGTACCGTTGTTTCCAACGGGTATCGCGCGCTCCATAAGCTTCTGGTGGAAAACGGATTTATCCTCCGGCATATAGTGAAGCTCGTATACGTTGCCGTTATCGTTGCAGTATATGTCGTGCCCGCTTTTGGATTGCTCAAAGGTGTATCCGCAGCTTTCCATAACGGCGCGCGCCTCTTTGCGCGCAAACTTTTCTATCATCAGGTCGGTATCTCCCATAACGCGCATATCGCCAACGGGATAGTAAAGGCGCAAAACACTGCCCTTAAGCGGCAAATAATTTATATCTGCTTTATCAAACGCCTCGAAAACGCGCTTCTCCTCTTCCTCGCGCATCAGGTCGCGGTAAACGGCTTTGTTGTGCGCGTCCTCAAGCCGCGCAAGAAGCTGTTCGGGCACACCAACAGCATCCTTAACGGCGTAATACACCGTGCTTGCAACCCCGTGCGCAAAGGCTAAATTATAAAATTGTTCGGCATTTACCCAAACAGGGAAATCGTTGCACGCTTTTCCCGATACTGCCGTTGCACAGCAAAGTGCTAAATATCTTTCAGTTTCAGTCATTTTTTCCTCGTTAATCTGCGCTTAAAGGCGCGCCCAAGTCGCTTAATGTGGTATATAAAGCTTATGCGTAAGCCATAAAGCAGTTGCTTTGCCCCCAAAAGCTTTACCGTTTTGTTGTTTGTAACGGCGTTTACAGCAACACCGCAAACGTTGCTTGCTTTAATGTTTTTTTCCGTGTAGCTTTCGTTGTCCCCACGGAAGCAAAGTAAATCTCCATGCTTTCCAACGTAACGGTGAAGCACAACTGTTCCGCTTTCTCTTTTATAAAGCGCTATGCTGTATTTGGAAAGCTTTTTGCCGCAGGGCGCAAGCGTAACGCGTGTAATACCGTTTGTAAAAAGCGGAGCCATACTGTTGCCTGTAACAATAAGCTCGGCGTTTCTGCCGCTTGCAAGCCGTTCCTCTATAAGGCTGTATATCTCGCTATCCTTCAAGCAGTCCTGCCTCCCGTAGCTTTTGGTAAAACTCCTCAATGTCAGCCTCTGCGGTTTTCTCGTCAACGGAATACACGTCCGCCAACCTTTGCACCGTTTGCGCTTTGTCAAGCCCTTCCTCAAGCGCTTTCCAAATCAATGCGCCCGTTGCGTTAAAGGTTATCATACCGTTAAAATCCAAGTGTGCATTGCCGGTTGGAACAATAATGTAACTGCCTGCTGCCTGCCGTAGCACAAAGCCGCTTTTAATTTTCATATATACCCTCCGCCGCGGCAAATGCAACAGCCGCCGCCTCATCCTCCATATTACATTCCAAGCCCAAAATAGTAACTTTTGCCAAAAAACTGTCCAGCGTAGAAATAAGCGCATCCATATTTGTGCTTTCCAAAGGCCTGTACATAGATTCAAGCAAAAGATACAAAGCCTTCTCGCTGTCGAACCTTATAATTTTGTTCTGCGCGGCGCGCTTAATAAAAAACAGCGTTTGCACCACGCCTTGCTCGTTAAGCCGTTCAAAGCCGCTTCCGCACCAAGGTGTGCCGTAAGCGTGAAAAACACCGTCTACAAGCCTTATCAGCGGCTTGTCGTCATTAATAACGCGCCCGCCAAGGCAACGCTTCCAAATAGCCGCGTGCGTTGATTTACCAACCCCGCTTGGTGCTGAAAACATATAAACCTTATCGCCCAAAAGCGCCGCAGAAGCGTGCAAAACAAAGGCGTTATACCGCAAAACCTCTTTGCAAAACAGCTCACAGCTAAGCTGATACTCTGCCAAAGGGATAGTAAACCCATAACGGTCAGCCCGCCTTTGTATTTCGCCCTTGTCAAGCACAAGCGATATATCTGCACGGACTTTGTCCTCACAAAGAAACGGTAACGCCCTAACAGCCAACTCTTCATATTCAGGAGCCATATCAACGTACAGCCCGCCTATGCGATAAACAGCCAAAAGCGCAACCCTCCCTTTATATCATATCCGTATACATAATGTATTATATAATACTAATGTTTGAAAGTCAATTTATTTGCGGTAAAAAGTTTATAATTTTTATTGAAATACTTTCCTGTTGGTGTTATAATAGCAGAAGAATGTAAAAGGAAGGACAATGGGCATTTATAAAAGCCCACCTTGGTAAAGCTTATGAAATATATAATTCTTGTTGGTGACGGTATGCCTGATCTGCCTATAGCAGAGCTTAGCGGTAAAACACCTATGTCAGTTGCAAATAAGCCTAATATGAACTATATCGCATCTATGGGCATAAACGGGCGCGCGTTTACCGTGCCCCGCAGTATGACGCCTGAAAGCGATACGGCAAACCTTGCGCTTATGGGCTATAATCCGGAGATATATTCAAAGGGCCGTTCTCCTTTAGAGGCGGTAAGTATGGGTATAGATATGAAGGAGGACGAAACAGCGATCCGCGCAAATCTTGTTGCTTTGTCTGACCTTGGTGAGCCATACGAAGAAAAGGTAATGCTGGACCATTCTTCGGACGAGATACCTACCGATCAGGCGCGTGTGCTTATAGAGGATCTTAATAAGCACTTTGCAAACGATATATTCAAGCTGTACGCGGGTATAAGCTACCGCCATTGCTTGATATGGAAAAACTGCCCGCCTTTTTATGATTTTTCCCGTCCGCACGATATACTTGGGGAAAAGATTATGGCGTATTTGCCGCAAAAGGAAACAAGCAAGCCCTTCTACAAGCTTATGAAGGATAGCTTTGAGTTTCTAAACAACCATCCGCTTAACCTTAAGCGCGCGGCAATGGGTAAAAAGAAGGCGAACTCGCTTTGGTTGTGGAGCCCCGGCAAAAAGCCTGCGCTTCCTTCGTTTAAGGAGCAAACCGGCTTAGATGCGGCTGTTGTTTGTGCCGTTGATTTGATAAAGGGCATAGGTCTTTGTGCCGGTATGAACGCACCGGAGGTTGAGGGCGCAACGGGAAATATTGACACAAACTATCGCGGCAAGGCAGAGGTTGCGCTTAAAGAGCTGCTTAACGGTAAGGACCTTGTTTATATCCACGTAGAGGCACCTGATGAAAGCGGCCACAGGGGCGAGATAGATAATAAGGTTAAATCCATAGAGCTTATTGATAAGGAGATACTTGGCTATCTTATGAAGGAGCTTGATATGGCTGGCGAGCATTATAAAATACTGCTCACGCCGGATCATCCCACGCCCATATCCGCCCGTACGCATACTTTGGATGCAGTACCGTTTGTAATATACAAAAGCTATCAAAAGCGCAAGGGCACGATAGACGTATACGATGAAAAAAGCGGCTACGAGGGCGGCATTTACATCGAGGACGGCTATAAGCTTATGGATTTGTTTCTTCGCGCATAACAAAGGTTTGGAGAGGGATATATGTTTAAACGTGTAATGTTAATACTTCTTGCATCGCTGATGCTTATATCTGTAGCGGCTTGCACAGGTGACGAGGTGGAGGAAAGCTCTGCCGAGCTTAGTATGGAAGCATCTACCGAAAGTGCGGAGCAAAGCAACGATGAAAGCGCAGTACCTTCCGTTGCGCTAACGGTGCCTCCCACAGCAAGCGCAGAAAGCGGTATAACGCTTCCGCAAAATATAGACGAGAAGTATATAAACGCAATAAAAACCAAGCTGGACAACGCTCCTTACGCTTGTGCAATGTATTATGTGGACTTGGAAACGGGGCTTTCCGTGTACTATAACCCCGATAGGATGTTTGCAGGTGCAAGCCTTGTTAAGGCAGAGTATCTTATGATGATATTCGAAATGCTGGAGAATGGCGAGCTAAGCTATGATAATAAGTACACATATAACGTAAAGCGCGGCGGTACCACCAAGATACCGTATGATTTCAAGTTGGGTGATAAGCTTACGTTAAGGCAGATAATAGAGTACGTAGTGCGCCATAGTGATAACACGGGGTTTTATATGTTGCAGGTGTATATACGCTCTCTGTACGATTTAGGCTCTTGGGCACAACAACGCTACGGAACAACCTTTACGTATCGCGGCTGTAATTGGCTTAACGCAAGGGGCGTGGCTGAATGCTGGAAGGAAATATACCAAAAGTATAAGGAAGGTAACGAGCATTATACTTGGTATGTAAGCTTGCTGCTTGAAGCAAACGAGAACAAGTTTGTAAAAGGCGGCCTTCCCAAGGATGCAAACGGCGAGGCTATGTATGACGTGGCGCATAAATACGGTGAGGATATCAACGCCACCAACGATGCGGCAATAGTTTTTTATAAGGACAGACCGTATTTTTTGTGTATATTAACGGATTATATCGGGATATATACCAAAAGCTTTATGAACAGCGTTTCTGCCGAGGTATTTAATATGCACGAGTATATTTGTTCGTACAACAGCTAACGGTATGGCAGTATTAAAGCTAATTTGTGATATATTATCAAGCTCGTTTTTCGTGTTTTCCATATACAAGTATATATACCTGTTGATAGGCTTTTTTGTAAAGCCCAAGGTTTTCAAAAAGGCGGCGGCTAATAAGAAATACGCCGTTATAATAGCGGCGCGTAACGAGGAGCTTGTTATAGGCAAGCTGCTTGAAAGCCTAAACGCTCAAACCTACCCCAAAGAGCTTATTAAGATTTTTGTGGTAGCGGATAACTGTACCGACAGTACGGGGGAAATAGCGCGTAGCTACGGCGCAACCGTTTATGAGCGTAACGAGCCGGAAAGGGCAAGAAAGGGCTATGCGCTTAGCTTCTTGTTTGACCGGATAGAAAGGGATTACGGCATCTCCTCCTTTGATGGCTATTTGTTTTTCGATGCGGATAACGTTGTAAACTCTGATTATATCGAACAAATGAACAACGCATTTGCCACGGAGGTGGACGCAGTTGTTGGCTACAGGAACTCCAAAAACTTCAGCCAAAACTTTATCTCCGCAGGCTACGGTATGCATTTTATGCGTAGCACCGTTTCTTACCACCGCCCAAGAAGCAAGCTTTCATTAAGCACGCATATCGCAGGAACGGGGTATTTGCTTTCAAGCAAACTGCTTGAGGGTGGCTGGCACTTCGAGCTTTTAACGGAGGATACGCAGGCAACGCTTGCTTTCGTTTGCAGGGGCAAACGCATAGAGTATTGCGAGGCGGCAGAGCTTTTTGACGAACAGCCAACCAAGGTTCGTACAATGGTGCGCCAGCGCTTGCGCTGGGCAAAGGGGCGCTTGGCTTGCTTTTGCGTAAACGTTGGCAGCCTGATAAAAGGCATCTTTACAGCAAAGGGCAGGCGTTTTTCCTGCTACGATATGCTGTTTTACATAATGCCAAACTCGTTGGTGGTAGGCGCAATAGGTGCAATACAGCCCACCGTAAGCTTTTTGCAAGGCATTTCGGAGCAGGGCTTGGCTTACGTTAAGCCCGAGGGCGATATTACAAAGTCCTTGATAACGTTGGCAATCTCCGCGCTTGTTTCCTATTCGTCGTACGTGCTAAAAGGGGCGGTTATCGTTCTTCGTGAGCGTAGGCATATCAATTGCTCTACGCCGTTGCTTATACTATATGTTCTTGCTTGGCCGTGGTTTGATTTAACTAATATACCTATAACCGTAGCATCGCTGTTTATGCGCGTTACGTGGAAGCCAATAAAGCACGATGCAGTTATAGATATAAAAGATATAGGAACCTCAAGATAAAATCAATACAACAAAAACCAAATACTAAGGCTAAAAATGATATGCACCCCAAAAGTTAGATGCTTTTGGGGTGCAACCATTTAATTTTTAGGCTTTGTTTTACAAGTTGTAGGGGTACGCAAAAAAGCAATTCCTACAAATCATCTGCATCTTGGACGGGGCGGTCATCACCGTCACGGGTGATACCCGTGTAGCTGCCGTTAGGGTCAGTATCACTTAAAAGTACGTCGCGCCCTATGCTGTCGTTATCAATGCCAATCCCCATATAACCGGGTGCGGCTCTGCCGCCGGGCATGGGGCGTACAAGCCCGCGCACGATAGGCGCGCCTTGTTTTTTCTTGTTGGCGTTTTTCTTCTTCTCGTTCATCTTAAAGCGTTCACCACCTTGTCCGTGCTTATTGTGCCCCAAAAACGCGGTTTTATTACAGCTGTTAAAGAAAAATGTGCATATCGGCATAATTTTTTTGAAAAAACTATCGATTTTTATTAAATAGTATGATATAATACTAGCAAAATAATATGTAAAGGAGAAATGTATGAAAAAGTATTTATGTATGCTTTTGGCTTTGCTAATGGTTGTAGCGTGTTTTGCGGCTTGCGGCAAAGGCAATAGCGATGATGCTTCTTCCGTTGCACCTTCCGCAGACGATAGCTCAACCGCATCTGAAGGGGAAAAGGACAAGGTTGTTTACCACGATATGCTTTCCAAGCCTACCGATATGGGCGGCCGTGTGTTTAACATCTATCAGCGCTGGTTTGGCTACGGTAAGGAAAGCATTGATTTCCAGGGCGAGGTTATTTGGCAGGACAGTGAGGACGGCACGATGAGCAACCTCAACCGCGCTAAAAGCGAAGTTTTGGAAGAGGTTCAGAGGGCTTATAACTGCACCATAGTTGGTGAGATGAGCACTGATACCGCAGGTGAAATCCGCACCTATATCCAGGAGGATATATTGTCCGGCGCACCTACAATTGATTTCTGTTTCGAAACCTATTATTATTACTACTCTTTTGTTGAAAACAAGTATCTTGCTGACCTCAACACTTTGGGTATAGATTTTTCCAAGCCTTGGTGGGACCAGAACGGTGTTAAAGACCTTTCTGTTTGCAACAAGCTTTATTACGCGCTTGGCGATATAAACACCTATGATAACGACGGTACTGTTGTAATGCTTTTCAACAAGGACCTTTATGAGGAAAGATTTGGCGAAGGCTCTTATCAGGAGATATACGACCTTGCCGCAAAAGGCGAGTGGACCTTTGACGTTCTTGAAGAAAAAGTAAACGGCTTTGGCGTTGAGGCTACGGGTGACAACGTAAGGGACGAGTTTGATACCTACGGTCTTCTTACCGAGCTTGCAAACCTTTATATGCACGTTGTTGCAGCAGGCGAAAAGAGCCTTGATAAAAACGCAAACGATGCTATAGAGTTTACCCTTGAAACCGAAAGAGTTTTTGACTCTGTTAATGACGCAGTTGACCTTTATCTTGATAAAAACGACGTTCTCGTTACCGACCTTCCCGAGTATCTTGAGAAGTACGGCGGAACGGGTGACCGTTTCTATGAGCCTGTTGTAAAAGCTTTCAAAGAGGGTAGGGGCTTGTTCTTTATGTGCGCTCTTATCCATCTGCCCTACTTCAGAGATATGGAGGACGATTTTGGTATCCTTCCCGTTCCGAAGTATGACGATACGCAGGATAGATATTATCACACTATGGGCGTTCACACCGCAAGCGTTGTGTTTGTTCCCGTTGGCGCGCTTTCTACGGGCGAAAAGGGTAAGCAGATAGGTACTATCCTTGATGCTCTTGGCGCATACAGCAAGGATTACCTCACCCCCGAATATTATGAAAAGCAGCTTAAGCGTGGTGACGCTTCCGACCCCGATAGTGCGGAAATGCTTGATCTTATCTTCGAAAGCCGCACCTTCGACCTCGGCGCTGTATTTGGCGGTGCGCTTTCCGATCCTACAAATATGTGTACCCAGCTTGACCATAACCTCCAATCTCGTATATCCAGCAATAAGCTTTCTATCGAGATTAATATCGAGGATATAGTTGCAAACCTCACCGAAGAGGAATAAACCTAATAAGCAATAAAAGCCAAAAAGCTGCGTAGCGATACGCAGCTTTTTTATGCGCTTTTGTGCTCGCAGGAGTAAAAAGATTTCCCCTCTCTTGCCGAGAGGGGAAGAAAAGTTTGTCGGTGTAAGCTTTATAGGCTGTCTATAATACCTGCATCATATTTTAAAATCATTGCGGCATCAAGGTTGTCTGCTACACCGTCGTTATTAACGTCTGCCAAAGCCTCGTCCACGTTTTCGATTATACCTGCATCGTATTTCAAAATCATTGCGGCATCAAGGTTATCAATCTCACCATCGCCGTTTACGTCACCCTTGCTATATCTCGGTTTAAATACTATATTTGCGTTTTCAAGAGGTTCGTTACCACTATCAATAGATATTTGCTGCCATTGTTCCTCAGTCCCACCGTAATACACGGTTTCAAGCGAGGCGCAGTCATAGAACGCCCAGTCACCAATGTGTGTAACGCCATCCGGGATAGTTATGCTTGTAAGCGAGGTGCAGCCACTGAACGCATAGTTATCAATGCTTGTAACGCTGTTCGGAATAGTTATGCTTGTAAGCGAGGTGCAACCTTCGAACGCACTCCAACCAATTTCTGTAACACCATCCGAGATAGTAATGCTTGTTAGCGAGGTGCAACCTTCGAACGCATCCCTACCAATGCTTGTAACGCTATCAGGAATAGTTATGCTTGTTAGCGAGGTGCAGCCACGGAACGCACCGTAAACAATGCTTGTAACGCTATCTGGAATAGTTATGCTTGTTAGCGAGGTGCAGTTCTCAAACGCATAATCGGCAATCAATTTTGTTCCGGTTTTTATCGTAAGCTCCCCTTCAAAATCGGTGCTAACGCTAATTAATCTGTAATCAATGTATAAAGCACCGTTTTCCCAGTTGCTTTCATCGTTGTAATAACCTGTGCCATGAAACGCACATAATCCGATATTTGTAACACTTTCAGGAATAGTTATGCTTGTAAGCGAGGTGCAGCCATAGAACGCATAGCCAACAATGTATGCAACACCATCCGGAATAGTTATGCTTGCAAGTGAGGTGCAGCCTTCAAACGCGCCTTCGCAAATGCTTGTAACACTATCAGGGATAGTTATGCTTGTAAGCGAGGTGCAGCCACGGAACGCATAGTAATTGATGCATGTAACGCTATTAGGGATAGTTATGCTTGTAAGAGAGGTGCAGTATTCGAACGCCCGGCCGCCAATGTGTGTAACGCCATCGTTTATAACAACGGACTTGATTTCTTCGCTATATTGTTTCCATGCGTTACTGCTACCAACATTATCCATATAGCCCTCACCGCTGATGGTAAGGGTTCCCTCGGCATCAAGTGTCCACTCAAGATCGCCCCAAGTGCCGCTGGCTTCTGTTGCTGCCGCGGCAGGAACGGTTAGAGAGCCAACGATGATTAAAACAAAAAGTAATAAGCTAACAACTCTTTTCATAAAAAATTCTCCTTTGTTTTTTTGGTTTAACTTGTTGTTTTTGCTTGCTTTAAATAGATTGATAAAAGCTTTAATTATACCTCCTAAAAACAAAAAATGCGCCAACCGAAGTTAGCGCATTAAAACACAAACTCCGATTGTCGCCAAACAAACTATATACAGAGGTGGAATACCACAAACCATACACAGGAACGGAATTTGCATTTTACAAATTTAATCCCTATATTTTATACAATAAAAGAAAGAGATATCCCTTAAAAAAGCAGAAATATCCAACGTTTGTATATTCAGTTTGTTTGGCATAAGCAGTTTATCACAAAGCTTGCGTGTTGTCAATATTCAAAAACAAAAAATTGGACACATCATGTAAATACATTACAAAATGATGTGCCCAATGTGTTTTCGGGTATAAATTTAGCTTTAATCGCACGTTTTAGAGCGTGAAATGGGGGAGAAGTGCTTATTTAACAGCTTCGTGGGCTGCAATAGCGCATAAGGTTGGCTGTATTAACGATATGGTTGCTTCCTTGCCTGTGAGTAAAGTATATCATATCGACTTTGATGTACGTGCACACAAATGTGCATGTAAAAATATTTTTGAAAAAACTTTTTCAAAAACTTTCCGGCTACCGGAGAGGGCAAAGAAAAATCCCCTCTCTTTTGGAGAGGGGGGATGCGAACTTTTTTTGTGGTGATGCATAGTCCATTGACACAACCAAGAGATGGAAGAGAAAATAACAGGAACACGTTCCGTTATAATTAATTATAATTGTTATGAAATGTCAGGAACGATATATTTGAAGTCTTCTAATTCGCCCTTAGAGTTAGGAACATTCACATTAAGTTCAAATCCATCGTTAAGTGACTCGGGATCAACTTTGATTGTTACGAAAAATCTTAAAGTTATAGTTTCGCCTGCGTCGATATGTACGTTCATATACTTGTTCTGAGATACTTTTCCTGTTTCTTTATCAATTATTGCGCTATACTGAAGATCAACATTGTCATCAAAGTCAAATGTTGCATTAAAAGGTATTGCATCATATTTTTCGCCTTTATATGTTACGGACCACGTGCCAGCTTTCCAATTGTTGAAAGGCTCGCAAAAATCCAACGCAGCACGATCTTTGTTCGAGATAGTAACAGTCATAGAAACAAAACAAGTGCCCATTTTAGCTACAAACGGAGATTGGCTTTCATCTGTTGGCTCGAATAAATTTTGTAAATTGTTACTTACATAATAAGTAAGTTTGCTGTGTTCCAAGGTGAAATCAACTATATCCGTTGAAACTGTTTCTTTAAGCTGTGCTACTGGGGTAGCGGATTTTGAAGATTCAGTTTCTGTATCCGTCTCGACAGTTTTACTGGCACATGCCGCAAGCGACAAACACATTATAGAAGCTAAAAGAAAAATAATAATCTTTTTCATTTTTAATTCTCCTTATTATTCGCTATAGCTTGTTCTTTTAATTCGAGATATTCATCGAACAAATTAATAGCTTTTTCTTTCCCGATTTTTGAAAAAGGTTGATTGTCAATATCGTTACACGCAATTGAAAATAATTCATAATCCCTTTTATCAGCATATAAGGTTTGTAAGACCATTAACATAGCTTCAGCGAATCTACCGCACTCGATTTCGTCGGAATCAATCCTATAATTACATATTTTTAAAACATCTCTTTCTAAAGGAACTCCGATATACCCATTAAAATTCCAACTGTTACACATAAAAACCTCCAAATTATTTCAAATGATACTAAACGCTTGATGAGATTATTAGTAGCAAATATCTCCCCCTAAAATAAAAAATGCGCCAACCGAAGTCAGCGCATTAAAACACAAACTCCGATTGTCGGCAAACAAACTATATACAAAAGTGGAATACCACAAGTCATATAGGAACGGAATTTGCATTTTACAAATATGGTTACTATATAACTTGTGCAACAAAGGACAGAGATATCCTAAAAAAGTAGAAATATCCCACGTTTGTATATATTCAGTTTGTTTGCCATTAGTAATTATACCACCGATTTTGCTTTATGTCAATTAGTTTTATGTAATAGCAGACAAAAAAACGCTTTTATTTACAATGTTTTGAAGTAAATAAAAGCGTTTTAATCTGTTTTGTAATGATTTAATGGGGTTAAGAATGATTTGTAACACCTTAATCCAAATACAAAAGGGAAGTGTTACCTTAACTTTATCTTCTCTTTTTGAGCGAATTTTTGTAGAAGATTTATTTCTTCCATTGGGATTTATTGAAATTAAAAAAATGGACACATCATGTAAATACATTACAAAATGATGTGTCCAACTAATTTTCTGGGTCCCCAAGAAGTCGGTAGACTTCTTGGGGTGTAAATTTAGCTTTAATCGCACGTTTTAGTGCGTGAAATGGGGGAGAAGTGCTTATTTAACAGCTTCGTGGGCTGCAACAGCGCAAGCAACGGTAGCACCAACCCCAAGCAAGCGTTAATTACTTAACAGCTTCTTCAACTGCAACAGCGCAAGCAACGGTAGCACCAACCATGGGGTTGTTACCCATACCGATAAGACCCATCATTTCAACGTGTGCGGGTACGGAAGAGGAGCCTGCAAACTGAGCGTCACCGTGCATACGGCCCATGGTATCTGTCAAGCCGTAGGAAGCGGGGCCTGCAGCCATGTTATCGGGGTGAAGGGTTCTGCCCGTGCCGCCGCCGGAAGCAACGGAGAAGTACTTCTTACCTGTTTCAAGGCAACGCTTCTTATAGGTGCCTGCAACGGGGTGCTGGAAACGGGTGGGGTTGGTAGAGTTACCGGTGATGGAAACGTCAACACCCTCATGCTCCATTATCTTAACGCCCTCAAGAACATCGTTAGCGCCGTAGCAACGAACCTTAGCTCTGTCACCGTCGGAATAAGCCTTGGTGCGAACAACCTTTAATTCGTCTGCAAAGAAATCGTATTCGGTTTCAACGTAGGTGAAGCCGTTAATACGGGAGATGATATAAGCAGCATCCTTGCCAAGACCGTTAAGGATAACCTGAAGGGGCTCCTTACGAACCTTGTTAGCGGTTTTAGCTATACCGATAGCGCCTTCAGCAGCAGCAAAGGACTCGTGACCTGCCAAGAAGCAGAAGCACTTTGTGCTTTCACGGAGAAGCATTGCGCCGAGATTACCGTGGCCAAGACCAACCTTGCGGTTTTCAGCAACGGAGCCGGGGATGCAGAAGGACTGAAGACCGATACCGATAGCTTCAGCAGCATCAGCGGCGGTGGTAACGCCCTTCTTGAGAGCGATTGCACAGCCAACGGTGTAAGCCCAAACAGCGTTCTCAAAAGCGATGGGCTGTACGCCCTTAACTATTGCTTCGCAGTCAATACCCTTTGCAAGGCATATTTCCTTAGCTTCCTCGAGGGAGGCAATACCGTATTCTGCAAGGCAAGCGTTGATTTTGTCTATTCGTCTTTCATAACTTTCAAAAAGTGCCATATTTACGTATCCTCCTTCAATTATTCCTTACGCGGGTCGATATACTTAACCGCGTCAGCATATCTGCCGTAGCTGCCTATGTTCTTTTCATAAGCTTCCTTGGGGTCAACGCCCTTCTTAATCATGTCCATCATCTTGCCGAGGTGAACAAACTTATAACCGATAGCTTCGTTATCAGCATCCAAACCAACGGAAAGGATGTAACCCTCAGCCATTTCAAGGTATCTAACGCCCTTTGCGTTGGTAGCAAAGATGGTACCAACCTGAGAACGGAGACCCTTACCAAGGTCTTCAAGACCTGCACCGATAGGCAAACCGTTTTCGGAGAAAGCGGTTTGAGTTCTACCGTAAGCAAGCTGCTTAAAGATTTCTCTCATAGCAACGTTGATAGCGTCACAAACCAAGTCGGTATTGAGCGCTTCAAGAAGCGTTTTACCCTGAAGGATTTCTGCCGCCATAGCTGCAGAGTGAGTCATACCGGAGCAACCAAGAGTTTCAACAAGTGCTTCCTCTATGATACCTTCCTTAACGTTAAGGGTAAGCTTGCAGCAGCCCTGCTGAGGTGCACACCAGCCAATACCGTGAGAAAGACCGGAGATGTCCTTAATCTCGTAGGATTTAACCCACTTGCCCTCTTCGGGGATAGGAGCAGGACCGTGCTTAGGACCTTTAGCTACAACGCACATATCCTGAACTTCGTGTGAATAATTAAGCATGTGTTTTTCCTTCCTTACATTTATTTATTTTTTGATTATTTCGCAGTAAACGGTGCCTGCAGCACCTGCGGCGTTGGATTCGTCCGTATCCATGTGGAAAGCAGGAGCAAACTTTTCGCTAACGCGGCAAACAACATCGTCAAAGATAAGAGGACGAGCCGTATCAAGCCTTACCATAACTATTTCCTTATCGGAAACGCCTTGCTCTGCCGCAGCTTCGGGGGTAAGATGTATATGCCTTTTAGCGGCGATAGCACCTTCATTAAGAACAACCTCGCCCGCAGGGCCTATAAGCTTAACAGAAGCACTGCCTGCGATATCACCACTCTCTCTAACGGGAGCGCTGATGCCGATGCTGCGTGCATCAGTAAGCGAAATTTCTACTTGGGAGGCGGGGCGTGCAGGCCCTAAAATGCTAACGTTTTTAAGTGCGGACTTGGGGCCCTCAACAGTAACGCGCTCTTCGCAAGCGAACTGACCGGGCTGGGACAAATCCTTCTTATGAGTAAGTGTGTGACCTTTACCGAAAAGCACTTCTATATGCTCGTTAGTAAGGTGAACGTGCCTTGCGGAAGTTTCGGCAATGATTTTTTCAGCCATACTTTTTCGGTGCGCGTAAACTTGGCGCACCATCCTCCTTTTCAATTGTCTTTTTCAAACACTTCATTATACAACACAATAAGTAATATTTCAATAGAAAATATATACTTTTATTTTAGATACAACCAAGTTTTTTTAAACAATGTGGCGGTTTTACTCCGTGCGTTGGGCATAAAGCGCTATCATTTCTATAAACTCCGCCGCGGTAGGCTGTATGGCTAAGCTGTAGCCCGCCATTGTTTTAATAAGCTCAGGGTTAAGCTTCCAAGCGCGTTTTACGGCTGTGCGTATACTGCGCTCTATCGCAGACCAACAGCAGCCGCGCTCTTCGGCTATGGGCATATATATGGATTTGGTAACGCTGTATAGCGTGTGCCTGTCCGCCATTACTATCTGTGCGGCTTTTATAAGGTTTTCGTAGCCTGTATAGGTTTGGTTAAGCCCTAAAGCCCTTAGTGTTTCTTCCAGCTTTTGCATAATTCTCCTTTTGCGCGTTTGCGACTTGTTTCGACACCTAACGCCCGATTAAAACGCATTTGCTGTTTTTCAAATGCGCTTTAATGATGTTATTGTACTTTCCTGCATTCTTCAGCCGCAAGCATTATTCCGTATCTGCCGCTTTCGTATGTAAGACCGCCCTGCATAAACACGGTGTACGGCTCTCTAAGCGGCGCATCTGCCGAAAGCTCAAGAGATGAGCCTTGCGTAAAAGCACCTGCCGCCATAATAACGGGGTCACTATACCCGGGCATATCCCAAGGCTCAGGTGCGGCAAAAGAGTCCACAGGGGAGCCGCTTTGAAGCCCCTTGCAGAAAGCGCAAAGCCTTTCGGCATTCCCTAACGATACGGTTTGTATTATATCGCGCCTTTCTTCTTGCGATGCGGGATTAACGGAATACCCAAGCTTTTCAAACAATGCCGCCGCAAAGGCTGCGGTTTTTAAAGCTTGCGATACCGTGTGTGGTGCGAAAAACAGCCCTTTAAGCATAGGGCGCGTTTGCCCAAGCGATGCGCCGCATTCAAGCCCGATACCGGGCACGGTAAGCCTTGCCGCCGCAAGCTCCACAGCCTTTTCAGTGCCAACAAGATACGCGCCCGTTTCTGCAATCCCGCCGCCGGGGTTTTTAATAAGCGAGCCAATTAGCAAATCTCCCTTAGGCTCTTCTTTTTCACAGAACTCGCCATAGCAGTTGTCTATAACGACAAATGCATCAGAAACGGATTTCACCTCGTTATAAAGCCTTGTTATTTCTGCCGCAGATAGGCTTGCACGGTCCAAATACCCCTTAGAGCGTTGCACGAACACAACCTTAATGCTTTTGTCCGTCTTTAGCTCTTGGGTAACTGCTTCGTAATTGATTGTTTCTTTATCTATTAAATCAATCTGCTTGTATTTAACACCAAACTCTGCAAGACAGCCTGCCTCTTCGGCACCGTTGATGCCGATAACGCCGTCCAACGTGTCGTAAGGCTTTCCCGCAACGGAAAGCATAGTGTCGCCGGGGCGTAGTAGAGCAAAAAGCCCAATCCCAAGCGCGTGCGTGCCTGACACGATATTGTGCCTTACAAACCCGTGTTCACAGCCCAAAGCCATTGCAAAGGCTTTATCGCAAAGGTCGCGCCCATCGTCGTTATAGCCGTAGCCGTTGGTGGGAGCAAAATGCCTTTCGGCAAGCCCAAGCTCTGAAAAAATCCTTAAAACCTTTTCGGTGTTGTATGTGGAAACCTCTTCGAAGTACTTAAACTGCTCGAAAAGCTCTGTTTCACATTCATCCGCAATTTTGCGTATATCCTCTGAAATCATCAGCATTATTCGATACCTTCCGTTACAAGCGTGCTTAAAAGCTTTTCACAAGCTTCAACGTCGTTCATATCCACGATTTCAACAGGGGAGTGGATATAGCGCGTGGGGATGGAGATACAGCCTGCATGGCATCCGCTTGCCGCAAGCTGCATAGAGTGCGTGTCCGTACCGCCGCCTTCGAGCACCTCAAGCTGGTATGCAATCTTGTTGCGCTTTGCACAATCAACCATTGCATTCACCATAAGCTGTGAGCATATAACGGAGGAGTCCTTAAGCTTTATAGCGGCACCCTTACCAAGTGATACCTCCATAGGTCTTGCGCCTATCATATCGCCTGTGTTTGTAACGTCAACGGCAATCGCGTAATCGGGCTGTACCGCAAAGCTTGCGGGGATAGCACCGCGGCATCCAACCTCCTCCTGAACGCTGAACACGTAGTAGGTATCATACGCAGGGGTGTCTACATTCATCGCAGATTTGGCGGCGATAGCACAGCCAAGCCTGTCATCAAGCGCTTTAACGGCAATTCTCTTGTTTATAAGGCGGTTAAAAGCGGGAACGGGCGAACACAAATCACCCACGGAAACCCTGCGGCTTGCATCCTTTTTATCCTTCGCGCCTATATCAATAACCAAATCCTTAACCTTTAAATCGCCTTTAACGGATTCGTCTGTTACCATAATACCTTTAACGCCGTTTTCAAATCTAACGGTACAGTATGCGTTATAGATTGGGTATATGCCGCCAACGTTGGAAACGCGTATATACCCCTTTTCATCAATAGCGGTAACGATAAATCCTATCTCGTCCATGTGTGCGGCTATCATAAGCTTTTTACTGCTGTCCTTACCTTTTTTGAAAACCAAAAGGTTCCCCATAGCATCGCGCTTGATCTCGTTAGCGTATTCCTTTAAATCGGCTTCAATTATGTCTGCAAGATACTTCTCTCTGCCTGATACAGAAAACGCGCTTGTGTATTTTTTAATTATATCGTACATAGTTTTATATCTCCTTTCCGTTGTCGGCAACAAGGCGTGCCAGTTCTAAAACATCTAAAAGATCGCTTTCCTTAACAACGCTTGAAGCGGAATGTATATATCTTACGGGTGCGGATATTGCCATAACTCTGCCACCCTCTCCGCTTGTTTGGAACGCGCGTGAATCGTTGCCGCCTGCAACGGTGTTTTTAACCTGATATTTAACGCCGTTCTCTTTTGCAAGCGATGCCGCTTTGTCAAACAAAGGTCTGTCATAGATAGTGCCGCCGTCCATAACGGAAATCACAGCACCCTCTCCAACCGCGCAAGCCCTTCTTGCTTCGGGAACGGCGGGCAAATCACCTGCGGTAGTGCTTTCTATAACAACGGTTATCTCAGGCTTCAACGCGTAAGCGGCTGTCATTGCACCGCGGCAACCAACCTCCTCGCAAACGGTGAAGGCAAACATTGTGTCATATTCGCGCTCTTCCTTTATCATTGTGCAAAGCACGGCACAGCCAAACCTATCGTCTATCGCTTTTGATTTAATAAACCCATCCCCAAATTTTTCAAAGTTGGGAACAAATACGCCGCAATCGCCAACCGAAACGTGTTTTTTTGCATCTTCCTTGGTGGTACATCCGATGTCGATATACATTTCGGAAACGGGCAAGCACACACCGCGCTCTGATGCTTTTTGTAAATGCACCGCTTTTGATGCTACCACGCCAAGCAGGCGGTTGTCACCAATAACCATTCTGCGGCCGCCTATAACGCTGTTGTCAATGCCGCCGATAGTGTCAAAATACAGATAACCGTCATCGGAAATGTACTGTATCATAAACCCTACCTCGTCCATGTGTGCGGCAAATAACAGCGGCTTCTCCGTGCTTTTTTTACCCTTTTTGAAAGCGATAAGGTTACCAACCTTGTCGGTATAAAGCTTATCGCAATAAGGCTTTATTTCTTCAATTATTGCGTTACGCACCTCGTCCTCTAAGCCGGAGGGACCGTATAGATTACAAAGCTTTTCAGTTAATTTTATCATTATAAGCCCCCCTTTTTAAAATGACCTTGCAAAAGCCGCAAGAGCTTTTGCAACGTTCAGAACGTCACTAAGCGTTGCCGTTTCTGCCGCCGTGTGCATGTTTTTAAGCGGCAGGGAAATAAGTGCGGTAGGTACGCCTGCGCGTACTATCTGTAAAACGTGCGCGTTGGTGCCTGTTCTGCCCGGCTCGCCAACTATTTGATGCGGTATGTCTTCGTTAGCCAAAACCTCTATCAATCGCTTTGTAAGCGGTCTGGACGTAGTGCCGGAGAACGATACAACGCCACCGCCGCCAAGCCTGTTATCCTCCTTGCGCTTAGGAGATTCGGGAACGTAGGAGTTTGTAACGTCGATAGCAACAGCGTAATCGGGGTCAAGCGCAAAGCCTGCGGTGGTTGCGCCAACGTAGCCAATCTCTTCGCCGCCGCTGAACAGCGCGCAGATATCAACGTTCAGGCTTTCGCCCTCAAGCATATCAAACGCTTCAAGTATGGTACACATACAAATTTTATCATCAAAGCTTTTTCCAACTATGTGGCCGTTCAAAAGCTTTTCCGTTGTAGTTTTGTAGCTTACAACAGTACCTATAGGGCAGTTTTCCTCAAGATACTCAACGCTTCTGCCCGTATCTATAACCATATCGGCAAGCTCTATTTTCTTTTTCTCGCTACCGTCACGCAGGTGCGGAGGTGTGGAGGCAAAAACGCCGGCAATTCGTTCCTTGCCGTGTATCCAAACCTCTGCGGCGGATAAAACCTTCGTATCAATACCGCCAATATTCGTCACCTTTAAAAAGCCGCCCTTGCATATCTGTTTAACCATAAAGCCTATCTCGTCCAGATGTGCATCAAACACAAGAAGCGGTGCGTTTTCTTTGCCGCAACGTCTGATGCCTGCAAAGCTGCCTGTGGGTGTTGTTTTGGTTTCGTTAAACATATACCCAAAGCGTTCCTTCAGAAAATCAAACGCCACGTGCTCTCTGCCCGAAACTGCGCACAGCTCGGTAACGGCTTTTACTCTTTCAAAAAGCTCCATATAGTCCTTCCTCCTTTTTTACAGTGAATTAACCTTTTCTTTAAAATCAACCCCGCGGCAATGGAAGTTTTTATATTTGTCAAAGCTTGCCGCGGCAGGGGATAGTATCACAATATCACCCTGCTTTGCAAGACCGTGCGCCGTATAAACGGCTTCTTTCATATCGTTAACGTCAATTATCTCGCCGCCAAACCCGTGTGCTTTAAGCACAGCCTTTATTTTAGGCGCGGTATCCCCCATAAGTATAGCTGTTTTTACCTTTTGGTTGAACAACTCCCCAAGCGGGTCAAGAGGTATGTTTTTATCGTATCCGCCCGATATAACTATCAGCTTTTGGCTAAAGGAGTTTAACGCCGCCATCGTGCGTGACGGGCTTGAATCTATGGACGAGTTGTAGTATTTAACGCCGTCCTTTTCGCGCACAAGCTCAATCCTGTGCTCAACACCGCCAAAGCTTTTGGCAACGGTTACGATCTGCTCGTTTGTAACCAAGCCATCAACAGCGGCAATCGCGGCGGCATAATTCTGGCGGTTATGTGCGCCGGGCAGTAGTATATCGCTGTCCTTTAGCACAAGTGTATCTTGGTAATATATCCCGTCTTCTTTTATATTAAAATCGCCTTCGTCACAACCAAAGGTTATAACCTTGCCCTTGCAAAGCTCTTGTAAAGCCGCGGTAGTTTTATTGGATGCGTTAAGAACGGTTTTTCCGTTTTCGTTTTGGTGCAGGAATATATTCTTCTTAGCATCAACATACTCTTGCATATCCTTGTGCCAATCCAAATGATTGGGCGAAAGATTTGTTACAACGGAAATATCGGGCGATACGCTCATTTTCATAAGCTGAAAGCTTGAAAGCTCTATAACCGCATAATCATCCGCCTTTATCTCGTTAAGCCTTGAAAACAAATTGTGCCCGATGTTGCCGCCCAAATGCACGGTTTTACCTGCCGCCTCAAGCAGCTTTGCAATAAGCGTGGTGGTTGTTGTTTTCCCATCACTACCTGTTACGCCAATCGTTTTGCACGGGCAAAGCTTTAAAAACTCCTGCATCTCTGTGGTTATGTAAACGCCGTTTTCGCGCGCTTTGTCAAATTGCGGCAAAAACTGCTTTATAACGGGGGATAAAAACAGTATCTCTTCATCAATATCGTTAAGATAGCCTTCTCCCGTAATAAGCCTTGCGTTAATGCTTTTAAGATAATCGCCGTGCTCGGTTACCAAGGGGTCCTTTAAATCTCTAACGGTTATATCCGCACCGTTTTCCGCAAACAGCTTTAAAACAGGCATATTGCTGATACCAAGCCCCACAAAACCAACCTTTTTTGAAGTAAAAGATTTAAGATATGAATTAAACATAATAATTTCTCCAATCAAGATAATTATATACTAATTTTAAAAATAATCAACTGTTTGACAAAAATTAATTTATGTAGTATAATAGCAAAAGCAACCGCACCGAACAGTCGCGCAGCGATATACCGAAAGGTTTCGCGGTGAGGAAAGTCCGGGCTTCACAGGGCGGGATAACGGATAACATCCGCCGAAGGCGACTTCAGGGCTAGTGCAACAGAAATATACCGCCGCGCATTATGCGCGGTAAGGATGGAAAGGCGAGGTAAGAGCTCACCGGTGCGTTGGAGACAACGCAGCCATGTAAACCCTATCCGAAGCAACACCGCAAAACGGGGCGTTAATGCTTGCCCGGCAGCTCCGAGAGGTGGCAAAGAAGCGTGCGGCAACGTACGCTCAAGATAGATGACTGTTCAAGACAGAACCCGGCTTACAGGTGCGGTTGCTAACTTTTAGTTGTTTGTTTTATTGACCGAAAATAAAATATTTATGAAATAGGTGCTTTTATGCTTATAAGACTTGAACAATGCAGACCTGAGGTAAAGGAGCTGGAGCAGGGAATCAGCCAGCTTCGCATATCCGTGGGGGCAGATGCCTTGCAGGCGGAGGTAAACGCCTTGGAGGAGCAGACAAATGCTTCGGATTTCTGGGCGGACCCTGATGCCGCACAGCACGTTTTGCGTACCTTAAAGGGGAGGAAAAGCGTGCTTGATTCCTTCCTTAGCTTAGAGAATGCTTTCGTTTCGTTTTCAGAGCTTTTTTATATGGCTATTGAAGAGGACGATGAGGAGCTTGTGGACGATTTGCTTAACGAGCTTGGCTCTATAAAAAAGCAATACGAGGAAGAAAAGATAAGAATTTTGCTTTCGGGCGAGTATGATAACAGCAATTGCATTATTTCCATACATCCGGGCGCGGGCGGTACCGAAGCGCAGGACTGGGCGCAGATGCTTTACCGTATGTATACCAGATATGCAGAGCGTAAGGGCTACAAGCTTAAGGTGCTTGATTATCTTGATGGGGACGAAGCGGGCATTAAAAGCGTAACCGTGCTTGTTGAGGGCGAGAACGCGTACGGCTATCTTAAAGGCGAAAACGGCGTTCACAGGCTTGTGCGTGTTTCACCGTTTGATGCGTCTGGCAGAAGGCATACGTCCTTTGCTTCTGTTGAGGTTATGCCGGAGTTTAATGATGATATGTCGATAGACATAAGGGAAGAGGATTTGAAGATAGACCATCATAGGTCAAGCGGCGCGGGCGGTCAGCACGTAAACAAAACCGATTCGGCAGTAAGAATAACGCATCTTCCAACGGGTATAGTTGTAAACTGCCAAACGGAGCGTAGCCAGGTGCAAAACCGTGAAACGGCAATGAAGATGCTTAAAAGCAAGCTTTTGGAGATAAAAGAGCGCGAGCAGCTTGATAAAATAGACGATATAAAGGGCGTAAAGATGAACATAGAGTGGGGAAGCCAGATACGCTCTTACGTGTTTATGCCGTACACCTTGGTTAAGGATAATCGCACCAATTATGAAACGGGCAACATAACCGCTATTATGGACGGCGAAATTGACGGATTTATAAGCGAATATCTGAAAATGAAGTGTCAAAACTAAAAAAACGGTCTACAATATTAACATAACGTGATAACGGAGGGTTAATATGGGTAGATTAAAAATCTATGCGGGCATAAGCTTGCTTATTCAAACCATAAGCTTTTTGGCGATACTTTTGTTTGCGGCATCAAGCAAGCGCAAAAGGGCTGTTGTATTTGGTATGCTTGCGGCAGGCTTTGGCGTTGCAGGTGCGTATCTCGTTTTAAAAGGCGTTAAGGAAAGCGCTCCCGTGTTGGAGCTTGAGGACGAGGACGATGATTTTTTAGAGGACGAGCTTGACTGTATAGAGTGCAGTATACTTTCGGACTGTGAGGCTGAAGGTAGCGTGCTTGAGCTTGGATAAAAAGCATAGGGGAGAGGGATGGGCTGTGCAAAGAACCCTCTTCTTTTGAGTTGCATATACGTTGAAAGGATGAAAAGATATGAAAAAAGGCGGTATATCCGTACAAACGGAAAATATATTTCCCGTAATAAAAAAATGGCTGTATTCAGATAAGGATATATTTATCAGAGAGCTTGTTTCCAACGCTTGCGATGCTATAACCAAACACAAGCGTTTGGCATCGCTTTCCGAAGCGGAGGAAAGCGCGGAGGAGTATAAGGTATACGTAACCGTGGACAAACAGCTTAAAACCTTAAAGTTTGAGGATAACGGTATCGGTATGACCGAGGAGGAGGTTGATAAATACATCAACCAAATCGCATTGTCCGGCGCTTTGGATTTTATAGCACGCTACGAGGGCGAGGAAAGCAAGGGCGGCGGAATAATAGGCCATTTCGGGCTTGGCTTTTACTCGGCTTTTATGGTGGCTTCAAGCGTGGAGCTGGAAACAAAATCCTATACAAGCGCACCCGCCGTGTTCTGGGATTGTAACGAAAACGGAGAATACCAGCTTGAAGAAGCGGATAAAGCTAATCGCGGCACGGAAATAACCTTGCATATATCTGAGGACGAGGTGGAATACCTTGACTATGAAAAGACAAAAGCCGTGCTTGAAAAGTACTGTGCTTTTATGCCGTACCCCATATATATCCGCGAGGGCGATAAGGAAGAGCTTATAAACGAGGTACAGCCCGTATGGCAAAAACAGCCCTCCGAGGTAGAGGAAGCGGACTATAACGCTTTATACAAAAAGCTGTTTAACGATTATCGTGACCCGTTGTTTTATATTCACATCAATGCGGATTATCCGCTTAACTTTAAGGGCGTATTGTATTTCCCCGCGCTACGTAACAGCTACGAAAGCAACGAGGGCTGTATAAAGCTGTTTTATAATTCCGTGTTCGTTGCTGACAATATCAAAGAAATAGTACCCGATTATTTGTATAGTCTATGCGGCGTTTTGGATTGCCCTGAGCTTCCGCTTAACGTTTCCCGCAGCTATTTACAGGATAATTCGTATGTAAGCAAGCTTTCGGCGCACATAGTAAAGAAAATAGCGGATAGGCTGTTGAAGCTTAAAAACGAGGATTTTGATAAGTACACAAAGCTTTGGGATGCAATAAAGCCTTATATTGAATACGGCTGTCTTAAGGATCAAAAGTTTTATGATAGGGCAAAGGATACGGTGTTGCTTAAAAAAACAGACGGTGCATATACCTCTTTAACCGAACTTTTGCAAGATAGCGAAAACGAAACAAAGGTATACTATACCACCGATGCACAGCAGCAATCGTATTATGTAAACTTGTTTGCGGACAAGGGTATAGCCGTGTACGTGCTTGATATCGCGCTTGACACGCAGTTTGCTTCGTTTGTAGAAAGCAAGAACGAAAAGCTTAAGTTTTTGCGCGTGGATTCCTCATTAGACGAAATAAGCGGCTCTGCGGAGGAAAGCGAAAAGCTTGTTGGGCTGTTCACAGCCGCAACGGGAAAAGAGAAGGACAAGCTAAGCTTTGTAGAAATGGCTGAAACAGATGCCCCCGTGCTTATCCGCTGTAACGAGGAGGAAAGGCGTTTTGCCGATATGATGCGTATGTACGCATCAATCAACGGCGAGCTTGGTGCAAACACTGTGGACGAGCAGCTTGTTATCAATATGGCAAATCCCGCTATACAAAAGCTGGAGGTGCTTGAGGATGAAAAGGCTTCTGTATTGGCAAAGCATTTTTATCTATCCGCGCTTGTTGCAAGCCGCGCGCTTAGTGAATCAGAGCTTAAGGAGCTAATGGATAGCAACAGAAGAATAACGGAGTATATCATCTAAAAACCGAGGAAGGGGAATAGCCGGATGGACTTAAACGGCTTGCCAAGTATAATCGTAAGCTTTTTGTCGCACAAACTTAATATACAGGGCTGCTCACAGCTAACGGTGAACGAGTATCTGATAGATTTACGGTGCTTTTTCAGATATATCATCTCCAAGCGCACGGGTGTGCCCGAAAAGCAAGCTGATATATTAACGGTGGATGCCGCGTTTGCAGATTCCGTAACGATGGACGAGGTGTATAATTACCTACTTAATCTTGCAACAAAGCACCAATCAAAGCCTACAACAAGAAGCCGCAAGCTTTCAACCATACGCGCGTTTTATAAGTTTCATACAACTAAATCGCACCAGCTTTCCAATAACCCCGCAAAGGATGTAGACCCACCTAAAAAGCCGTCAACGCTTCCTATAGTTATGTCACTTGAGGAGTCAAGAATGCTGCTTAGCTCCTTCGATAAAACAGATCCGTATTATCGCCGCAATTTCTTGATCGTGTTGATATTTCTTAATTGCGGTATCCGTTTGTCAGAGCTGGTTGGGATAAACCTAACGGACATAGATTCTGATATGCAGCGCTTTACCGTGCGTGGTAAGGGCAACAAAACAAGGTCGTTGTACTTCAATACGGTATGCCGCGATGCACTTGTTAATTACCTGTTGGTTCGTCAAACGCTTGCAACCTCACGCGGGCGCAGTATAAAGGATAAAGAGGCGTTGTTCCTCTCCACAAACGGCACGCGCATCTCTCAAAAAACGGTGCAATGGATGCTAAAGCGCCAGCTTGAAATAAGCGGCTTGGATAAGCGTGGGTATTCCGTTCATAAGCTGCGCCACACGGCGGCAACGCTAATGTATAACGAGGGCAATGTGGATGTAATGATGCTTAAGGAGATACTTGGGCACGCACAGCTAAACACCACGCAGATATACACGCATATACAAAAGCAAGGCGTTAAGCTTGCGCTGGAAAACAACCCGCTAAACGAGGTGCAGGGCAAGCGGCACGGTAGGCGTATAAGGCGAGAGGAGCCTGTGAAACAGATGAATCCAAAAATGTTTTTTCTGGACCATATCATAATGGAAGAGTACAGAAGACGAAAGAAAGAGGGGCTTTTACATAATGGAGACGATTAAGCATATAATAACAGGCTACGACGTATTGCCTGAGGGTGTGATAAAGCCCTCTGCTATCCTAAAAATAATGCAGGATGCGGCAACAACAGATGCATCAAACCTTGGTGCGGATTATCTTTCCTTGCGCTCCAAAGATATGATATTCGTCATAACCAAGATAATAGTGGAATATAACAGGCTTCCTCACGTTGATGAATGTCTGGAGGTAAGAACGTGGAACTCCGGCACATCAGGCGTAAGCTTTGTCCGTAATTACGTGTTTAACGTTGGGGACGAGGTAGTGGGCAAGGCAACCTCTCGTTGGGTGCTTGTAAGCTATGCTACGCGCCGTATTCTAAGGCCGGATGCGCTTTTTACAAACGTAACAACTAATGAGCAAGAGGAGCTTAATATGGAGCCATCGCGCAGAATCAGGCTTTCTGAAAACGCACCCGTTTTGAAAAACCAATACCGTGCAAGCGTTACGGATATGGATACTAACTATCACGTTAATAACACAAGGTATGGGGATCTGCTTGTGGATTATTGCGGAATTGATTTTGAAAAGAAAGCAATAAAGGAGTTTGAAATTCATTTTGTAAATGAGCTTAAAGCGGGCGAAAGCGTTGAAATTGAAGCCGTTGTTGAAGATAACACGGGGTATATGACGGCTCATAAGGACGGCGCGCAGGTGTTTGCCGCAAGAGTTTTGGTTTCCGACAAAAACGGGTTGATTTTTTAATAGCAGTATTGTATAATAAGTTTTAATAGGAGGTGTTTCTGTGCAAAATCAACAGCAAACAAAGCTAATAGCTCAAAATAAAAAAGCGCATCACGATTATTTTGTAGAGAACACCTTTGAGGCGGGTATCGAGCTTTGCGGTACGGAGGTTAAATCTCTCCGCGCAGGCAGGGTTAATTTAAAGGATTCTTATTGTCAGATAAAAAACGGCGAAATACGCGTTCACGGTATGCATATAAGCGCGTATGAGAAGGGAAATATATTTAATAAGGACCCGCTTCGTCCGCGCCGCTTGCTGATGCATAAAAGAGAAATAATGAAGCTTTTTGGGCTTGTCGGTCAGCAGGGGTATTCCATTATACCGCTTAAAATGTATTTTTCGGGCAAATGGGTTAAGGTGGAAATCGGCTTGTGTAAAGGTAAAAAGCTGTACGATAAGAGGGAAACAGAGGCAAAAAAATCCGCACGCAGGGATGCAGAGCGTGCAGAAAAGCAATAAATATGGGGGCGTAAAGGTTTCGACGGGGATCTTGAGCTGTGATAAGCGTGCAGAAGCGCATAACTTCTATAAAATGTGCAATTTAAAATTAAACGCTAACAATAATTTAGCTTACGCTGCCTAGTTAGGCGGCCGTCGTACGGGGGAGGACTGCGGCTCTCGTTACGGCGTGACTTAGCAGTGAACGTGAGTGTATGAAAGCTTTGCCATACGCCATGACTTATGAAGCTACCAAGCTATATAGCCTGCCTTTCGGCGGTATAGCGAGGGAATAAATGTAGAAAGGCTGCGCACGGAGAAATTTGCAAGGATGGGTTTTCGGACAGGGGTTCGACTCCCCTCGCCTCCACCAAAAAAATGTAGAAGGAAGTATACCTACGGTGCCCCAATAATCCGTTCGATTTGTATAGAGATAGCTTTAGAAGTTAAATAAATTTTCTACTATATGGAGGTTATGGAAATGAAAAAACAAAACCGGTATATTGCGCTGTTGATTATTGTGATTTCTCTAATCACGGTTGGATCTTGCCTAACGGCATGTCAGGCAAATTCGTTTAGCCTTGCCGGAACGGCGAAGGAAATGATTGGTGTAACAGAAGGGGGTGCGGGTGGCGCAACCTATACCGAGAGCATAGCGAAGCTGAATCACAATTACCAAGTAACGGTTGCGGAGCCGACCTATACACAAAGCGGAAACAACGTTGGTAAATACACTGCTTGCTCAAAAACCTATACCGATAGCTATAAAACATATGAGGACACCAGTACGGATTCCGGCAACAATATTTATGATCCCAGCCTTACTCCGCCGGAAGTTGCTCGTATTGAATTGTCAGATGTAGATGTAGATATATACTGCTATGCGGATTTTGATACTAATATCGGCTATGGTTATGAATGCGTGATAGCAAGGGATAAAGACTTTACACAGGGTGTTAAAAATGACAAAGAAGACTCAGAATATAACGATATGGGATTTGCATGGCTTTCCTGTTGGATTGGTGGGGGAAGCTGTTACTATAAGCTTCGTACATATCGAACCGAGGGAGATATTTGCTATTATGGCCCTTGGTCAGAGGTTGGGCAATTAACCTGTATAAATGACAGGAAAAAACTGGATAAAGAAGCGCAATATTCCTATGAAATATACATTATGGATAATTTGGGTACGGATGTATATACGGATAGAGAAAAAGCGGTTTACATAAAAACGGACAATCCAAATAATTATGCGGTTGCCCTGAAAGTAAATGGCAAGAGTATTCTGCAGAGCGTAGTAATTTGGGGAAAAAAAGGCGGATACTACGACGATGTAGAGTATCTGGATATTACGGATTTTTATTCGCCGTTGCGTAAAGTTCCGGGGGGATATCTGGGTATAATCTACTATATGGAAACAGCAGGGAAGGTAACTGTGGAAGTACAAGAACTGTCCTCGGAAGGGTATGTTGTGGCAAAAACCTTTTCTCTAAACGTGCTGGACTCTGAAACGGCCAGGAACGCGTGGATTGACAACGTTATCGAAACGCAAACGGATAGCACGATGAATCCGAAAGAAAAAATGGATGCAATTTCTAAATACCTAACCAATGGCGAGTTTAAGTATTTAACGGGTATAAATGGTTTTCGCGTAACTTTGGTTGCACAGCCCAATTCGCCTTGGTTCCTGACTAAACGGTGGGATAGTGCTACATCGCCTTCTATGCTGGCTGTTTTTGCGGAGCGAATCGGTGGATTTGAGGAGATACATAATTGTTATGGCGACTATCCGCGTGGAACATATGAATGGCAGGTTTATCATCATCAGACCTATGTGGTTTATAATGGTGAAAAGTATTATTATACGGTTTGTCCTCTCACCCATACCGGCGATGTGGGAACCGTTAAAATGATTGATTTTAACGATACTGCACAGCTTAAACGGATCGAGTGCGCAATAGAGCACTCATACAAAACCGTTTGGTCTACCGATGACGAAAAACATTGGCACCAATGCTATTCTTGTGACGATAAGGTAGACGTATCAGAGCACAGCTACGATAACATTTTTGATACGGACTGTAACGATTGCGGTCATATAAGAGAGCCCGAAGGCATTCTTGGTGACGTAAATAACGATGGCGAAGCAAACAACCTTGATGCGGCAATCATTTTAAGATACGATGCAGGCATCCTCGAAGAGTTTAGCGATACACAACGCTTGCATAGCGATGTTGACAGAGATGGCGAAATAACTAATATAGATGCATCTCTTATCCTCAAGTATGATGCAGGCGTTATAGAAAAGTTTTAATTTCCAAATATTCCCATTTTGCGCCTGCTTCTTGATAAGCGGGCGCGATTTTTCTTATACAAAAACGATAGCCAAGGTCTTAACGCCTTGGCTATCGTTCGTAGTGCGCTCGGCATGTGTTATAACTTGGCGGTGGAAGTCCGCTACAGACTTGGCAGTAGGAACTGTAAGCAGAGGGCAAGGGCGTCCGTCGTGAGGCAGAGTCTGAAGGAAGCCTAAAGCAAAGTCTCGGTCTGACGAGCAGAAATTGCATATAAGGCATACTTGAAACGGACGAGTTTCCTACACAAAACGAAGTCCAATGCTGCCCGAATTTCAAGGTGTAAATGCAACAGATATATGAGGTGAAGGTGGTAACACTTACCCGAGGAGGTCTTGCCGACGGGAAAAATCCGTAGTAACAACGAACGGCAAGAAGTCAGCAGAGGTCATAGTACTAAGGGAAAAAAACTTAGGAAGGACCGAACAATCATAAGTCTTAAGTAAACGGCTAAAGGAGGTCGGTATGATGAAAACAGAATACACCGAGTGTGGTGGCTTCCTGCAAAGGGATGGTGTGGAACACAAAGAGTATGCAGAAGTGTATAGTACCGAGTGTCAGAAGGTCGAAGAAAGAGACGGTGCAGACTTGCTTGAAAAGGTGCTTGACAGAGATACCCCCAACAGAGCCTACAAGCGAGTAAAAGCCAACAAGGGAGCAAGCGGAATAGACGGAATGACCGTAGATGAGGCACTTCCTTGGTTGAAAGAACATAGGGAAGAACTGCTTGAAAGCATAAGGGATGGTAAATACAAACCGTCTCCCGTGCGCAGAGTGGAAATCCCTAAGGATAACGGTGGTGCACGAAAGCTTGGAATACCAACTGTAATAGACCGCATTATCCAACAAGCAATAGCGCAAGTGTTGATACCAATCTATGAGCCGAAGTTTTCAGACGGAAGCTATGGCTACTGACCGCACCGAAGCGCAAAGGATGAAATACTTAAAGTGAAGGAGTATGCGAACGAGGGTAGCAAACCTAAAGAAGTTGGGAATGCCCGATTGGATGGCATACCGAAACGGAAACACTCGAAAAGGCTATTGGGCTGTTGCGGGTAGTGGGATACTTACCCATACCATAACAAACAAAAGACTTGCATAACGTGGATACTATGACATATCCGAGGCATACAAGTCTCTGCACTATTTATGATTGAACCGCCGTGTACCGAACGGTACGTACGGTGGTGTGAGAGGACAGCTAATCAATTAATGGTTAGCTTCCTACTCGATTGCTATTATGTTTTTTCTATGCTCCGGTACCACCGTGAGGGGCAACGATAAAATTTATCATAAGTTATTCATCATCTTTCTTGCTGCCTTTATATACTTGACGGATTCGCGAGGACTGAAGATGGCTAACAGTCATATAAATCCTGCCAATATATACGCCGATAAGCCCCAAAGCGATGAGAATAATGCCGCCAATAAACAAAATTACTGCAATAGTGGATGTGTATCCTGCCGCCAAATGAGGATGTATTAGCTTTCGTATTATCATAACAAAGCCTAAAACAAAACCTGATAGGGCAGCAAATCCACCAAGCCCCGCAACAAAGCTTAAGGGTGTTACAGAAAAGTTGGTAAAGCCCGTAATCCATAGCTTTAAAAGTTTCTTAAAGGAATAGTTGGATCGCCCTTCCATACGTGGGCGGTGCGTCATTTCAATATCCGTAACCTTATCTACTACCGTGTTAAGATACCCCATAACGGAGGGGAAAGGACTGTCATAATTTTCGTAAGCATCGGCTGCAAAACGGCTGATAGCATAGAAACTGGACACGTGCACACCTTTAATTCTCGTGCCGTTTATTTCTGCGATTTTTGCGTTTATTTTACTGGTGACACGCTTAAATAAGCTATGCTTTTTCTGCTTGAAATGTGCATAAACAACATCGTATCCCTCGTTTATCTTGTCTACAAGCGGGAAAATTCCTTCAGCGGGATGCTGGCCGTCGTCATCCATAAACACTACCACATCACCCTTAGTGTAAGGCGTTGCAGCAAGCTTTGCAGCTGCTTGACCAAAGTTCTTGGAAAGGTTAATTCCCGTTATTTTATCATCACCGTCACACAGCTCCTTTATTACGGAAAAGGTGCTGTCGTGAGGATAATCGTTAACTAAAACTATCTGATAATCATGCTCCGGATGCTGTTTGAAAGCCGAGCGAATCTCATCCACAACCTTACCTATGGTCTTAGAGGATTTATAGCAGGGAATAGCTATTGAAATAAGCAAAAAAAAGCATCTCCTTTCAAGCTTTTTACAATACGCTTATCATTATACTCCACAAAAAAACAAAAAGCAATAATTTTAAGTGTTTTCGTATTGTAATGGTTATAATACTTGCATTTTGTGCCTATTCGTGTTATCATTAGACGATAATGTGTGGTGGGAGGACTGTTTGATGTCTGTTAAAGGAAAAAGGCTTTTAGTGCTTGGCGGCGGCACGGCTACTCTTGATTTGGTTAAAACCGCCAAGGAAATGGGCGTTTATACCATAGTTACCGATTATTTAGATGGAGGTGTTGCCAAAGAAATTGCAGACGAAACCGCTATGGTCAGCACTGTGGATTTGCATGCGTTGACAGAGCTTATAAAAGAGAGGAAAGCTGACGGTGTTTTCTGCGGTCCAAGTGAGTTTAATATAAGAAATTTAATTAAGCTTTGCGAAAGAACGGGGCTTCCTTGCTATACCGATATGACCGTATGGGACAGATGTGCAAATAAGGATGAGTTTAAGCAGTATTGCATAGATAACGGTGTGGATTGCCCCCGCAAATTTGAGGTAGATGAAAATTCTACTGATGAGGAATTGGCGGCGGTGGATTATCCCGTAATAGTAAAGCCCGTAGATGGCTCCAGCTCAAACGGCATTTCCGTAAGCCATGATAAAAGTACTATCCGTGAGGCTTGCCGTTTTGCTATGGAGCACTCCAAGTGTAAGCGCATTGTGGTGGAGAAGTATATAGAAAACGGCGGCGAGCTTATTGGCGCCCGTTATCTTGTGCGTGACGGTGTGGCAACCCCTTATCTGCTTATGGATACCTATATTGCAAACCACAAGGATCCCAAGGGGCTTATAAGCCATTTTACTTATACACCTTCCAAGTACGCGGAATACTATATGAATAATATGGATGCTAACGTGAGGCAGATGCTTTGTAATATGGGGCTTAAAAATGGCACGGCGTTCTTTCAAGCACTGCCATACAAGGGTAAGATATATTTTCACGAGATGGGCTACAGGCTAAGCGGTGGTATGCTGTTTAAGCTTACTACCCCTCTTATGGGCATAAATGATATGAAGATGATGATTAGAACTGCTCTTGGTGAACCCATGTTTGAGGACAGTGAGCTTGAGGGGATAAACTTGTTGAACCCCAAAAAATTCGGTGCCCAGCTTACGGTGCCCCTGCGTGTGGGTACTATCGGCTCTATAGAGGGCTTGGAGGGTTTGAAGAATATGCCCTGCGTGGTGGACTTTATACAGTATTATCACGAAGGAGATACTCTGCTCGACAAACAGATGGGCACTTTGGGTCAGCACTTCGGCAGATTTACCATGGTTGCTGACAGCCCTGAGGAGCTTAAAAACGCCGTTGCCCGCATAAACGGTGAGCTTGTGATAAAGGACACAAAGGGCGAACTTATGAACGCTCTAAAGTTTGATTTAGCAAGAACCGAATAATGATTTTCCGCATCCTTTTGGATGCGGAATTTTTTGAAAAATGAAAAAAAACACTTGACATATAAGAGATGAGACGATACAATTATAACTAAAGGGTGATGCAAATCATAACAATCAAGTTATACCTTCTGCCAAAAATTTTCAAGGAGTAATTATATGTCTGCAGAACTATTGTATCTAATATCGGTTTTCGCTGTGGCGATAATCGCTTTTATGGCATTCAAGCGACCGCTATATGAGTGTATGCTTTATTCATTTTTGGTGCTGCTAACGGTTTCGGGCACTTGGGGCAACGTTGGGGCGTATATTACGGATGCGTTGAAGGAATCCACTTTGTACGTAATCTTTGTATTTATTATTTCAGCATCGTTACTGTCAAAGACCAGCATAATTGATGACTGTATTAAAATTATCCTTGCGCTTTTCGGCAGAGTTAGGGGTGGTGCAGGATTTGTTGCTATAATTGGAAGCGCTTATATGGGCTCCCTTTCCGGATCTGGCCCCGGTAACGTAGCTACCACCGGCGTTTTTACCATCCCCGCTATGATCCATTCCGGCTATCCTCCCCACTTGGCGGCCAACGTGGAAGCGCACTCCAGCACAATGGGGAATATGATACCTCCTGCAGGTATGATAGCCATCGCTTTTGCGGCATTAGATTTGCTTTTTCCCAACACATATACACTTTCCGAGTATTGGCTGCTTCTTTGGGGGATTGCTATTTGGTTTGTTCTTCAGCGCATTATCACCCTCTACATAATGTGCAGATATTATAAGGTAGAGGCAATGAAAAAAGAGGATATTCCCAGCCTTAGGCAATCCCTAAAAACAGGCTGGAAGGCTATTTTTCTTCCCATAATAGTTTTTGTACCATTCCTTCTTACCGGTAAATACGAAGCGTTTTTTCAGGGCAGACTTGGCGTTGACGGTGCAAAAGCCTTGAATAACTGTTTGCTTTTGCTTATTCCTTCTCTTATAGTTATCTGCGGTATTTTGCTTTCGGGTAAAGAAACCATAAAAAAAATGAAGCCTGCGGCTATTTTTTCTGAGATTAAGGGCGGTATGCTTAAGGTTGTTCCTACTGCGGCACTAGTGCTTTTTGCATATTTCGTAAGTAATGTTTTTGCAGATTTAAGTGTTGAGCAGGCTATAGGAGATCTTATATCGGAGCTTAATTTAAGCAGGGTTTGGCTTTGCATATTGCTTCCTCTGTTTACGGCTATTTTGGGCATGATGCTTCCCGGTTCTACTCAGGTTAAAATTTTTGGCGGTATTATTATTTCTGTAATGGCTGCGGCTGGAACCAATCCTATGCTTGCGGCAGGTATGTTGCCTTGTATTTGTGGAGCTATGCACGGTGTAACACCTCCGTATTGTGCTTGCGTTTACATGGGGATGGGTATCGCTCAGTCAAAATTAAAACCAACGCTTACCAACTGTGCAATATGGATAATTGCTCATTATGCGCTTTCTGTTGTTATATTGTTAGAGTGGTTACCCGTTTGGGGGCTTAAATAAGGAGGTATCGAAATGCGTAAAAAGCTGTTTAATTTTCTAAATAATATTTACGGTATAGCAATGAGCATATCATTCTTTGCAGGCATATTGCCCCTTATACCTTTTATATACGCAATTATAGTGGGTGGCACCACGGGCGAGAAAATATCAGTGTTCATTAAAGAGGAGTATTATCCGTGGGTTATAATTTTAGGCTCTGCGTCTATTGTAATAGGGCTTATTGCCATGTATCTTGGTAAGCTGGAAGCGCTTTCTCTTAAAAATATTTCCAACGAGAAGGATAATAGTAATAATTAAAGCCAGGGGGCTGTCTCATAGCATTAACAAATTGTGAACGCTATGTGCAACCTTAACAAAAAATCAAGGGCGTTATTTAACTGCCCTTGATTTTTTTGTTACTTTTGTATATGGTTTCATCTCAAAATTTCAATTTGAGACAGCCCC
>JAZNUB010000014.1:0-58238 GCA_045592105.1 Eubacteriales bacterium | reverse complement strand
TTTCTTCAATTATTGTATTTTTTCGTTCAAAACGAACCTCGGCTCACAGTACTTAGTACAGTTCTCGCCTCGGTTCGTCTTGTCTGCACTCTTTCTCAGCACTCTGCCAGCTTGATGACAAGGTTTGTCATCAAGCTGAAGGGCTGTCTCATAGCATTAACAAATTGTGAACGCTATGTGCAACCTTAACAAAAAATCAAGGGCGTTATTTAACTGCCCTTGATTTTTTTGTTGCTTTTGTATATAGTTTCATCTCAAAATTTCAATTTGAGACAGCCCCTTTTATACTATGCTAAAACTTTAGCTTATTTCTGCTTTTTCTTGATAACAACTGCAGTGCCTATTGCAGCCAATACTGCGAACAAGCCGTATACTGCCAAGCCGTTGTCACCAGTAGGAACGTTTTCGTCCTTTACGTATTCAGCCTTGATAACTGTATCGCTTGCGCCCAAAGTGAAGGTGGTATTTGCTTTGGTTTCATCAGCAAATTCGCCTTCGCCGCTAACGATTACCCATTTATCAAATACGTAACCTGCGGGAGCCTTATCAGCAGTTATAGTTACAACTGTGCCAACCTTGTTGCCGTTTTCAGAAGTGCCAATGCCTGTACCATTCTCTATAGTGAGCTTGTAAAGGTCATCTGCGTAATTTGCACGAACAACAAAATCACTTGTACCAACGGTTATTGTGGTAGTTGCCGCAGAAGCGTCTGCTATTGTACCGTTGCCGCTAACGATTTCCCAACCAACGAAATGCTTGTTGGCTTCTGCCGTATCAGCAACTATTGTAATAACAGTACCGGACTTGTAGCTTTCTGCTGCATCGTCGGGATCAACAGCACCGTTGATAATGTCAACAGTGTATTCCTTCTCTGCGAAGGTTGCAGTAACCTTAGCATTACCCTTAACGGTTGCCGTGGTTTCTGCATTTGTAGCATCTGCTATTTCAACTTCGCCCTCGGTTACCCAGCCTGTGAATACGTAGCCTTCAGGGATGGTTGCGCTGATGCTTGCTTCTGCGTTGAAGAGATACTCGCCGCTGCCTGTACCGTTTTCTACGGTTAAGGTGTAAAGAACATCTTCATATTCAGCTCTGATAACTGTATCTTGAGTGCCAACGATAAAGGTGGTTTCAGCCGCTGTGGGGTCTACAATCTCACCGTCACCGCTAACGATTACCCAACCTGTAAACTTTTTGTGTGCTTCGGGGGCATCTGCCTTAATAGCTATCTGTTCGCCCTTCTTGTAAGTGTTCTTTTCATTATCGGAACCGCCGTTGATTATATCAAGGGTATATTCCTTCTCTGCGAAGGTTGCAGTAACCTTAGCATTACCCTTAACGGTTGCCGTGGTTTCTGCATTTGCAGCATCTGCTATTTCAACTTCACCCTCGGTTACCCAGCCTGTGAATACGTAGCCTTCGGGGATGGTTGCGCTGATGCTTGCTTCTGCGTTGAAGAGATACTCGCCGCTGCCTGTACCGTTTTCTACGGTTAAGGTGTAAAGAACGTCTTCATATTCAGCTCTGATAACTGTATCTTGAGCGCCAACGATAAAGGTGGTTTCTGCCGCTGTGGAATCTGCAATCTCACCTTCACCGCTAACGATTACCCAACCAGCAAACTTTTTATGTGCTTCGGGTGCATCTGCCTTAATGGCTATCTGTTCGCCCTTCTTGTAAGAGCTCTTATCACTATCGGAACTGCCGTTGATTATATCAAGGGTATATTCCTTCTCTGCGAAGGTTGCAGTAACCTTAGCGTTGCCCTTAACGGTAGCCGTGGTTTCAGCCTTGGTAGCATCTGCTATTTCAACTTCGCCCTCGGTTACCCAGCCTGTGAATACGTAGCCTTCAGGGATGGTTGCGCTGATGCTTGCTTCTGCGTTGTATTCGTATTGTCCGCTACCGGTACCGTTTTCAACGGTAAGGTCGTATTTAACGTTTTCGTATACTGCTTTGATAACGGTATCGCCGCTTGCGGTGGTAAACTTGCTGTTTGCATCAGCTTCGTTTTCAAACGTACCGCTGCCGCTAACGATTTCCCAACGTACGAACTGCTGATGTTCAGGAACATCTGCCTTAAGGGTTATCGTTGTACCTACAACATAGCCTTCATCGCTGGGGTCTACTATAGAGCCACCATCTACGGTTACAGAATACGGAATATCAACATATACTGCGCGAAGAGTTGTTGCTTCATTAGAAGTAGTAAACTTAGTAGTTGCAGAAGTGCTGTCTTCAAATGTACCGTTACCTACTACTATTTCCCAATGGTCAAACTTCTTATCTGCAGGTGCTTCGTTTGCGGTTATATCAACAACTGCTGCGTTCTTGTAGTTGCCGCTACCGGTACCGTTTTCAACGGTAAGGGCATGCAACCTATCCTTATAAGTAGCCTCGATGGCAGCTACGCCGTCAGTTGTTACGGTTGTAGTTGCACTTTCGGGATTTGTGATAGCAGCATCTCCTTCAACTACTACCCAACGGTCAAATACCTTTTCGGGGTCTTGAGAAACATTTGCTTCGATGGTAACCTCAGTACCCTTTACATATCTGCCGCTACCTGTACCGTTGATAACGGTAAGCTCGTAAGGAATATCTCTGTAATTAGCGGTAATGGTGTTGTTGCCCATACCAACTGTAAAGGTAGTAGTCTTGTCGGTAGTGCTTGTTATAGTGCCGTTTTCGTTCTCAAGCGTCCAACCGATAAACTCTTTGTCTGCTATATCGTTAGCAGTAATTTCTATTACGTCTTCAGGATAGTAAAGGCTATCAGTTGCATCGGGGGTCTTAGTACCGTTTACAACCTCTACCTTAAACTGAGTTTTAGTACCGTAGATTTCAATTTCGCCTATGCTTGTATTTTTAAAGTTGGGCAAGCAATAGAAATCAAATATGAGATACTGGTATGATGCAACATCTTCAGCGGCAATTTCAAGCTCATAACGTGCTGCAAGAGATGTAAGATTTGTTGTAGCATCAAATTTTATAATCTCAAAGCCGGGGTTTGATGTGTTAGAATTTACCGCAATACGTTTGCCGCCGGAATTTGCATCAACGTTCAAGCCGTATACGTTAATGGTTGCAGCGGGAACCATTGTATAGTTTACATCATCATAACCAAGAGTTACAGCAACTTTTGAAATGTCATACGCACCGTTAAGCCTTGCAATAACGGTAACCTTGTTTTGAGAAGATGTGAAATTAACCCACTTTGCACCGCCAGTTAAGGGATAAAGCTGGTCGTTGATATAACCACCTGTCTGCCACATGGATGTGCCGATAGTTGTACCGAAATCTGAGCTTGTTGAGCCTGCTATAATCTTAAAATCAGAGTTGGGAGCAAGGTTATCGGGAACGGGCTTGTGGATATCAACGAAGGATGCGCTGATCATTGCATCGCTTTCGCCTACAACGAAAATATTGTTGTCGTTATCCAAGGTGCCAAGACCGCAGTAAGACCAACCTGCAAACACCTGACCTTCAGGAGCATCGTTGGGAACGAGAACCAGTTCCGTACCGGGGAGATATGTGCCATCGTTAGAAGCGTTGCTTATGTAACCGCCGCCAACTTCAACGATGAAGCGAGAAAGCTCGCCGTATATTTCGGTTTCGCCCATGATCATCATATTGCTTGTGGGGATTTCTACAACGATGTATCTACCGGGAATAGGATATTCGATATCAGTGCTGTAACGGAAGAAGATGCTGTTATATTCGGGATACTCATCAACCTTAAGCATTTCCCAATCAGCCTCAGTCAATCCGCTGATATCAGCGATAAGCTCACGATCATCAGCGTTTGCGTTAATTGCACTATAAATCTTTATTGCGCTCGGCATTGTAACACCGGAGGGGTCAACGCCAAAGGTGAATGCGAGGTTATCAACACTATATAAGCCATCAAGTGCATAAACCATCGTTATCTTGCCGCCGCTTGCGGAAGCAAGTGCCCACTTAGAAGCTGTTGTTATAGGATAAAGCTGATCGTTCAGATACGAAATATTGCCCATAGTTATGCTGCCGTTTTCAATTGTAACGGTAGAATTAGGAGCAAGATTATCGGGAACGGGCTTGTGAAGCGGTATAAAATGAGCCTTAACGGTTGCGCTTGTGTTTACCGTAACGCTTGTGCTTGCGCTGTTAGCGTTTGCAATTACAGCATCGCCACTTTCAACAGTCCACTTATAGAATACATACCCTTCGGGTACGGTTGCATTTATATCACAATCGGAACCGGGCTGACAATTAGCACTGCCCTCACCATCGATAACGGTAAGCGTAATACCATCGCTATAAACTGCCGTAATAATAGTGTGACCGATTGCTGTTGTAACGGTTGTGCTGGGAGAATTTACATCTTCAACAACACCCTTACCCATTACTACTTTCCAATGAGAGAAATACTTCCCTTCGGGTGCGTTGTTTGCCACTATATTAACAACGGTTCCGTTAGCGTATTCACCGGCACCGGTACCACCATTTACAAGAAGCTTATAAAGTATATTCTCATAATTAGCGATTATTACGGTATCAGCAGCACCTACAGTGAAGGTAGTTTCGGTAGCATCTGCATCAGCAAAGGTGCCTGCGCCGCCATCGCTAACGGTCCAACCGATAAATTTTTTGCCTTCCAATACATCAGCCTTGATGTTAAGAACCGTACCTACCTCATACTCGTTATCAGCAGCTGCGTTTTCTATAACGCCGTTTTCGATAGTAACGTTAATTTTTGCAAATTCGCCGTTTACTTCAATTTCACCGATTGCAACAGAATCACCGTCTTCAGCAGTTGCTTCAACATAGATGCCGGCATAAGCTGCTACATCAAAGCCGCTTACTGTGTAATGATAAGCATTTGCATCGTTTATAAGAAGATTTTCATCATCAGTAAGATAGTTATCATAATACTGAGGATCAACGTAGCCCTCAGCATAAGCAACACCCGTTGTGTCATTACCGAGGAAAACGCGGCTACCGTCTGCCTTAACGCCGTAAACCTTAACGCTTGTAGGCAGATTAGCTGCTTCGGTATCGTTGAAAGTAACCGTTACGTCACTAACATCCGCAAGTGCGGAGAACTGCATATCAACCTTAGCGCCACCCTCGAATACATCATAGTCAGACTTTTCGGTAAGAGGATATCTCATATCATTAAGATAACCGTTATTCATCTTACCAAGCTCGCCATCCAATGCTGCTGCGGAATAAACAGCGCTTGTTGCGATATTCTCTTCAATGTCAGCATGGTTTTTAACGGTGATGGTATACGCACCGCCGCGTGCAAAGGCTTCTTGGGTGTCGCCGCTTCTCACTAACGTCATTCCGAACAGTTCTTTTCTAGGATACGGGATCGTGAAAGTGTATTCCTCACCCTCAACGAGGTCATCGTTTAGCTTGATGGGCATACAAATCACAAAGCAATCATCCTCTATAACACCGTGTGAGCCCATATGAATGTACTCAGGTTTGATTCCCCAGTGTAAACCATAGCCGCGGATTTCATCGCCCTGCCAATCGGGTGCGGGCTTAGTAGGAGTCCAACAAACAGCATAGTCGATATTAACCTTAATACCTCTATACATGCCCTCCGTGATATTTACGCTTGTGAAGTGTTCCATCCATGGGCTATCTCCATATATAGAATCGATATCGAAGCAGAACAATGACAGATTTTCCACATCAAAGGTAACGTGCCCCTCAAAAGCAGAAAGACCAAGGGGAGCATGGTCCGTATTAATGTTCTTAACCGCTATGTTAAGCCAAACAACCTCACCTGCTCTTGCAGTAGTGATAGTACCGTTCTTTTCATAGTCTAAAACGGTGGGAACATAGCTAAATGAATACTTAGCAACTGCTTGCCCGTCATTAGGATCAAGGTTGGGGTCAGACTGATACTTTTCAGGGTAAGGAAGCCCCTCGTTAGGGTCATCAGGATCAGGCATGCCCGTGCCGGGATCGTCATAATCCCAAACCGCGCTAATGGACACGGTAAAGCAAGTTGTAATAACAATTATGCACGCCAAAAAGAAGGCAAGCATTCTGTTAGAAGCCAACTTTTTCATAATGTGTACCTCTCTTTTATTTTTAAATATCTATAGTGATAGTAATTATGTTTGTATTATAACATCAAAGCAACGAATTGTCAACATAAATATACGCTTATTATTATATTTAAACAATCACATATAAATTTTTGTTTTTATATGCAGTAGGAATAATCTAATAGGTTTTGGCAAAAATAGTAGCGGTGGAATAAACTGTTGATGGGACGTGTTAAACTATGAATGTTACAAACGGACAAAGTATAAGGAGAGGCGACATTTTCTATGCCGACCTTAGCCCTGTTATCGGTTCGGAGCAAGGTGGCGTGCGGCCTGTTTTAATCGTACAAAACGATATCGGCAACAAATACAGCCCCACAGTAATAGCGGCCGCAATAACGAGCCAAACGGGAAAAACAAGATTACCTACGCACATAGAAGTATTGGCAAGCGCGGGTCTTGCAAAGGATTCTGTTATACTGCTGGAGCAGATACGGACAATAGACAAGCGCAGGCTGAAAGAAAAGATGGGGCATCTTGACGAAGGTGTAATGGCACAGGTGAACGAAGCAATAAGTGTTAGCTTCGGCTTGTCGGCAGAGGAAACGCAAACTGTTTATACTGCATAATCACGCGATATGCGTAACACGAAAAAAAGGGCAGTGCTTAGCACCGCCCTTTTATGTATGCCGTTATTAGCCCGTTACACCCGTTCTTTCTATACCTTGTACCAAGGTCTTTTGACCGAAGAGGAACACGATAAGGAGAGGGATAAGCACCAGCAAGCCGATTGCGTTTTGCATAGCTGCAAGGTACTGGGTGGAAACTGAAGAATACTGTGTCATAAGCTTTTCAACCGATTCTGCTCTCGGCAGTTGGTCGATAACGTTTTGGAAGAACACGTATTGCTTCGGATTGTAAAGCATCTTGGTATAGAACCTATCGGTCCACTGCCAAGAGAAGGAAAATATGAATACCGTAACCATCATAGGAACAGACATCGGAACGATTATCTTCCAGAAGGTCTTCATAACACCTGCACCGTCAACATACGCAGCTTCCTCCAGCTCGTCAGGAACGCCCTTATAGAACTGACGCATCATAAAGATGTACAAGCCGTTTCTGTATCCGATAGCGCCCAAGGACATCAAAGCCATAGGAACGTGATACGAAGGGTTAATCATATTACCGAAATCTATAAGCCCCCAAATATTAAAGTCTTGGAAGAACAGCTTCATTGTAGACTGCAAGGTCTTGTGAGGGATAACCAAGGTGAGGATAACGCACATAAACAGTATGTTCTTGCCTCTGAACTTAAACTTGGAGAAGCCGTAACCAACAAGCGAGCAGACTATCATCTGAATAACACCGCAGAACAGAGAAAGCAATGCGGTATTTTTCAAAGCTGCAAAGAAATCGGTTTCGTTAAGGATTATCTTGTAGGTATCAAGTGTAGGATACTTGGGAACAAGCTTAACCGTAACGTCAACCAAATCCTCACCGGTCATAAGCGAGGTAGATATCTTTGAGTAGTAAGGGAAAAGAATTACATAGGAAATACCGATAAGGAAAGCGTATCTGAATATTGCCCAGCAAATCTTTTTAAGTGTAAACAGTGTAAGATACTTGTATCTAAACCTTGTCCACGCGGAAGCGCTATCGTCAAACTTAATTTTTTTCTTGCCATAAGTTGGTCTTTCAAAAGAACCCATTCAAACGCTCCCCCTTTCTTAGTCTCTACGCTGATAGAATACATACGCCGATATAATTGCGGCAACCAGCGCAATCAATGCTATAACAACGAGGAAGTAGATCCAAGACATTGCCATAGCGTGGGACATACTGGCGTCGTTTACTTCGGAGATGTGCTGCATCACGGCGTTTGTTTCTGTTGTGAACGCATCTATAATAGTGTAAATTGCGTTTACGAGAATCATAGGGCTTATCATCGGGAAGGTTATCTTCCAAAAGGTTTCCCAAGCGGTAGCGCCTTCCATATATGCCGATTCGTAAATCGCAGGAGAGATAGACTGCAAGCCTGCAAGGAATATAAGCATCTGAACGCCGGAACGGTTTACGATATCGTAAACGTCGTTTACAAGACCTGTAACGTAATTAACAAGCCCTTGACCAACCTGCATACTTGCGAAGAACTTTTTAACGTCTATCGCGTTGATTATCTCCGTACCCGTTTGTACCGCCTGGCCACCGTCACCGCCAACGCTGGTGCTGCCCATCGTTTCGGAAAGGATGTTTTTCATATCTATGTATTCGATAATACCTGTGGATACGATAACGGGGATAAAGAAGATTGCTCTGAACACTGCCCTGCCGTGCATCTTCTGGTTAAGAATGATTGCAAGGAACAGGGAGAAAATAACGATTGCGGGAACATCCAAAACCAAACCCTTCAAGTTGGTACCGAGGATTTTAGCAAATTCCGTATCCCCAAACAAGGCGTAGGAATAGTTTTCAAAGCCAACATTTTCGTAAATGATGGAGGGACCCACACCTGTAAGGTTAGGCTTGATTTCGCTAAAGCTTACGCGAAGTGATTCAACAATCATCGGTAAGTATATTATGAAGAAGCCAAGTAAAAACGGCAACACAAAGACATAACCCATCTTTGCCTTTCTTTTTTCAAGCGATCTGGGGCGTCTTTTCTTTGCAGCTTTTGCGGGGGTGGCGATTGCTGTATTTTTATCTTTCATATCTCTACCTCCCACTAATCAAGATTTACAGGCTTGCCGTTTGCATCGAACTTAATAAAGTCCTTTGCGCCAACGGTTTGCACTGCGCCGTTTTCGTAATAAGTGTAGTCGCTATCATCATAGTTTACAACAAAGGAGTAACCGTTGGAGTAAACAACTTTTGCAACCATATTGTCATTATCTAAGAACTCATGTGAAGTGATGGTAGCACATCTTACGTCCTTAAGTGCGCTGTTCAAAACGTTATAAGTATCATAGATATCCTGCAACCAAATACTGTATCTTACGGAATAGTACTTAGAATACTCAACATCGTTCTTAAGGTCGGAGGTGTTCTGCAATGCTAAAACGAAATACGGAACAGCGCCGCTTTCGATGGTTTTAAGGATAGCCTGCTGATAGTCACCTGCGAGGTTAAGTGCAGTACCGGAGTATTCCACAGTACCGTGAAGAAGCATGCTGTAGAACGGTATGGAAGCGGATGCATACTTAAATCTGGAATCTTCAAGCGGAATGTCAAGTATATAATCAGCATACTTAACGGTGAATATGTTACCGCCGGAAAGCATAACCTGCTCATTCTCGGTTTCAACCTTAGCGAGAAGCCTATTAATAAGAACCTTTGCATCTTCTCTGGTAAGCGGGTTATCAGGGTTGAAATCAGAGTTAAGGTATTGACCAAGCGTGGAAACGGAGATAGCACCAACACCGTACTTCTTGTAATCAGCATAGGTTTCGTCATACAAACGCATCATTCTGTTTGCGCTTATAACGCCAAGGCTCGTATACTGATATGCTTGGAAGATGGGGCTGTACTCCTTCTTATACGCCTTACGGTCGTCTATGGTACGAGCCAAATCATCATCGGGATCAAAACCGTCAAACCACTCGTCCTTATGTGAGTAGGAGAAATCGAAATCAGGGAACAGCTTAATGTTGTTCTCTTTACAGTAAGCCACAAGGCTCTTAAACCCGTCCTCACCACCAACAGCGTCTTCTATCTCAACGCCTGTGGGAACGTTATAGGAAAGACCACCGTCAAGCCAACCGTTAAGCTTAACAACTATGTTGTTTATAGCGGTTACGTTTTCGCTTGTGGGCTTCTTTAAGGTATCAATAATAGAGCTCTTAATATCGTCAAATTCAGTAAGCGCCTTCATTGTGGATACAGGTACGCCAAGCACACGCTTAGAGGATTTGATTGCACCAAGCGTTTCAAGTATCAAAGGAATATCCTTTTCCCCGCCTTCAACGTTAGAATTGAAGCTATCGGTAGAAGAAAGTGTTCCGTTACCTATCAAATAGTTACGAAGCATTGTAGCCATCGCGGAATAGGAGGAGTTACCCTCTTCAAGAATGAATATTCTAAGCTTGTAGTTCTTGGTGTACTTTCTCTTGGACTCAACCGTCCACATAGCGTCGCTACCTGTAGAAATACCGCCGCTTAAGCTATACGTGTCCTTAGGGCGAGGGTTAAAGCCCGTGTAGGTCTGCAAATAAATGTGCGTGGAGCCGGAGGACTTGATGATTATGTTTGCAAGGGATTCGCCCTCTTCAACGTAAGCCAAAAAGCCGTGTGTTGTTTCGCTGCCGTCCACCTTGGTTTCCTTTTCAACCATACCGAAAACAGGAAGCCTTGCAACTTCGTTGTTTGCGCCGGAAATGGTGGAATAAGAATAGTCCTGACCGTATGCGGTGGTGGAGGTTATAAAGGTTTTACCGTTTGTATCAGCAAAATCAACAATAGCACCGGAGCCATCGGGATAAAGTGCGTAGCCTTCGTTGTTGGTATTACCTGCACCTGCATAGGGAAGCAAATAAACGTTGGAAAGCTTAAACGTGCCGGAGTCGAAACGGATGTTACCAGCCGCACAACGGATAAGAAGCCCATCCTTATCAATGGTGTATTCTATTGCAAGCTTAAACACAGCGGGGTCCTTATCGGTTGCAACGTAGCCCGTTTCGTCATGGTCTATCTCAAGCTGTTCGTAAGAATAATTTGTATACTTCTTCAAATATTCTTCTATAAACTCAAGACGCTTCTTGGAGATCTTTGTATCGGTCTGATAACAGTCACCATACTTATCGATAGACTCCTTAATGTAATCAGCGTCGGAGGTAGAATATCTTGACACCTTGATATAATAGGATTCAAACTTTTCTGCATAGAAAAGTGCGGATTCCGGGTCGCCATACTCGCCCATAAGGCCTGCTCTAACGTCTGCAATCAACGCCTCGTATTTACCTGCGGTGATGAAACGGGGAGCAAGGTACTTAACAGCTTCTTGACCAACGGTATACTCAACTCTTGCACCGTTCTTAATGTTGCTAACGTCTATTTGGTTAAGCAACGCGCTTTCCATAAAGCTGTAATAAGTAGCGCTTTGAGAGTTTTCCGTATACTCTATATTAAGCTGAGAGTAAAGCTGAGCTTTGATATTTGTGCTTGCATTGATAGCACCGATGGTATAAGGATTGGTGGACCAATAACCAGTGTATGCCATAATGAAAGCTTCTTCACCTTGAAGGGTGAGTATAGGCTTTTCCTCGTAAGAGGGGTGCTTATAAAACTTGCCGTTTGCATCACGAGCAAGCTTTAAGCAAACAAGCTCACCAGTGCTGATGTCTGCATAAAGAGCGTAGCCCTCATCACTAATATTGATAAGGAACATAGAGCGTATCAAGCCCTTGCCTTCGGAATCCTCTGTAAGATCGGGACCTTCAGCATAAATACGAGCCTCAACACTGTTATAAGGAGATTTCATATAAGAAGCTTCAAGAGAATCCCACTTATTAAACTCCTCATCGTCACCTGCTGCCAAAGCCTTGATAGGTGCAAGGAAAGGCACACAAAGCATTACTGCTAACAAAACTGCTGCTAAGCGGAATATTTTTTTGTTCATCATTTGTTAGCCCTCCCCTCACCGTAGTGACAGTTCAACATAAATGCTGTAACCGAACGAGAATATCTTTTGAACAAGACTTGTAAACAGTATACCTATAAACATTATAAACGCCATACCAACGATAGTACCAAGGATTGTTAAAACGTTCTTGAATATACCGTAATCGTGGATCACCATTGTACCGAAGAAGAGAAGCATACCCGTCCAGAAGAATGCGAAGGTGCTGAGGAGGTTTACTATGCTCATTTCATCGAGAATGGTAAAGTTTGTTGCGATAGTAGCGGGGATTATCAAAAGCGGAAGAGGTAGCAACGAATAACAGGTTGTTATATAAACGTCCTTCAAGCTGCCTTCGCCTTCAAACAAGGTGGTAAGACACCAGTTAGCGATAACCCAAAGTGCAACGGGAAGTACAACGGAAGAAATGGTAAGTATTATATTAACGCCCTTGTAGTAGGGGTTATACAAATAGCCTTGACCCATTGCCTGATAAAGGAATGCCAATACCGTTATAACAAGAAGGATGGTTGCGCCCTTGATAGAGCCGCGCTTTTCATGCTTCAAATCCCAGAAGCCGTCGAACGGGTGGGTAAGAATATGGAAAGCATATAAAACCTCTTCTTTTATAGTACGCTTTTCCTTGTACTTTAAGCCCTGCTTATTAACCTTTGCCGCGTATTTAAGGAACCTGCTTATAAGCCAAATACCCAAAACAAGCGCAGCAGGAATAGCGATAATATACTTTTCTATCCATTGCTTACGAAGCGCTGCAAATGCTACGGAATAATTTTCCGTATCATAAGCAAGCTTACAATACTTCATAGATTCTTCGTAATCGCCGGAGCGATAAAGGATCTGAGCAATACCGATATACGCGCTATCGAAATTGTTGTTGTGCTGAAGTATGCTCTTATAATACTCAATGGACTGTGTGAAGTTGTTATCTATGGTGTTTTGAAGTGCTGCTGCAATCAAATCACCATACTCGGTTCTGGAATAAACGGTTATGGAATCAGAAGCTTTGTCGAGAACAAGGATGTTAGTTCCCTGATAGTCGATAGCTGTGATAGAGCCTTCGCCTACCTGACCAACCTGTTCACCGATATCACCAAATGCGAAAAGCAAGTTGCCGTTGTTGTCATAGGTGAATATACGGCTACGCTTCTGGTCGATTATGCTCCACATACCTGACGGCCCAAGAGCAACGTCCACTATCGTGGAAGCGCCTGCTATCTTCATCTCTGAGGATAGCATATCATTGATCTTAACCTCGCCGGAGGGAGGATAGAAGCCGTTTCTGCTCATAACGTCACTACCGTTGGGGTTAAGCTTCTTAACGGGAGCATAGTCAGCAGATTTAGAACGGGATGTTATTGCGCTTTGCTGCTTGCCTGCATCAATAGAGGAGGTTGTTACATAGATCATACCTTCGGAATCGATGGTAAGATTGTTATACTCCGTAGGAACAAGCTTAGCGGTTTTAGCCTTCTGTTCATCAGACATGAAGGAACGCCAAAGCACGTCAAAAGCGTTAAAGGTAACCTTTTGGGGGCCTATGAAGTTGTTAAACGAACCGTCTCTATTAAGAGAAATAACACCGTAGTTTGTTGTAGAGGAAACAACGTATATACGGCCTGCTTTATCTGCCGCAACAGCAACAGGGGTATAAACGCTTGCTTCGGGGAACACGTCACTTGAAGGCTCGGGAACTATGCAATTTAAGTTGCCGCGCTTATCAAAGATAACTATTCTGGAGTTGCCCGTATCTGCAACGTAGATCTCTGTATCGGTAACGTAAATGCCGCTGGGGGTGGACAAAGCGTCCTGCACGCCCTCGTCGTTAATAAAGCCGCTAATAACAAGGTCCAAAGCGCCGTTTTTGTTAAGAACCTTTATTGCGTTGTTGCCGGAATCGGATATGTATATATATCCTTCATTGTCGGTACAAATATCCTTGATACCGTTAAAGCTTGCATCAGCTGCGGTATAGCGAGAGGATGCATTTTCGTTTTCGCCTCTGTTGAACTTTTCCGTAACAGAGTTAGAGTTAATAACCGTGTTGGGAACGTAAGCGGGTGGGCTTTCAACCATTTCCCCGTTTACGTCATAAGTGTAAGACGTATACGGAACTATTGCGCTTGCGCCGATATTGCCAAGAAGCAAACAGATGCAAAACGACACAACAATAAAACTTAATAATCGTTTTTTCATACTGGCCTCCTTTAATCCTTCATACCGGACGTAGACATCGTCTGTATTACGTTACTTTGTGTGATTATAAATACTATGATAGGAACTATCATTGTTACAACGGTGGAAGCCGCTGCAGCACCTGCTCTTGCGATACCTGCGGATACAACCTGGCTTATAGCGTAGTTAAAGGTCTTTAACTGCTCGCTGTAAATATAGGTGCTGGAGCCGCTGTTCCACAAAGAGTTGAATGCAAATATTATAAGGGTAACCCAAGCGGGCTTAACCATTGGCATTGCAATTTTCCAGAAGATACGCATTTCGCTTGCGCCTTCAAGCCTTGCAGATTCCAAAACAGGGTCGGAAACGGAGGTTTCCATAAACTGCTTCATCAAGTACAAGCCGTAGGTAGTACACCATGCGGGAACTACTATTGCCCAATAGGTGTCTATCATATTGAAAAGGGACATTGTAATAAAGTTGGTTATACCCGTAACCGTTGCGTTGAACATCAAGGAGTAAACAACCATCTTGAAGAAGAACTTTCTGCCCGGGAATGGTATCTTTGCAAGCGCGTATGCCGCCAAGGAGGAGAACAATACGTTACCTGCGGTACCGATAACGGAGATGAACACCGTGTTAAATATGTAACGGGAGAAAGGAACCCACGCATCACCAAGCATACGGAAAAGGTCTGTATAGTTCTTGGTGGTAGGATTTTCAAAGAAAATTCTGGGCGGGAAACGCCACAGCTCATCCAAAGGCTTTAAGGACTGAGATATAGCGTAAACCATCGGGAATATCATCACAACGCCAAACAATGCGAGAAAGAAGAATATACCAGCGTCACCACCGGCAGAGCGGTTTAAACGCTTGGGCTTATCGCCCCTTTTGCTGTTAATAAACTGTTTGATTTTGTTCATAGCTTATTAAGTACCTACCTTTCTCAGCATCTTGGTGACTAATGCGTTAGCGCCAACCATCATCAAGAACAGAATAGTTGCTATTGCAGATGCGTAACCCATTTCGAAACGGGATCCGCCGTAGTCCTCAAGATGGTGCATTATAGTATGTACGCAGTAGTCGGGGCTGGGGAAGCCAACAAGTGCCGTTATTACTGCACCGAAACCGAAGGAGTTGGTTATAGCAAGTATAGCACCAAGCATAAGCTGCGGCTTCATAGTAGGAAGGGTTATATACCAAAGCTCCTGCCAACGGTTCTTAATACCGTCAACCGCGCCAGCTTCATAAAGGGACTTATCAACTACCTGGAAGCCTGCGATAAAGGTTAGGAACGATGTACCCAAGCTGGTCCAAAGAGCAACAACGATAACCAGCGTGAAAATATAATCCGTATCAGAGAACCAAAGAATAGGCGAATCCAATATACCGAAACGCATAAGATATGAGTTTACCAAACCGTATTGGTCGCCGGAGAAAAGCAACGTCCATATCAAATAAACGTTACCTGCGATGGAGGGAGCGTAGAATATAAGGGTTACAAAAGCTCTAAGCTTGGGCTTTAGCTCGTTTATAAACCACGCGATGAACAGGGACAAAAGGTAAGAAACAGGCCCTGTTATACAAGCGAATACAAAGGTGTTTTTCAAAGACAAAAGGAAAATATCATCGTCCAAGAAAAGCCTTATGTAGTTATCGAAGAAAACGATTTCGGGGAACTCCAACATATTAAAGGTAGTAAAGCTAAGCACTACCGATAGGAGCACCGGAACAACAGTGAACGTGAAGAATAGAAGGAAAAACGGAGCTATCATAGCATAAGCTACTTTATACTTTTTCATTTCTATCCAAGTCCACTGAAGCTTTGATTTTTCTTTTCTCAGCACGGGCTGATTGGAAGCAGTGGCATTTTGTTCCATATTATCTCTCCTTGAATTATTAATGAAAAGTATATTTTAGTCTTCGTTAAGCGGGAATTCTTCAGCGATGGGAAGATCAAACTCTTCCCTCTTTCTGGAAAGCTCTGCGTTGATTGTTGTTATATACGATTGAAGCTTACCAACAGGCTCTGCCCCTTCGTTATAAACGCCAAGGAACGCGAACTGCGCGTAACGTGTAATAATGTAACCGCCGGGGAACTCCGGTGTGAAGGTTATGTTCTTGAACTGTGCGGAAAGCTGGTCATGCTCGCTCTTGGACCAAGGCATGGAATAAAGTGCCTCGATGTTAGCAGTGTTCTGCTTTGCGGACGGACCAAGCAACGCTTCCATTTCGTTACCGTAGCTGCTTTGAGAATCTGCGCTGGACCACCATTGCATAAAGGTGTATGCTGCAAATTCGTTGCCGCGGTCTTCAACGGAACGCATCATCATCATAGCCGTAACAGTACCAACGGAGGTGTTGTTTATATAACCGTTTACGTCAGCCATACCGGGAAGAGGAGTAAACTCCCACATACCGTTAATTTCGGGCGCGAATACGATTAGCTGGTTGTATGCTGTGTAGTCAGCTATTGCGATGGGCATTTCACCGGAACGGAAACGGTTTGCAAAATCGAAGGTTACGGGGAAATCAAACATCGTGTAAAGCTGGCATACGTCCTTGAAGCAAGCAAGTGCTATATCACTGTCAAGATTGATGGTCATACCGTCAGTCTTGGGGAGGAGGTTGCCCTCATCATCGTAATATACGTTGCCCTGCTCCTTAAGAGTGTCACCGTATTTTTCCATATAGGCATCATAGTTGCCCATATCGTACATTGTTTCGCCCTTCTGATACATCCAAATTGTGGAGCCGGTTACACCGGAGGGGAAGCCTATCTCCAGCTTGTTGGACTGAAGGGTGTATATCATATCGTAGAACTCGTCCCAAGTGTTGGGAACTGCAAGGTCAAGCTCTGCCAATATATCCTTGCGATAGAACATCATATAGCAGGACATATTTTCGGGGATACCGTAGGTTTCACCGTAAAGCGTAAGCGGAACCATTGCCTGCTTAGCAAAACGTGCTTTAACCTCTTCAAAGGTATCAACGTTCCAATCCAAGCTACCGTCTGCGTTCTTGGTATAATACTTATAATCGGGGTTGCCGTATACGGGGTCATCAGCGTAGCGGTCAAAATTAGAGAAATCAAAACCGTTATCGCTAACAAGCTTGCCGTTTTCATCCGTTTTAATATTTAGCGCCATAACAGCGGAACGGATAGCGTAGTTTATAGCCTCTGTCTGCGCGTTACCCAAGGAAACATCCGGCCCTGTACCTGCAAGGGTGGAGGGCAACAAGGTACCCGCCGCAACAAGCTTAACCTTAACGTTAATGCCGGGGTATTTGTTTGCAAAGCTATCGTCTACCAAGTTTCTAAGTATAGCAGCCTGGTCACGACCGGTTGTAACCCAAACCTCGATTGTATGAGCACGGTCAGCGTTAGCTGCGTTATTCAATTTAGATGTACTGCTTATAGAGTTGTAATCAGTGAAGAACGAGAATATAAACTTTTTAATCTCTGTCCAAATTTCCTTGAAGAAGTTTGCTTCTGCCTTAGGATTCTTCGCTTGCGGAGAGGTTAAAAGAATATAGTCTATGTTCAAAGGCTGATTTTGCGTTTGTGTAAGCCAAGTACCAAGCGAACCGGATTGAGATTTAAGGTCATCCATAAGCGCTGCTATCTTGGTAGGATAATTACCCATCTGCCCAACGGTGTATGCAACCTTATCAAGCGTGATGGAGTGGTCACCCTTATAGCCGATTATCTCGGAAAGCTTATTGGATATAGACTCAAGATTTTTAGCTTCTTTTCTCAAGCCTCTGATAACGTCGGGCAAGGAACGCTCGAAGCCGTAATCTCTGTACTCATCAGGGTCGGGACCGGTTATCATAAGTATTTTTCTGTAATAGGAGTTAATGTTGTTAAGAGAGGTTTCAACGCTGCTGAGTATCTCAGCCATCTGACCAAGTACAACTTCCATCCTGATTACATGGGTACCCTTTTCAAGGAAGAACTTGAACTCGGTATTACCATCAGTAAGCGTTTTGGTTTGCCAGCTATCGGTGTAGTTGAAGCGAAGCTGTGCTGCCTCTGCAAACGGGGTTTCGCCATCAATATAAAGCCTTCTGGAAACGTATACGCCTGAGTAGAAGTCCTGTATAGAACGGGGAATTATTTTATAAAAGCCCGTTTCAGGAACATCAACAGACCACTCAATCCACTGACCAACATACTGCCACTTGTCACCACCGATTTCGTTTAGCATAGTTTTTGCAACATCCTGAGGCTCGGACAAGGAAGAAGTTCTGTCGCTTGTTTGATATATGGTCTTGGAAGAAGTCTTGATAGAATACTCACCCTGTATCTTAATTGCAACATCCTTGGAAACGTCGCCGCCCATTGCGGAATACTTCTCCAAATATTTTTCGTAAGACATAGGTGCTTCATAAGACTTAAGTGCTATGTAGGATACAACAACAGGCTCTCTTATCGCGTCAAGAGAGATGGTGTGCTTACCCTCTTCAAGATAGAACTTCAAAGGCTCGGAAGCGTAACCGGTGGAGTCATAAAGCATGGAAACTGCCCACTCGGAAAACATTTCTTTCTCGGGCTTCTTTTCGTTGCCGTTAGCATCGGTAAGGAAATAACGATTATCCTTATTCACAGTGGTATAGTAATCCTTGCTTGCGGAAATGATGTCTTTAACAACAACCTCTTCCAGCTTGCCGTTTACTTCCTTTAATTCCGTTTGGATATAACGGTCTACCCAAGAACGCTGAAGCTCAACGGAGCGTGCTTCCTTATAGGGAATAACGCCGTCTATTCTAATCTTCTTTTCAATTGCAGAATTCTTTGCAAAGGTTACAGCCATTTCAGCATCACATTTAGGACATTCTGCTGCTTCTATCGGGTAATCCTCTTTAGAAGATATAGCTATATGACCGCACTCGTTACACTTATAGATATACAAGCTACCTGTATTGTAGCCAAGCTCTATAGTGTAATACGCGGTCTTCTTAACCTCAACATCAAAGGTGATGGAACCGTCATCACTAAGAACAAGAACGTCCTTCATTTCTACACCGTTATCATCCTTAAAGGAAGGGATAACCTGATAAAATGCAGTGGATTGATCCTTGTTGATGTTGTTTTGCAGATTCAAAATATAGTCGCCCTCTTCGGCGTCCTTAACGCCATCGTGAAGCGCCAAATACTCCGCATAAGTTATGGAAGATGCCTCAACCTTCATATCGGTAAGGTCGGTTCTGATCATAGAATCAGGCAGCTCCACAGTCTTATCGGTAGCAGCATAAGCATTTGTATTACCGAGCGTGCCGAAACCAGTTATAAGCATAACCAAGGTCAGCAACAATACAACTGCTCTTTTTGGCTTTGAATTAATTCTCGCCATTCAACATTCCTCCTGAAAAGTTCTTGCGTGTGCATACTTTTGGTAAATACAGTTACAAAAATATACGATTGATGATAACATCTTAAAAGAATTTTGTCAAGTATACATATATTATAAGCATTTTGGTTTTATCCATATAAACAGCCTTTTAAAAAGCCTTTGTTTCGAAAACACGGTTATAGTGATTTTGCTACAAATAATAATCTTTTGACAATATTAAGAAACGAAACTTTATACACTTTCATTAGTCCCTTGTATACGCCCCTTAAAACTTGGCTTATTAAGCGGTATTTTCGGTATTATTTATAAAATCATAAAGCCAATTATAAATTTTATTATCCCATATTCAAGACACCTAATTTACACCCGCAAAGTCTTTGTGCTTGAATCATTATGTAAATCGACAAAAAGTAGCTATTTTCGTTGTGCGTTTTTAACAAATTCGGGGTTAAAATTTCTACACTGTGTAAATACCAAACAAAACATCTGTTCTTGTTGCGCTTTTGCATCACTTTAGCGTTATTTGGCTGCTTTTGTGCCGCGTTTTCACTTTTTAGTTAACTTTCTGCGCAAAGATGTTTTTTGCACTTTTTGCACAGAACGCTTTTCTCACCAAGAAACAAGCCGCGCGGCAAAGCAAGCTTTACCGTGCGGCAAGAGATTAACCTTCTATTTTATATATTGTCACCACAAAATAGTCGTTATTTGTGCCCGATATTATATATCCCCAACCCGTGGACTCTGCGGGAACTTTTATCTCGGTTTCTGCGCCCGACTGTGCTTTAACGGCATAGGTTTCGTACTTATCAGAGGTGCCGTCATCAAGCTTGAGCCTTGCATTAAAGGTTTTGGTTTCCAAAAGCCCCAAATACTCCTCAAGCACAAGCTTATTAAGCTTCATATACAAAGCGTGCGGAACGCCAACGTATCTGTAATGATTGTTTTCGTTTTTAACGTAGGTTATGCTTTCCTTCCCTTCCGGATAGCGAAGCACAAAACCATATTTCCAGCAATTGTCTGCAAACCAGCTACTATCATCATTTCTAAGATTGAAAGCAAGCCCCGTGTGATGCTCGCTATAACCGCCCGCCTGCATATACGGCTTGTCCGTTGGGTCGGTATTATCAATCTTACTGTCATATTCTGCCTGCTGTGTAGCGGTATCTACATAGGTTTTGGTTATTACAACATCCGCCTTTTCCAACGCGGCGTAATAATCCTTATACATAGAATTAAGCGCATCCAAAGCCTCACTGCGAAGCTTTTGGCTAACGTTAACTAATCCATACCAATTTTCGCTCGCTTCGGGCAAGGTGCCGTTGTGTACGAACAAATTAACCAGCTTATCCTCAACGTTTGCTTTATACTCGTGCTCTTGATTAACTAAAACCAACGCACCTTCCGAAAGCTTTGTGTTATCAACCTTTATGGTTGTAAACTCCAATTCCCTTTCAGGTATCACGGCAGACGGCAAATCCGCGCCATCCCCCGACTCGCCCGATGCATCAATCGAAGCATCAGCCACAAGTGATGAGTTAGGTGAAGAAGGCCTGCCGCTATCCCTTGTTGCAAAAACAACAAGCAAAACTATTGCAACGGTTATTACCAACGCAATAACTAATGCGATTTTTTCAAAATCGTACATTTTATGTTTGTTATTCATTTTTGATGGCATATTTAAACCTCCTGCACAAAAACTGCAAAGTGGGCGGGCTTATTGTAATAAGCCCGCCCGCAAAAATACTAATTATTCTGCAAGCTTCTTAAGCTTAGCGTATTTATCCTTAGCGCACTGTTCAGCACTTTCGAAGAGAACAGCAGCCCTGTCAGGGAATGCTATGCCGAGAGAGCTGTAACGTGTTTCGGTCTTGATAAAGTCCTGATAATTAGTGGTAGGTTCCTTGGAATCAAGAACGAAGGGGTTAGCGCCTTCAGCCGCACGGCGAGGATCGAAGCGGAAGGTATGCCAGTAACCTGCGGCAACTGCTGCCTTGATTTCAAGCATGCTGGTGCCGAGACCCTTCTTTATACCGTGGTTGATACAAGGAGCGTAACCGATAACGATGGACGGACCCTTGTAGCTTTCAGCTTCGGTTATAGCCTTGATGCACTGATTATAGTCAGCACCCATAGCAACCTGTGCAACGTAAACGTAGCCGTAAGACATTGCGATAGCAGCAAGGTCCTTCTTCTTAACGCCCTTACCGTTAGCAGCGAACTGTGCAACGGAGCCGATAGGAGTAGCCTTGGAAGCCTGACCGCCGGTGTTAGAGTAAACTTCTGTATCGAATACGAAGATATTGATGTCTTCGCCGGAAGCGATAGCGTGGTCAAGACCGCCGAAGCCGATATCGTATGCCCAACCGTCACCACCGAAGATCCAGATGGACTTCTTAACGAACAAATCGCTCATAGCCAAGGCCTTGTCAAACAAAGCTTCAAGCTCGGTGCAGCACTTAGCTTCCTTGCCGTACTTAATAGCTTCGATAAGAGCTGCGGATGCTGCCTTGGAAGCCTCACCCTCGTCCTTAACCTCAAGCCAAGCCTTAGCTGCTGCGGAAAGCTTATCACAGCCTTTTTCAGCAAACTGCTCTACTATCTCAACGAGCTTAGCACGTCTTGTACGGATAGCGGTAGCCATACCCATACCGTATTCTGCGTTATCCTCGAACAAGGAGTTAGCCCAAGCAGGACCGTTGCCGTTCTTATTAACGGTGTAAGGAGTTGCAGGAGCAGAACCACCCCAAATGGAGGAACAGCCTGTTGCGTTAGAGATGAACATTCTATCGCCAAACAACTGAGTTATAAGCTTTGCATAAGGAGTTTCGCCACAGCCGGGGCATGCGCCGGAGAACTCAAGCAAGGGCTGCTTGAACTGGCTGCCCTTAACGGTTTCTGCCTTGAACTTAGCAAGAACAGCTTCATCATCACAGTACTTGTAGCTAAGCTCGAAGTACTTCTGCTGGTCAAGCTGAGTTTCGGTAGGAGCCATAGTAAGCGCCTTTTCGCCCTTTCTGCCGGGGCAAACCTGTGCGCAGGAGCCGCAACCAACGCAGTCAAGCGCGGAAACGGTTATACCGAACTTGTAGCCGGGAAGCGCTGTCATAGCAGTAAGCTTCATTTCGGGATACTTTTCTGCTTCTGCGTCTGTCATAGCAACAGGTCTGATAGCTGCGTGAGGACAAACGTAAGAACAGAAGTTACACTGGATACAGTTTTCAAGGTTCCAAGTAGGAACGTCAACTGCAACGCCGCGCTTTTCAAATGCGGAGCTACCCTGCGGGAAGGTACCGTCTGCATCTTCAAGGAAGGTGGAAACAGGCAGGCTGTCACCCTTCTGTGCGTTTACGGGGTTAAGTATGTTCTTAACGAACTTAGCAAGCTCAGGTCTTGCATTGATTTCAGCTTCTGCTGCGTTTGCATCAACTGCATCTGCCCAAGCCGCGGGAACGTCTATCTTAACAGCTGCGGTTGCACCTGCATCGATAGCGGCATAGTTCATATTAACTATTGCTTCGCCCTTCTTAAAGAAGCTCTTGTATGCAGCTTCTTTCATATATTTAATAGCGTCATCTGCGGGGATGATCTTTGCAAGGGAGAAGAATGCACTTTGAAGAACGGTATTCGTTCTACCGCCAAGACCTAAGCCACGAGCTATGGAAATAGCGTCAACAGTGTAGAAGTTTACGTTCTTTCTTGCTATATCTCTCTTTGCCTTTGCGGGAAGGTTAGCCTCAAGCTCCTCAGCAGACCACTGGCAGTTGAGAAGGAAGGTAGAACCGTCCTTAAGGTCCTCGGTTATATCATACTTATTAATATAAGAAGGATTGTGGCAAGCAACAAAGTCTGCCTGAGATACATAGTAGGTGGAACGGATAGGCTTGTCACCAAATCTCAAGTGGGAAACGGTGATACCGCCGGACTTCTTAGAGTCATAAGCGAAGTAAGCCTGAATGAACTTATCGGTATGGTCACCGATAATCTTGATGGAGTTCTTGTTTGCACCAACGGTACCGTCAGAGCCAAGACCCCAGAACTTACAGGAAACAGTACCGTCGGGGGTAGTGCTTTCCATAGGAACGATGGGGAGAGAAAGGTTGGTAACGTCATCAACTATACCAACGGTGAAGCCGTTGATGGGCTTTTCAGCATCAAGGTTTGCATAAACTGCCTTAATGCAAGCAGGAGTTGTATCCTTAGAGCCAAGACCGAAACGACCGCCAAGAACAAGCGCGTTTTCAAACTCGGTACCTCTGAGTGCGCTAACAACGTCAAGATACAAGGGTTCTGCAAGAGAGCCGGGTTCCTTAGTTCTGTCAAGAACAGCTATCTTCTTAACAGACTTCGGTATAGCATCAACAAACGCCTTAACGGAGAAGGGACGATAAAGTCTAACCTTAAGAAGACCAAGCTTTTCGCCTTTAGCGTTAAGATAGTCGATAGTTTCTTCGATAGTGTCACATACGGAGCCCATAGCGATGATGATCTTATCAGCATCTGCTGCGCCGTAGTAGTTAAACAAGCTGTAATTGGTACCTATCTTAGCATTAACCTTGTCCATATATTCCTGAACGATTGCGGGAACTGCTTCGTAATAGGTGTTGCAAGCTTCTCTTGCCTGGAAGAATATGTCAGGATTCTGAGCAGAACCTCTGAGCACGGGATGCTCGGGGTTCAATGCGCGCTGTCTGAACGCATTAATAGCGTCCCAATCAACCATTTCAGCAAGATCGTCATAATCCCAAATTTCAACCTTCTGAATCTCGTGAGAGGTTCTGAAGCCATCGAAATAGTGGAGAACGGGCACTCTGGACTTAATAGCGGAAAGGTGTGCTACCGCACCAAGGTCCATAACCTCCTGAACGTTGTTTGCACAAAGCATGGTAAAGCCGGTTTGACGGCAAGCCATAACGTCAGAATGGTCACCAAAAATGTTGAGCGCGTGGGATGCAACGCAACGTGCGGAAACATGGATAACACCGGGAAGAAGCTCACCGGCGATCTTATACATGTTGGGGATCATAAGGAGAAGACCCTGAGAAGCAGTGTAGGTGGTGGTTAAAGCACCTGCTGCCAAGGAACCGTGTACGGTACCTGCAGCGCCGCCTTCAGACTGCATTTCTACAACCTTTACCTGCTGACCAAATATGTTCTTCCTCCCTTCAGCAGACCACTTATCAGTGTATTCTGCCATCGGGGAAGAGGGGGTGATGGGATAAATACCGGCAACCTCTGTAAACGCATAAGATACATGCGCCGCAGCAGTGTTACCGTCCATAGAGAGTTTCTTTCTGAGCATAGTTTTACCTCCATATTGTTTTCCTTAGCATTATAGCACCTTTTTTTCTTTATGTAAATATATATTTTCGTTTTTTTAAGCTTTTTTCGGCAAAATTGTTTCCAGGGCTTGAATTTGTTGGGCTGGTAGGTAAAAATGACCGCAAAAGCTATTGCAATAATACAAAAATGTGTTATAATTTACTATGTACATTAGTATGTATACAAATGCTTTAACGGAGGGTTGTTATGGTAAACATCGTGTGCTCTGCCGCTGTAAACGGTATTGATGGGTTTATTGTTACGGTGGAATCCGCAAACGCCTCCAACAAGCTTGAAAGGCTTGATATAATAGGCTTGCCCGACACGGCTGTGCGTGAAGCCGAGGGGAGGGTGCGCAGCACCGCGCGAAGCCTTGGGCTTCGTATACTGCACGGCGTTATTACAGTTAATCTTGCGCCTGCCTCCAAGAAAAAGGAGGGTACGGGCTTTGATTTGCCGATACTGCTTTCGGTTATTAACCAGGAACGCTTGGGTGCGCTTGATTTCGGCGGCAAGTGCTTTGTTGGTGAATTGTCGCTAACGGGCGAGCTTAGGCCGATACGCGGCGTTTTATCCATGGCGCTTGCCGCGAAGGAAGCCGGGTTTAAGGAAATATACGTGCCGGAGCCTAACGGTGCCGAAGCCGCTATCGCCAAGGGGATAGACGTTTATCCCGTTAAAACGGTTGCACAGCTTTTGGCACATCTGAAGGGCGAAGCGTTTATTCAACCGAAAAAGCTTACGCTTGAAGAGCTGCAGACCGCTTCCCTGCTTGAAACGCTTGATTATTGCGACGTTAAAGGGCAGGACGAGGCGAAGCTTGCGCTGGAGATAGCCGCCGCAGGCTTTCACAACGTTTTGATGATAGGGCCTCCCGGCTCAGGCAAAAGTATGCTGGCAAAGCGTTTACCTTCCATATTGCCGCGGCTTACGCTTAACGATGCGATTGAGTGTACGCGAATACACTCCGTTGCAGGGGTATTGCCGCAGAACGTGCCGCTTATAATAACGCGCCCATTCCGCGCCCCGCATCACACCATATCGGCGGCAGGCTTGGCAGGTGGCGGCAAAACGCCTATCCCCGGTGAGATATCCTTATCACACAACGGTGTTTTGTTTTTAGATGAGTTTCCTGAGTTTGACAAAAACGCAACAGAGATACTGCGCCAACCGCTTGAGGACGGTACCGTTACCATAACGAGGGTGAACGGCAGGGTTACTTATCCAAGCAGCTTTATGCTTGTTGCGGCAATGAACCCTTGCAAATGCGGCTACTATGGGCACGCAACAAAGCCCTGCACCTGCACACCAGCCGCAAGGCTTTCTTACATAAACAAAATATCAGGCCCGTTGCTTGATAGAATTGATATGCAGATAGAAGTGCAGGCTTTGGAGTTTTCAACGCTCTCCTCAACAAGCTCTGCCGAGAAAAGCGAGGATATAAGGAAACGTGTTTCGGCAGCAAGAGCGTTTGCGGCAAAGCGATTTTCACACGAAACCGTGGGCGGTAAGCCCTTGCTGTTTAACGCCCAGATGCAAGCAGAGCATATAAAGCGTTTTTGCGTTACAACCGAAACAGGAATACAAATGCTTAAAAACGCATATGATAAATTAGGCTTGTCCGCAAGAGGGTATGACAAAATACTTAAGCTGGCGCGTACTATTGCCGATTTTGATGCAAGCGAGCTTATTACGGAAGCGCATATTTCACTTGCGATACAGCTAAGAGCACTTGACAGAAACTACTGGGCTAAATAATAAGTTTACATAAAGCACGGTGGAAACGCACCAAAAATGTGGGAAACTGTGTGGGAAATGTGCAAAACTCAAGTAAAACGGGCAGTTTTTGATTTTGGAAAACGAGATTTACCCACATTTTATGACGTAAAGGCACATTATTTATCACATTATGTTATTTTGAAAAGACGAAAGGCTATTATGGATTACGAAGGCAACTACTTCCCCGAAGAGGATAATTCTTCCAAAGCGGCAAAAACAACAAAAAAGGTGTTTAGGTACTCCTTATACGGCTTGGTAACGGTGGTATACATTATTGTGTTTGCGGTTATCCTTAATAATTGCGAGCCGAATATGTATAAGGAATACGTTTTTTCTCCTGCCGCTAACCAGCTTTACAGCGCTAACCCCGACGGGTTTGAGGTGTATGAGGTATTCCCCACCACCTTTATGAACTACGATGGGAGCGTGCAGATAGCGGGCGTTGCGTATGCCGCCACCGCAAATGAGCTTGAGCTTGGTATTAAATACAACAAAAGGCTTGACAACGAGGAAACCGGATACAAGCCGCGCTTTGTGCTTACGGACACTAACGATAACGTTTACGAGATATGCCATACGGAAATCACAAGCAAGGGCAGATATTGCTATATGAGGGCAAGCTTTGCGGGCGTTGAGCTGCCGCTTAACGAAAACGTTTACATCAATTCCGAAGTAAGCGCTACCGTTGAGGGCGAAGGCGAGATGTTTGAAACCTTTAAATACACGCTTGAGATATATACCGAGGGAAACGAAAAGCCCGATACCATCTTGATATTCAATAACGTTACGCCTATACAGCTTATTAATTTTAAATAAGCTATACACTGTTAAGGAGTTTGAAAACAGTATGGTTTTAATTAAAAAGATATTGCTTTCGATAACCGCGTTGGCGTTGTCCTTTGCGGTGCATACGGCAAACTATTTCTTCTATACCGATGGCAGGCTTGACGCTAAGGGTGCGGACGAATTTGTGGATAACGTTGCCAGCATAAATGCAGACACGCTTGAGTACCTGTTTCCCTATGTGGAAACAGAAAGCAGCGGTGAAATCAATACGAACACCACAGTACCTGACAATATGACGTTTTCTCCCGCAGAGTTCAGCAAATTTAAGGGTACTTATCTTGAGGAAACGGCAGACGCAGGAGAAAAGTATTTTGACAACATCGTTTTCTGTGGTGACAGCCTTACATACGGCCTTGGGCTTGATTCCCGCTTCTTTAAAGACAGGGACGTTGTTGCATGGGGCGGGCTTGGCGTTTACGATTATTTGGACTATAACAGCCACGCGGTTTATAACCAATCCGAAGAGAAAAAGTCCTCGCTTGATTGGCTTGTTACGCTTAACCCGCAGATAATGTATATAATGCTTGGCACAAACGGCGTTGCAGTATGGTCTAACGAAAAGCATATAATGCTTTACGAGAGGATGCTTGACCGTATACAAGCGGCACTTCCCGCAACAAAAATAGTGCTTGTTGGTATCCCCGCTTGGGGTGCCTCCCGCAATACGGAAACCTTCAACGGCAAAAAGGTGGACAACTTTAATATGATGCTTTTGGAGCTTGCTAAGAAGCACGGCGTTTACTATCTTAACTTCGGGCAGGCAACAAGAGATGCTAACGGCAACATACGCGAGGAGCTTGTTTTGGGTGACGGTGTGCATTGGCAAACGGCGTGTAAATACCTGTACCTTGAATATATAAGAACGCACGCGTTACCGTAAAAAAAAGAAAGGGGTTGGGCGTAAGCCCATATAAAAATATGAAATTACCTATCGTTATAAAGAAAAAGCAAGCACTTTACCCCCTTTACGCTGTTATTAGTGCCGCAATGCTGTGCATTGCGTTGGCTTTCCTGTTTTTTCCGTTTATACCTGCGGTTACTAACGCCTTAAGCTCTAAAACGCTTACGGTTTATATGGTGCTTGGCGGCGTTTGCACAATGTTTTTTGCTTTTACAACCTCAAGCATTATTTTCAGCATATTCTCTCCGCCCACCGCTATCAGAATAACGCAAAACGGCGTGTATGACTACACCGTGGCTAATATCGGTGCCGGCTTTATAGCTAAGGACGCTATTTTGTCGCTTAAAACATTTGGTAATAACAAAAGTGCATTTTTGGGGCTTAGGCTTGACACCAAGTATTTGGATACGCTTTCTTCAAACCCCAAAGTAAGGCGCGAGATTAACGAAAACACAAATTCGGGCTTGCCTGCAATAATCATTAAGCAAGCGGATATCCGTATGCCGATAAGCGAGCTTTTGAAAATATTGCTGGAGAATTACAGCGAAGTTAGCGTTGACCAGAAAAGCAAGGGCAAAAAGCCCGATACCGTTTTGCCTAAGCAAAACGTTGGCCCTATCTCTATATTTGAGGACGATACCACCAATATGCAAATGAAACCAAGCGCTATTTCCACCGTGGATATCAGCCCGATATCCATTTCAGAGGACGATACCACCAATATGCAAATGAAACCAAGCGTTATTTCCGCCGTGGATATTGAACCGATATCCATTTTGGAGGATGATAATCAAGAAGGGCGCAAAAAAGGCGCAAAGGACGAAGCGGAAACAAGCATAAGCTACAAGCCGTTTTCCCTGCCCTCTGTTGATGACGAGTACACGCCTATTCTTGTTAACCCCCAAAAGCCTCGCGTTAAAACCGTTGACGATTTGCTTGCACAATTAAACATCACCAAAACCGCCGTGCCCATTAACGAAGAAGCGAAGCCCGAAGAAAAAAGCGGCGGTGATAAAGATTAATGAAGAAGCTTGTATTTAGCGTTGCGGCAGTAATAATAGTTACCGCCGCAATTTTACTTGTTATTTTAATGCTTGGCGGCGAAAAAGAAGCACCTGAAAACAGTAGTGATTTCGTTTCGGCAGAAAGCGTTGAAGCGCACGCAAGCGATACGCCGTCCGCCACGGAAAGCGTTGAAAGCACGGATGGTTTCGTTCTTGGCGCATTACTAAAGGAATGTGCAGATATCGTTGAAAGCGGCACGTACAAGCTAACCGTAACGCGCCAAATGCAAATAGGCGGCCTTTCCGTGCCTGCTACAACCGTTACCTGCTACGGGAACGGTGTTATCAGCATCGTTGAGTACGAAGGGCACGATATAATGTCCGAAACCTTTGTAAACGAAGACGGTGCATATCACATCAACGCCGATTTAAACTCTGCCTTCCTGCTCCCTGCGGACACCGTTACAGCCGACACGCTTGAATATAAAGACCTTAAATATATTGAAAGCGGAAGCACCAATGCAGGCACCTCCGCTTACGATTATGAACGTTATATTACCCCAACAGGGCAAACCGTGGATTACCTTTTCTCAAACGGAACGCTTGAAAAAATGAAGCTTTATATCGGCGAGGAATACGAGCTTATAACCATCAAACTAAGCACCGATATAAGCGAGATGAGAAAGGAACTGCCCGAAGGCCTATGGGTTGTGGACAACCGATAATTAAAGGTGCTTTATTCTTGGCGTATAGCGCTCTATAAGCGCCTCGTTATACTCAGCACCCCCCTCTACATTGCCGCTCATATATATGGGCGGCTTTACTTTTTTTGCCGCCTCGCCAGCCGCCTCCACCAGCACGCTGTTAAGTATAAGGCTGCTTGCGGCTGTTGAAACCGCGCCCATATTGATATCCCCTATCGGCACTACCGCATCGCCCGATGGCACGCAGTTATCCAAATAAGCATCAGCGCATTGATACAGTAGCTTGCCCGATGAATGGCGCGATTTCTTGCCAAAATACGAGGAGGAGCATATTACCGCCGTATATACGCCGTTTGCCCTGCCAAGCTCTGCCATTTCGATGGGCACGGAGTTTATGCCGGACGTTGATACAACGATAAGCGTATCCTTTTTAGTAGGCGCATATCTGCGGTATATGTGCTTTGCCAAGCCCTCCATACGCTCAAATGCACTGCTTTTTGCGGCCCCGTTATGAAGCATTAAATCAGTATCCAGCATAGCGCAAACGTTTGCCAAGCCGCCTGCACGATAAAAAGCATCGCCTGCTATAAGATGGCTGTGGCCGCAACCGAAGATATATATAATACCATCGTTCTCTATGGTTTTGGCAACGTTTTTTGCAACTTCCATTATAGCATCGGTTTGCGTATTATGTATCTTTTCAAGCGTTTGCGTTAGCGCGCTGTAATAGATTGCGGTATTACTCATTCTATAACCAGCTCCCCAAACCATTCAGGTCTGTGAAAATCAGGAATCTCAATATTAATAGGGTTCCACATACCGAAATGCGGTATCTCCGTATCGTCCCCGCATTTATAAAAGTTGCCCTTAAAGGTATAGCCCGATACATAGTCCACCTTGCCGAAAAGCTTATCAAGCACTTCAAAGCTAAGCATATATTCAACGCGCCAATATCCGCCCGTTTTAATGCAGGTAACGGGGGGAAGCTCCACTATCTCTGCCGCATCCTGCTTCTTTTCCCTGCTTTCGCGTATACCTAAAAGAAACGCTCCTGCAGAGTTCATCTCCAAATTGCAATACAGCGGGCTTTCGTTATTGAACGAAGCAAAAAACTCCAAGCAGCTATCCGTCCAAACAGGTGCATTAAACTCGGTATAGCGTGCAAGGGGGTTCTTTTCATAGCAGGTCATCTGCAAAGCAAAGCCCTTGCCCTCAACAAGCACAAGCTTTGCGTATGCCACAGGCCTGTATACGCCGCCCCAAACGTATTTGTTGATATACGCGGGCTTAACACTGTCAAAATCCAATTCCTTTTGTCTTACTACGGTATAACTCATTTGTTCTGCTCCTTTTCAATTAGCTTTTTTAGTTTATATGCCGCGGCATAGGCTGTTTCCGCCTCATCACCGCCAACTTTTACCTCAAGGCTTAAATTGCCTGTATATCCAACCTCAGAAAGCGCTTTTGCAAACTCTTCCCAGTTGATAACACCATCAAAGGGGATCCAATGCCTGTCATGATGCCCGTCGTTATCGTGAACGTGCAAAAGCTTTAGGCGGTTACCAAGCGTGCGCACCATAGCCGCAGGGCTTCCGCCGCCCGATAGCATTGCGTGCCCCACGTCAAGGCAAGCCACAAAATGCTTCTCGCCGCACATTTCGTTAAGCCTGTCTACCATATACGCCATACACTCTGCAGTGCTTGCAACGGTTGGAAGCGCCCTGTCCTCCTCCGCTGACCAGTTAAACATATTCTCTATACCTATGCAAAGCCCCGTGCGCTTTAGATCTTCAAAAAAGAGGGAGAAGAAGCCGAAATTGTTTTCAACCGCTTCCTCCACCTGCAAAGCCGTTTTTGCAGAGGGCGGAATATTTGGGTGGATAACTATATACGGAGAATTTAACGCGGCAGCTATGCTTATACTGCTTTTCGTTACGTGCAAAACGTCCTCCGTTTTGTCCTTGTTTTCGAAATAGGTTGGGTACGGAGAATGTACCTGCCCAACTACTATACCAAGCTCGTTAGCCCTTTGCTTTAAAGCGTTTGCGTAGCATAAACGCGTGCTTTCCTCCGTTTGCCAAAACGAGCTTATGGGGCTTCTAAGGGCATATTTGTTCAAGTTAAGGTCTATGCTTTTAAAGCCTGCCTTAGCTAAAATCTCCAATGCTTCTATGTCCTCCCTGCCTGTTGCGTAGGACAAGGTGTTACAACCTATAAGCAAAACTAATCACCTCTTTTTTAATATATCACCGCAAAGCAAAAATGTCAATGATAAGCAAATATGCTAATGGATAAAAAAGCAAAAACTGAAAACGACAAGCTTCTTGTCGAAACTTGTCGTTTTCTGGCACGCCTGGAGGGATTCGAACCCCCGACCTACTGGTTCGTAGCCAGGCACTCTATCCAGCTGAGCTACAGGCGCAAATTGTTGTACCGCTTGGCACTCCGCTAATATACCACATTAAAATGCGTTTGTCAAGGTTTTTGATAAAAATTAATACATTTTCTTTTTGCGGCGATTGCTCTTGACAAATTATGCACATTCTAATAATATTATATTGTAAATCTAATAATTGTAAGAAAGGGACTGCCCATTATGAACAAATTCATGCTTAACGAAACCTCTTATCACGGTTCGGGTGCTATCCAAGCGATACCTACCGAAATTAAAGCCAGAGGCTTTAAAAAGATTTTCGTTGCCTCTGACCCTGACCTTGTTAAGCTTGGTATAACCGCAAAGGTTACCTCCCTGCTTGACGAAGCTGATATCGCTTACAGCGTGTTTTCCGATATCAAGCCCAACCCCACCATTGAAAACGTTGTTGCAGGTGTTGAAGCCTTCAAAGCGGCAGGGGCGGACTGTATTGTTGCCATCGGCGGTGGTTCCTCTATGGATACCGCAAAGGCTATCGGTATCATTATAACCAACCCCGAATTTGCAGACGTTCGCTCTCTTGAGGGCGTGGCACCCACAAAGAACCCATGCGTTCCCACGATAGCCGTTCCCACAACCGCAGGCACAGCCGCAGAGGTTACTATCAACTACGTTATAACCGATGTGGAGAAGAAGAGAAAGTTTGTGTGTGTAGACGCTCACGATATCCCCGTTGTAGCTGTTGTTGACCCTGATATGATGGCATCTATGCCCAAAGGGCTTACTGCCGCTACCGGTATGGATGCGCTTACTCACGCTATCGAAGGCTATATAACCAAGGGTGCTTGGGAGCTTTCTGATATGTTCCACCTCAAGGCTATAGAGGTTATCGCTCGCTCTTTGCGCGGCGCGGTTGAAAACACCGCCGAGGGTAGAGAGGGTATGGCGCTTGGGCAGTATATTGCGGGCATGGGCTTCTCCAACGTTGGCTTGGGTGTTGACCATTCTATGGCACACACGCTTTCTGCTTACTACGATATGCCGCATGGCAAGGCTTGCGCTACGCTTCTCCCCGCAGTTATGGCTTACAACGCAGAGGCAACGGGTGAAAAATACCGTGAAATTGCACGCGCTATGGGTGTTAAGGGTGTTGATGCTATGGCTCAGGACGAATACCGCAAAGCCGCAATAGACGCCGTTGCAAAGCTTGCAGAGGACGTTGGCATCGTTTGCTCGCTTAAGGGCATTGCAAAGGAAGAGGATATACACCAAATGTCTGTTGACGCTTACAACGATGCTTGCCGTCCCGGCAACCCCAAGGAAACAAGCGTTGAAGATATTGAAGCAATATATAGAAGCTTGATGTAAATAATAACAAAACTATAGGGCTGTAAAAAACGGTGTTTTTTACAGCCCTATGTTGTAGGGGATAGGAAAAAATGGGTGGAATGGACGAACTGAAGCGAAGTTGTACTAAGTACTACGAGCTGAAGTTCGTCCATAGCAAGAAAATATATTATGTGGAGTTAATTGTGGCTTTAGCCGCAATTAACAACAGTATTAGTTGTTTATGATTTTCTTGCGGTCCAGTCTTTTTTTACATCCCCCACATTTTTTATCTTCCAAACCTATCCTGTGCAAAGCCGCAACGCATACATAACGGCTCTGATGTTTTTCCGTTTTGCAGCTCGGCTTTCAGCCTTACTGCTCTATCAGAGGAAAGTATTTCTTCTATCGTGCTTTCAAATATATTGCCAAGCTTTATCTTCCCTTCCGCATCCAAACAGCAGGGCACAACAGTTCCGTCGCACAGCACACCCACTTGGTCACGCAGGCCGTAACAGCCGTGTCTGCCTCCGATTACGGGCAGGTCTATATCAGGCCATTCAAAGTGTTTTCCCCACTCTAAATACAGCTTATCTCTGATTTTAAAGCCGCTTCTGCCCTCACTCCATTCGTTGCCTTTATCCGCACCGAAAAATTGGCGCATACGAGCAACAAGCTTGTTGTTAAGGGAATTGTTTCCCCCTATGTTCCAAAGGCGCATAACGGAAATTATACCCTCCTCCGAAGCCGCATCACAAAACGCCAAGCAGTTATCAACGTATTCATCAAACGCCTGCTTGGTATCGTTAGCTTCAAACGAATGAAGCGATATGCTAACCTTGTGTAAGGCTGTGGCAGACAGCAAAAGCCTTTGCTTTTCCTTTAAAAGCGTTCCGTTGGTTGTAATAATAACCTTATAGCCAAGCTTGCCCGCTTCTGCAAAGAACTCCCCAAGCAGGGGGTGCAAAAGCGGCTCGCCCATTAGGTGGAAATATAAATAATTAGCAAAAGGGCGCAGGCGTTCTGCCGCAAGCGTAAACTCCTCCAAAGACATAAAATGCGGTTTGCGCTTTGTGCCGTGGCAAAAGCTGCAATTAAGGTTGCAAACGTTAGTTATTTCAAGATAAGCTTTGTTTGGCATATATAAGTTATTTACCTAAAGAATCCGTTACCTCTACAACCTTGGTTTGATTGTAGCAGCTAAACACCTCGTCCACATTCTTCTGCTTTGTTTTGTAGGTTATAAGGCTTACGATAGGTACTATAATAAGACCGCCTACCATTGCAAACACGCCTGAATACAAGGAGTTTTTGAAAACGAAGGACAAAAGCGAGGAGCCGCTTACATCCAAAACCTTGATGGTTATAAGGAACTGAACTATCTCCAAGCCAACACCGAAAATGAAGGAGCAGGCAACAGCCGCCTTTGTGGTGCGCTTCCAATACAAGCCGTAAAGGAAAGGAGCAAGAAATGCACCTGCAAGCGCGCCCCAAGAAACGCCCATCATCTGTGCTATGTAAATACTGCCCTCTTTATATTGGTAGATAGCGATGATTGCAGAAACGATGATAAAGAACACAACGAACAAACGGATAAGAAGCATTTTGGATTTTTCTGCCATATCCTTACCGTTTGCTTTTTTCTTTATAGGCGCAATGAAATCCAAGGTTACGGTAGAGCCGCTTGTTAAAACGAGGGACGAAAGCGTGGACATTGAAGCGGAAAGCACCAAAACTATAACAACGCCTATAACGGCAACGGGAAGCTCTGACAGCATAGAAGGTATAATAGCGTCAAAGCCAAGCTTGGAAACGTCCACACCGCTGAGCCTTGCAAAGCCGCCAAGGAAGTAACAGCCGCCCGCAACGATTATAGCGAATACGGTGGAAATAACCGTGCCTGTTTTTATGGATTCCTCGTTCTTTATGGAGTAGAACTTGCCAACCATCTGCGGCAAGCCCCACGTGCCAAGCGAGGTTAAAAGCACAACAAACAGCAAAAATTCGGGGTTAGGGCCAAGGAAGGAAACGTATTTCCAGCCTTCTGCCTCGGAGGTAGCTATCTGCTGTACCGCAGAGGAGAAGCCACCGTAGTTATTAAGCGCGGCGGCGATAACGGTAACAATACCGCCAAGCATTATAATACCCTGAATGAAATCGTTAATAGCAGTAGCCATATAGCCGCCAAGCAGAACGTATACAGCGGTGAGAACGGCCATAACTATAACGCAAACGCTGTAATCTATACCGGGGTACGCCATTGCAAACAAGCGGGAGAGCCCGTTGTAAAGCGAAGCGGTATAGGGGATTAGAAATACGAAGGTTATAACGGAAGCCGCTATCTTAAGCGCAGGGGATGCATAGCGGATGCCGAAGAAATCGGGCATTGTGCTGCTGCCGAGATGCTGTGTCATAACACGCGTTCTTCTGCCAAGCACTACCCATGCAAGCAAGGAACCTATAAAGGCGTTACCAAGCCCTATCCACGTTGAAGCCAAGCCGAAATTCCAGCCGAACTGACCTGCATAGCCAACGAAAATAACAGCAGAGAAATACGAGGTACCAAAAGCAAAAGCAGTAAGCCAAGGGCCTGCCTTTCTACCACCGAGAACGAACCCGTCCACACCGTTTGAATGCTTACGGCAGTAAATACCAACGCCTATCATTATTGCAAAAAACACAACAAGCAGCGAAGTGATAACAACCGTTTTCATAAAAAACATCTCCTTTAAAGCATTTTCGTTTTATGACATATTCTGGCTTGCAACAAGCATATCCGCGCCGTAAAGCTTGCGCAAAAGCGGCTTTTCTATCTTGCCCGTAGGGTTGCGCGGAACCTTTGCAAATATTATCTTACGCGGGCGTTTATAGCGCGGCATACCCATACAAAAGCTGTTTATTTCTTCCTCGGTACACTTCATACCGTCTTTTATCTCGATTATCGCCGTGGCTATCTCGCCAAGCCTTGCATCGGGAAGCCCAATAACCGCAACGTCCTTAACAGCCTTATGTGCGCTTATAAAATCCTCTATCTGAACGGGATAAAGGTTTTCGCCACCTGTGATTATAACGTCCTTCTTACGGTCAACAAGGTAGATAAACCCATCCTCGTCCTGCATAGCCATATCGCCTGTAAACAGCCAGCCGCCCTTTATCGTGTTTGCGGTAGCGGTGGGGTCGTTATAGTAGCATTCCATATTACCGTCACCAAGCAAGCAAAGCTCACCAACCTCGCCCTGTGCTACCTCGTTACCGTTGGGGTCAACTATCTTGGTTTGCCAGCCATAGCCGGGTATGCCGATAGCGCCTACCTTATGTACGTTCTCTACGCCAAGATGCACGGCACCGGGGCCTATGGATTCGGAAAGACCGTAATTTGTGTCATATTGATGGTTGGGGAAATACTCCAGCCAACGCGTTATTAGGCTTTTGGGAACGGGCTGTGCGCCTATATGCATAAGACGCCATTGAGAAAGGCAATAGTTTTCCTTTTTCAATGCTCCGCTGTCAAGTGCGTTTAGTATATCCTGCGCCCACGGCACCAAAAGCCAAACGATGGTGCATTTTTCGGAGGATACGGCGTTTAGCACGTCCTCAGGCTTTGTGCCCTTTAAAAGCACTGCCTTGCCGCCTGAAATAAGGCTTCCGAACCAATGCATCTTTGCGCCTGTGTGATAAAGCGGCGGGATACAGAGGAAAACATCATCCTTGGTTTGCCCGTGGTGGTTTTGCTCCACCTTGCAGGAGTGCATTAAGCTTCTGTGCTTATGCAATATAGCCTTGGGAAAGCCCGTTGTGCCTGATGAAAAATATATTGCGGCGTAATCATCGTCCGTTAGCGGAATACCGGGATTGTCCGCACGGCAATAATGCGTTAGCTTAAAATAATCCTCTGCAAAGGTGGGGCAGCTACCCTCACCAACGTAGATAAGCGTGCGGGTTTTGCCCACGTTGTCCGCTATCTCCTCTACCCTGCCGATAAACTCCGGCCCGAAAACAAGCATATCAGATTCCGAAAGGCCAAGGCAATACTTTATCTCATCCGCCGCGTAACGGAAATTAAGCGGAACAGCCAACGCACCTGTTTTAAGTATGCCGAAATATATGGGCAACCACTCCAAGCAGTTCATCAGCAATATCGCAACCTTGTCGCCCTTGCGAATATTGCGGGAAAGCAGAAAGTTTGCAAAACGGTTAGCTTTTTCATTAAACTGCGCCCAGCTTATCTCCTTGCGGAACCCGCTTGCGCCCGTTGCTTCTATAAGGTTATACTCCTTCCACACAACACGCCTTGGCTGTTGGTCGGGATTAAGCTCCACCAGCGCGGAATCGTTTGCATAAATAGTACTGTTTCTTTCAAGCAGCTCGGTAATAGGCATAGCATCAATACTCCTTAATTTTGCATAATAAAACGGGTGCCGCGCATTGGCAGCACCCGGTAAACATTTTCGCTTTCAAGTGAAATATGCTTGTTCCGTAGCAAAACGCCAACGCAAAACTAACCGCGGCAATAATATGCGCGGTAATAATAGTATGCGTACGCGAATGTGCTTACAAAATGCATATTTACTTTCCTCCTTACAGGATTATTTGCATAATATCACATTATTTTCACTTTGTAAAGCCCTTTTGATAAAAAACAAGGGCGCAAATACATTTTTTATGCATATTAACAAAATATTCACCAAGTTTTTTGTGTACCGTGTATAATACATATATAGCGTTTGGAGGTGTGTTTATGGAATACACGCATATTATCTGGGATTTTAACGGCACTATACTTAACGATTTAGAGCCGTGTATAGACGTTTTAAACGTTATGCTAAAGAATCGCGGGCTTTGCCCTTGCTCTAAGGAGCGATATAAGGAAATATTTGGGTTCCCCATAAAGCAGTATTACGAAACCGCAGGCTTTGACTTTACTAAAGAGGATTACGGCGTTTTGGCAGACGAATGGGCGGCGCTTTATCTTGAAAAAAGCAAAAACAGCACACTTTGCGTAGGTGTTTCGGATGCACTTGAGTTTTTTAAGGCAAAGGGCGTACCGCAAATAATACTTTCCGCAACGGAGCAGAATATGCTAAACGCACAGCTTTCGGAGTTGGGGATAGCCCACTATTTTATGGAAACCTTGGCGCTTGGGAACCTGTACGCCTTCAGCAAGGTAGAACTTGGCAAAAGCTGGGTTGAGCGCGTTAAGCCCGAAAAGGCGCTGTTTATAGGCGATACCCTGCACGATTTTGAAACAGCTTCTGCCATGGGGGTGGACTGTGTGCTTATAGCATCGGGCCATCAAAGTGAAAAACGCCTGCAAGCAGCAGGCGCACCCGTGTTTAACACAGTATTTGAGCTTATTGAAGCTTTAAAGTAAATTCTCAAGCTCGGCACAAAGTACATCGGGTATACGGTACATATCGTATTCCAAAACGGTGGCATCGCTTGTTTCGTATGCAGGCACGCGCTTTGCGTATACCCATTCGCCATTCATAGTACCTATATAATCGTCCCCTTGCACGCCAACGGCACAGCCGTTATAGCACGGGGATATTTTTTTCATATTTTGGTTTTCGTTTTTAAGCCACAGCTTATTGCTTTTTATACGATAGTCGGCATTAAAGCCGTTTATTGCCTTCTCCACGGTGCTTACAAGTGCCGTGGAGCTTTTATATACGCCTTGTATATATACGCCTGTAAGTTGCCCCTCAGTACATACCTTGTTGCCCTCTCTTGTATACAAAGTAAAACCGTAGGGTGTATCGTAATCAACAACAAATTAGCATTATTTTCCGTAATACAGAACATAGGTATAGGTCTGTGTTGTATCAGCTTCATCCATTAGTATCTCGGCTCTGCCCTCCAGCCAAGATATCTCCACAATGTTGCCCTCGTAAACTCCAGTGCCGTCGTTTAATAATGAAAATCTTTCCTCATCTAATTCTTTGCCTTTAGAATCCGTTAAAACAAGTTTAGCTTTTACAGGGCCAAAGGGCCATTCCGGCGCGCCTATCTGATACAAAGAAACGGTATATAAGCCATCGGGGCTTGTTTTAGATGTAATATGCTCTACTCCTACGATTTTTTCTTCCATAGAGGCGCAGGAAGAAAGCGCAAAAAGCATTAAAACCAAAACCGTTACAAAACACCTTTTCATTGCTTTTTCTCCCTATACTCAAGTATATCGCCCGGCTGGCAATTAAGCGCCTCACACAGCTTTGTAAGCGTTGAAATCTTTATCGCCTTTGCTTTTCCGTTTTTTAAGATAGAAACGTTTGCTATCGTTATACCAACACGCTCCGCCAGCTCTGTAACGCTCATTTTGTTTTTTGCAAGCATTACGTCTATATTAATAATAATTTCGCCTTCCATTTTGCACCTCCTATATCGTTAAATCGCTTTGCTCCTGCAATGCCGCCGCTTTTAATACAAGGTGCGACAGCGCGGCAAACGCAATTGTAATTGCCAAGCCGATAAAGCATACAAGCAAGGAAAATAAAAACACCGACGGATGGGACATATTTAAAGCCCAATAAACAATGTTGCCCACAAAAAAGAAAGCTGTATCTGCCGCGGCAAGCAACGCTATATGCTTTAAATACTTGGCGTTATCCAAGCTAAACGAACGGTCTGCACCGATGTTGCCTGCAATTTTCCACGCATATACCAAAACCGTATAGCAAGGCACGGCGCTTATCCACAAAAATACAAGCCACGGATAAAAACAATACGCGTACTCCGGATTTTGCTCTGCGGCATCCAAGCCAATAACGGGTATTGCCAAAAAATATACCACTAACCCGCAAATTCCAACGGCTATAATTAATGCTTTCAGCAACCTTGAAAGATTTTTTTGTTTCATAACAGATCTCCTTTATTTGTCTTTAATAAGATTATAGCACCAATCGCACCGTTTGTCAATATATATTTATCGTTTTACAATAAAAATGTATCAATAAGCAAAAAAGCGAAGCTTTCATCTAATAAAAAGCTTCGCTTCAATTATTTCAGCAAACGCAGGCTTCCTTGCGCTCTGCAACTACAAGCTTTATACAACAGCAAAGAACCTTTGCCGCCTTCTTTATATCCTCAAGCGGTGGGAAAGTAGGCGCGATGCGGATATTGTTATCCAACGGGTCCTTACCGTAAGGGAAGGTTGCACCTGCGGCGGTTAATGCCAAGCCTGCATCTGCCGCAAGGCTTACAAGACGCTTTGCACAGCCCTCAGGTAAATTAAGGCTTATAAAGTAGCCGCCGTTTGGCCTTGTAAACGTAACACCCTCAAGCTTATCTATGCCCTGCTTATCAAACTCCTCAAGCACCGCATCAAACTTTGGCTTAATAAGGTTGCGGTGATGCACCATATGCTCGTGTATAGCCTCTTTGGTGGGGAACAGCTTGGCGTGACGAAGCTGGTTTAGCTTATCGTAGCCAATGGTTTGGAAAGCAAGCTCTTTAGTGATGCGCTTAATGTTCTTTTCGCTGGAGGCTATTGCCGCCAAGCCGCTGCCGGGGAAGCTGATTTTAGATGTAGAGGTGAACATAAAGAACATATCCTCGTTATCATATTCAGCCGCTAAAGAAAGTATATCATCCAAATGGTCGGGCGTATCGGTAAGGTCGTGTATAACGTAGGCGTTATCCCAAAAAACGCGGAAATCCCTTGCCTTGGGCTTCAACGCCGCAAAACGCCTAACTGTTTCGGGCGAATAGGTTATACCCGTGGGGTTAGCGTACTTAGGCACACACCAGATACCCTTTATAGTATCATCCTCGCCAACAAGCTTTTCAACCAAATCCATATCAGGGCCAGTAGGCGTCATCGGCACCTTTATCATATTTATACCGAAATACTGGCATATAGCAAAATGCCTGTCATACCCGGGAACGGGGCAAAGAAAGCTGATTTTGCCGTATTTGGACCACGGCTTTTCGCTACCCGCAACACCGCTTAGCATAGCGCGTGCAACGGTATCGTACATAAGGTTTAAGCTGGAGTTGCCGCCAACTATAATCTTTTCGGTAGGGATACCCAATATATCGGAAAAAATGCGCTTTGCGGCAGGAATCCCGTCCAATATGCCGTAGTTACGGCAATCTATACCGTCGCTAACGCAATCCTCCTTTTTAGAAAGCACGCCAAGCAGCTGCTCCATCATATCAAGCTGTTCCTTGGAGGGCTTGCCGCGCGTCATATCAAGCTTAAGCCCCATCTTTTTATATTCTTCGTATTCCTTCAATAATTCTGCATGGCTGTTCATATCAATTGCCTTTCTGCTGTGAAAAAATTTAGAACTCCGCGCTGCCGGTTGTTCTGGGGAACGCCTCAACGTCACGAATGTTGGACATACCCGTGATATACATTATAAGCCTTTCAAAGCCCAAGCCGTAGCCCGCATGGCGCACACCGCCGAACTTTCTAAGCTCAAGATACCACCAATAGTCCTTCTCATCAAGCCCCATCTCGGCTATGCGCGCTGTAAGCAGATCAAGCCTTTCTTCCCTTTGAGAGCCGCCAATAAGCTCGCCAACGCCGGGAACAAGCATATCTGCCGCCGCAACGGTCTTACCGTCGTCGTTAAGACGCATATAAAACGCCTTTATATCCTTGGGGTAATCGGTTACAAACACGGGCTTGCCGTATACCTTTTCGGTAAGGTAACGCTCATGCTCCGTTTGCAGGTCACATCCCCACTCTACAGGATATTCAAATTTAACGCCGCTGTCCTTCAAAAGCTTAACGGCCTCGGTATAGCTAACTCTGCCGAAATCAGAGCCTACTATTGCTGTAAGCCTTTCTTTAAGCGTTTTATCTATAAATTTATTGAAAAAGTCTATCTCATCAGGGCATTTCTCAAGCACGTCCGCTATAACGTATTTAATCATAGCCTCTGCGGTGTCCATATAATCCTCAAGGTCTGCAAATGCCATTTCCGGCTCTATCATCCAAAACTCTGCCGCGTGGCGGGGCGTATTGGAATTTTCTGCACGGAAGGTAGGCCCAAAGGTATATACCTTGGAATATGCAAGAGCAAAGCACTCTACATCAAGCTGACCGCTAACCGTAAGGTTTGCGCTTTTACCAAAGAAATCCTTGGTGTAATCAACGCTGCCATCCTCATTTCTCGGAGGCTTGTCCATATCTAAGGTGGTTACACGGAACATCTCGCCCGCACCCTCACAGTCACTCGTGGTGATGATGGGAGTGTTTACGTACACGAACCCGTTTTCAGCAAAGAAGCTGTGCAAAGCCTGTGCCGCAACGGAACGCACCCTAAATACCGCGTTAAAGGTGTTAGCACGCGGACGAAGATGCGCGATAGACCTCAAAAAGTCCAACCCGTGCTTTTTATTTTGCAACGGATAATCGGGCGTGGACATCCCCTCCACCTGAACGGTTTGAGCCTTCAGCTCAAAGGGCTGCTTTGCCTCAGGCGTTAGCACAAAGGTGCCTGTTATTACTAAAGAAGCACCTGTGTTTTGCATAGATATCTCTTTATAATTATTCAGAATATTTTCTTCAATAACAACTTGAAGGTTTGCAAAGCAGGTACCGTCATTAAGGGAAATAAACCCAAACATATTGGAGCAGCGCATATTCTTTATCCAGCCGCCAACAGTAATTGTTTTGCCTTCAAAATCGGCAGGTGCGGCGTAAAGCGCTTTGACAGGGGTAAGCTGTTTTCTGATTGCCATAAAAACCTCCTATGTGTCCTATAAATATACATATAATTATATAATTTGCGCCCGATTTTTACAAGTGGCATTTTGCCGTGTGTTTGAACAAATTGCAAGGGGTGTTTTGTGCATTTTAACGAAGCGCAACTAATTGGCTGTTTTTGGCTTGGATATTCTATTATGTAGTGCCTTCGCATTGACAAATTACGCTTTATTTGGTATCATACGTTTAGCTTTTATTAACGGAGGGCTTTATGAACAAGGCTGCACCCTGGCTTGATCACTACGGAAACGTTCCGTTTAATTTAGATTACCCTACGGGCTCTATGTGCGACAGCGTGCTTAATACCGCCGCAGAGCTTCCGAACGAAACCGCGCTTTATTTTATGGGCAAGCGCACGGATTACAAAACGCTGGCTTTTAACATCCGGCAAACAGCCCGCGCTTTTACGGCGGTAGGCGTTAAACGTGGGGACAGCGTTGTTTTATGCTTACCCAATCTGCCCCAAACCGTTTATTGCCTTTACGCGCTTAATATGCTTGGGGCTGTTGCCTGTATGATACATCCGCTTTCTGCTGAGCAGGAGATTGTTTCAATGGTGGCGGAGGCAAGCTGTACCTACGCTGTAACGCTGGACCAATTTGCTCATAAATTCAACGCTGTGAAAGGGCTTAAAAGGCTTATCGTAACCTCTGCTTCGGATGGGCTTGGTGCTGTTAAGGCGATTGCCTTTAAGCTAACGACAGGAAGAAAATACAAAAGCAGGATACCCGAAAGCGCTTTACTGTGGAAGAACTTTTTAAAGGCAGGCAAGGCGGTAAACGCGGCTTCACACAAAAGCGGCGCAAACGATACCGCGGTGGTTCTGTTTTCGGGCGGTACAACGGGCGTTACCAAGGGAATAAGGCTTTCCAACCTTAATTTTAACGCACTTGCATTGCAAACCGCCGCTATGTGCGGAAGACCTATACAAGGCACCGTAATGCTTGCGGCTATGCCTATGTTTCACGGCTTCGGGCTTGGAGTTTGCATACACACGATGATGGTGGCGGGCGGCAGTGCCGTTCTTGTACCCAAATTCAACCCCAAGGAGTATGCACAGCTTATAAAGAAAAACCGCCCCAACTACATTGCGGGCGTGCCCACGTTGTTTGAGGCTTTAACGCGGATAGAAAGCCTAAACGGCGTTAAGCTTGACTGTTTGATGGGCGTTTTTTCGGGAGGGGACAGCCTTTCCGTTGAGTTGAAAAAGAAGATGGATGCTTTCCTTACAGAGCACGGTGCAAACGTTAAAATCCGCGAGGGCTACGGCACTACGGAATGCGTTACGGCAAGCTGTTTAACACCGTTCCATACGGAGCGTGAGGGTAGCATAGGATACCCCTACCCCGACACCTACTATAAAATTTGCGCCGTTGGCACTACGGACGAGGTGCCTTACGGTACAGAGGGGGAGATATGCCTTAAAGGCCCTTCGGTTATGCTTGGGTATATAGGGCACGAGGAGGAAAATGCAAAAGCACTTCAAACGCACTCTGACGGTTGTGTGTGGTTGCACACGGGAGACTTGGGACTTATGGACGAGGAAGGCTTTATTTACTTCCGTCAGCGCATAAAGCGCATGATCATTACAAGCGGATACAACGTGTATCCCAGCAGGCTGGAGAACGTTATAGATGCACACCCTGCCGTACAGATGAGCTGTGTTATAGGCGTTAAGGACACGTATAAAATGCAGAAGGTTAAAGCCTTTGCCGTGCTTAAAAGCGGCGTTACGGCAAGCGACGAATTAAAGGCGGATATAATGGAGCATTGCAAAAAGCATATTGCAAAATACGCTATGCCTTGCGATATTGAATTTAGGGCAGAGCTTCCTAAAACAGGCGTTGGCAAGATAGCCTACACGGTGCTTGAAAAAGAAGAAGAGGAAAAGCAAAAGCTACAATAAAGAACAACTAACGGGCTGTTTCAAATGCTCTTTGGCATTTGAAACAGCCCGCTTTGTATGGGATAGAAAAAAATGGTTGGAACGGGCGAACTGAACTGAAGCTGTACCGACGTACTGCGAAGTGAAGTTCGTTCGTAGCAAGAAAATATATCATTAAAGGTTAATCGTGGCTTTCGCCACGATTAACTTCATTGTGCAATATGTATATGGTTTTCTTGCGGTCCGGCCTTTTTTTACATCCCATTAGCTTAATATGATAAGTTTAGAACAGCCTCTTAAACCATGCGGCATCAGTAGTAGTAACCATACCCTCTCCGCTAATGTCCGCAATTTTGCTTTGAAGCTCGCTAAGCTGGGTTTCTCCAACAAGTGCGCTCTTTAGCACCGCATAATCCAAGCTGGAAACGAAACCGTCACAATTAATGTCGCCCCTCATTGCAACAGTAAGCGTACCCTCGCTTGTTTTTGCCTTATAGCCCATGCCAACCATATCGTTGTTAGTAACGGCTGCTCCTTGCGCGTTCAATATCTGAACGCTTCCCTTAAAGCAGCTTTTAAGCGCGTTTGCGGTATATTTACCGTCCACCCAAAGGATGCCCTTGGTGCCATCCGCAACTATATCAGCCTCGGTTTGCGCTAAATCAAAAGCTCCGCAATCAGCCCAAGTAGCCGTATAAGAAGCGGTATCACCATAGCCGTACGCCACACTGGGCATAGGCTTTGTGTTGCTAACGCCTGCCGTTGTTACATATTGCTTAACCGGCTCGTCATACTGCCCGTCTATGGCAAAGCTGTATACCTCCCCTGCCTTAAAACCGCCTATCGGCGTGAAGTACAAGCGAATGGAAAGCTCACCATCGGCAAACGAGCCAAACTCATACACATCTATATTAGTTATGAGATTAACGTTAAGCACGCCCTTGCCTGTTTTTTCATAGGCTTTGCAAAGCCCCTCGACAGCAAAAATATCAAAGCTGTTCCCCATAAACGAGAACGGATAGGTGGGCCAACTTGTTACCATTTGCGGCGGAGTTTGTGGATTATAGGTTACACCGTTGCCGTTAAGCTCTGCATCCGTTTTCCAAAGCGGATCCAGCTTATCACCGTCAAACAGCACGTTAAACTCTATCCCCAGAAGACCCATAGGCTCTGTTATGTCTGTAATACTAACGTCCAGCGCAATATACTTTTCACCGTTATGGTAGGCAACCGATGCCACCATCTCCGTTCTGTATACACGCGGAACGATAGGCGTTGGTGCGGCGGCACACGGTATAAACGCCGCAAGCACTATGGGAAGTATAAGTATAAAAGCTAATTTTTTAAGCATATTTCCACTCCTTTTCAATACCAACAATCAGTATCCCTTATTAGCTATTTTACACACGGAGATTAAAAATGCATTAGTTTTTTAAAACATTTCGATTTAAAAAGCGGGTGCAAAAGCCTTTTGTTTTCGCACCCACTAAATTTAAGCTTGTTTTTTAACGCTTAGCCGTTGTATGCCGCCTTATCGCAGATAAGAATAACGTCCTTATGAGCCTTAAGAACCGTACAAGGAACCTGAGTGGTAATCCTATCATCGCTAACCATCTTGCTTACAACTGCGTGCTTGTTAGCACCGCTTGCAAGAACAAGTATCTTCTTAGCCTGCATAATGGTAGCAAGACCCATAGTTATTGCCTGTGTAGGAACATCATCCTTGGAAGCAAAGAAGCGTGCGTTTGCTTCGATAGTGTTATCGGTAAGGTCGGTAAGATGGGTGCCTGCATAAAGCTCCTCTTCGGGTTCGTTAAAGCCGATATGGCCGTTCTGGCCAAGGCCGAGAACCTGGATATCAATACCGCCTGCTGCCGCAACAGCCGCATCATAAGCCTTACCTTCCTCAGCGGGGTTCTTTGCAAGACCGTTAGGAACGTGAGTTCTTGCCTTATCTATATCCACGTGATCAAAAAGATTGTGGTTCATAAAATATCTGTAGCTCTGATCGTGGGTGGGAGCAAGAGGATAATACTCATCCAAATTATAGCTGGTAACGTCCTTAAAACTAATTTCGCCGGCCTTGTTCATCTTCTGAAGACACTGATACATACCAACGGGGGTGCTGCCCGTTGCAAGGCCAAGGATAGAATCGGGCTTGGATTTAAGCTGCTCTGCTATAACCTTTGCGCCTTCTTCGCTCATTTGCTCATAATTGTCACAAACTATTACTTTTAACATCGTAAAACCTCCAAATATAATTCGTACTCGCGTACATTTTAAACCAAACAACCGCTTATGTCAAGCATTTTAATGGTTTTCACAAAGAAAAGTTAGGTATAGATGGAATGGCACCGTATATTTCGGTGCTTTTTGCGGCATAACGGCAGGCTTTATCACAATAGCTTACGGCTTCAGACGGCGATAGCTCCTTAAACGCCGTACCGCTTTCCAGCATCTGTGCAAGGAAGGTGCCGAAAAATATATCGCCCGCACCCGTTGTATCAACCGTTTCTGCTTTGTAGCCGCTAACGGCATAGCTTTCACCGCGCACACAGCACAAGGCTCCGTTCTTACCCAGCGTTATCAGCACGGTGGGAACGCCTGACAGCGCGATTAGCGCTTTATCCATATCCTCCTCGCCCGTTAGCAAAGCAGCCTCCTCCTCGGAAACCTTTAGTATATCCACCAAAGGAAGCAGCGCGGAAACTCTGTTACAAAACGCCTCCTCGCTTTCCCAAAGCATCGCACGGTAGTTTGGGTCAAAGCTTATGGTGGCGCCCGCCTTTTTTGCAAGCTCCACCGCATAGCGGCAGGTGTTTGCCAAAGGCGCATCGGTTAGCGACAAGCCGCCAAAATGGAAAACCTCGGTGCTTTTTATAAGCTCCTCGTTCAGCTCCTCCCTCTTTATGGCGGCATCCGCGCCGTGCTTACGGCAGAACACAAAATCCCTTTCCCCATCGCTGTTTAGAGTTAAAAAGGCGTGGGTTGTAACGCGCTCGGCATCAAGCACTACCCCCTCTGTGGCAACGCCGTGTTTTTTAGCCGTGTTTAGCAAAAGAGTGCCGAAGGCATCCTTGCCAAGCTTTCCTAAAAAGGCTGTTTTACAGCCGTATTTTGCGGTGCATACGGCAAGGTTAAAGGGTGCGCCGCCGGGATTTGGGAAATACGCCCCATCACTTGTGGGGGTAAAATCTATAAGCGCTTCACCAAAGGATACAAGCTGATATTTTTTCATAAACTAAAGCTCCATATATTTTTATAATTGACGGTAGGTGCGTTTTGTGCTATCATTGCCTTGAGGTGATGATATGCAGATAAACGGTGTTGTTTTTGATCTTGACCATACTTTGTTTGACAGGTATGCCACGCTTACCGCGCTAACAAGCGATTTTTGCGATATGCTAAAGGGCTATATTGCCGATGGGATAAGCACGGAAAAAGCGGCAAGCCTTCTGTGCGAGGGCGACAGGAAGCATATTTATTACGGTTGGCGCAAGGTTTTTGGCTTTCTGTGTGAAAGCGGGCTGTTTTCAACTCCGCCCGAATACGAGCTGTATCAAAACACACTGCTTAAGCTTTTCACCGTTCACGCCGTTCCGTACCCCTTTACGCATAGCGTGCTTGAAAGCCTTAGGACGCGTGGATTTAAAACGGGGCTTATAACCAACGGCAACGGCGAGGTACAGGCAAGCAAGCTAAGGCTTTTAAAGCTAAGGGATAGCTTTGACGAGGTACTGCTTTGCGGTGAGTTTGGCGTTCAAAAGCCAAACGCGGCACCGTTTAAAGAGATGGCGCGCCGCCTTGGTGTGCCAGAAAGCACCTTGCTTTACGTTGGGGACAACCCCGTGTGTGACGTTGAGGGCTCACGCGCGGCAGGCTACATACCCGTTGAGGTGCTAACGGCGGATTGCGTACTGCCAAACGCCGTTCCCGCCGATTATCGCATAAGCTCCGTTGCGGAGCTTGATGCAGTTTTAGAGGTGATACAAAATGCTTAAAGCTATTCTTCTTGACGTGGATAACACCCTGCTTGATTTTGATTTAGGCGCAAAGCAAGCCATAAAAGAAGCGTTTACGGAAACAAAGCTTGTTTATACCGAAAACGTTTACGAAACCTTTACGCGTATCAACAACGGGCTGTGGCACGACATTGAAAAGGGCTTGCTTACAAGAGAAGGGCTTTACAAAATACGTTGGCCGCGTATATTTGAAGCCTTGGGTATAGCGGCAGACGGTGTTGCATTTGAACAGCTTTTTCTATCACACCTGCGCGAAAGCGCGATCCCCGTTGAGGGTGCTATAGAGCTTGTTGAATACCTTTACGGCAAATACACGCTTTGCATTGCAAGCAACGCGGCTTACAACCAGCAGATACTGCGGCTGAAAAAAGCGGGGCTTTACGGATATATGAAGCATATTTTCATATCGGAGAAAATTGGCGCACCAAAGCCCACAAAAGCATTTTTTGAGCATTGTATCAATGCGCTTCAACCCATAAAGGCGGAAGAGGTTATGATTATAGGCGATTCGCTAACCGCAGATATAGAAGGCGCGGCAGAGTTTGGAATACAAAGCTGCCTTTTCAATCGCAAGGGCATAAGCACCGAAAGCCCCGCCACTTATACAGTTACGAAGCTTTCTGAAATTAAAGGCTTTTTATAAATCTTCTCTTCTTACCTGCTCTTTTGGCAACAGGTCAGTAAAATACCTTATTATGTCTTGCCGTGTAACTATCCCGATAAACGAACCAAGATCGTCTGTAATACAAACGAAGTTTTGGTGCATCACACGGTCAAGCAGCTCGTCCATACTAATGTTTATACGCGCGGCAGGGCTGAAATCCTTTCTGATAATTTCGCGCACATAGTGCTTTTCTCCGCTTTTTTCATCGGCAAAGCCGTTATCTATCTGATACCAAAGGAAATCCCCCTCGCTAACGGAGCCAACGTAGCGCCCGTCCTCAGACAAAACGGGGATTGCCGTGTACCCGTGAGCGCGCATTTTGGTTAGCCCCTGCCGTATCGTGTTGTTCTCGTATATATACGCTATATCCTTTTTAGGTCTTAACAACATTAAAACGTTCATTATAAATTCCCTTTCATATACCAAAGGAGGTATTGATATGATTATAAAAATCGGTGACGGTAAGCTTTTTGCCGAGATAGAAACCCGCGGCGCAGAGCTTCAAAGAGTTTACAATTCAAACGGTGTTGATTTTTTGTGGAATGGTGACAGCCGCTACTGGGGCCGCCGCGCGCCTGTTCTGTTCCCGATATGCGGTGGGATGAAGGACGATACCTACACCCTGCAAGGCAAGTGCTACAATATGCCGAAGCACGGCTTTTGCAGAGAGGCTGAGTTTTGCGTGGAAAGCGCTAACGATACCGAGGCTGTCTTTTTTATCGAGGACAACGAGGAGCGTTTTGTGCATTTTCCGTTCAAGTTTCGTTTTTACATAAAATACGTTATAGTAAACGGAGTGCTTGAGGTTTATTATATCGTGGAAAATCTTGGGGATAACGATATGTATTTCTCCGTTGGCTCGCACGAGGCGTACGCCTGCCCCGAGGGGATTGAAAGCTACCGCGTTGAGTTTGAAGCCAACGAAAGGCTTGAAACGCTTGTTGTTGCCAACGACCTTATACAGCCCGAAACAGAGCTTATAAGCGAAAACACAAACTGCCTGCCCCTTAAATACGATTACTTTAAGGTGGATGCTTTATGCTTTAGAAACCTGCTTTCCAAACGCGTAAGCCTTGTTGGCTGCGGAAGGCGCATTGACGTTAGCTTTGACAATTTTGAGTTTGTTCAGCTTTGGACAAAAGGGCGTTCTCCCTTCTTTTGCATAGAGCTTACTTGCGGAATTGACGATTTTGTTGGTGCAAGCGGAAGCATTGAAACAAAGCAAGGGATAATCACACTTCCTGCCGGCCAACGCTTTGAAAGAAAGCACGCTATGAGCTTTTCCTACAGCGCAAGCTGATATCGCCCAAGAAGCCGAAAGAACAAACCAATCTTAAAAGCCAAAAAGACCTTGCCTGTACGCGTTAAGCGAAAACTGCAAGGTCTTTTCTGATTTCCGCTTTTGCGCGTGAAAGTAATTACTGCTTTGAGCTTTTCTTTTCTTCTTTTTTCTTTCTTTTTTCCTCTTTTTTCTCTGTGCGTTTTTGTTGCTTTTCCATAAGCTTTTGCTGTTTCTCCCTCTCCTCGCTTTCCGCGGGGGATTCAACAACAATGCCCTTCGCCCGCAAACGCTTTGCGGCACCCTCTTTGATAAGCGTGTATATCACAGCCGTTAGCGGTATGAAGAACACGATGCCGAAAAGCCCCATCATTTCGCCGCCGACAAGCGCGGCAAACAAAGTCCATATAGCGGGAAGCCCTATCGAGGTGCCAACAAGGTGAGGGTATATAAGCTGACCTTCAAGCTGTTGAACAACTATAAAGATAACAACGAATATAAGCGCCTTAAACGGGCTTACAAGCAAAAGCAAAAGCGCGCCTATAACGCAGGATATTATTGCGCCCACATAGGGTATCAACGCCAAAATGCCCGTTAATATACAAATAATGCCCGCATAGGGAACGTTGAATATTCTAAGGCTTATATACAGGAGAAGCGCAAGAATTAAAGCATCAAGGCATTGGCTGGAAACAAAGTTGTAAAAGGTTTTATAAAACAAACTGCCTATATGGCAAGCCTTATCCGCAAAGCTTTTCGGCGCGTAGGCGTATATAAGCTTTCTTGCTTGATGGTTAAGCTTTTTCTTCCCCGTTACCATATAGATAGAGAACACAACGCAGGAAAGCGCAGAGATAACAACGGAAACGGTACTGCTTGCCGCATCTATAACGGTATTTACAACGCCTATCGTATTATCAAAGGAGAAATAATCCTTAACGTAATTTAACAGCTTGTTGATATCAAACTGCTTTAAAACGTTGGTGTCTATATCATGCTTCCTTAAGAACTCCAAAGCGGAAGGATACCATTTTTTAAACCTATCAACTATATCCGCACCCGATACAGCAAGCTGCGGAGCAAGGAAGTTTACGAACACCGCTATAATAACGGCTATCGTAACCACGGTTATCACAAGGCTAAAATAAGTGTTTAGCGTGTGCCTTACCTTTAAGCGGCACTTACGTTGGATAGAAGCCAGCATACGCTCGAAAGCGCGCATTGGCACGTTTAACGCAAAGGCTATGCAAGCCCCTATAAACAAAGGCAACACATAGCTGAACAAAGCAGAAGCTATTGCCAAAACCTCTTTAAAATTCCATAATGCCACAAACAAAGTTACAGACACTACGGATAAAATCATATATTGCTTAAAAGACAATTTGTTTTTATTTTCCATATCGTTTCAACCTTTTTTGCTGTGCTTGATTACACAATCATTATAGCACCCTTTTTATGAAAGCGCAACCATTTATTTTTTATTGACAAGCTACCTTGTCCCTGCTATAATAGCAGTAAAGTAAAGCTTCGGGGCAGGGTGCAATCCCCTACTGGCGGTACAGTCCGCAAGCGTATCCTTGATATGCAGACTCGGTGCAACTCCGAGACCAACGGTAAAAGTCCGGATGGTAGAACGCTTTATGTTATATATCGCTTTTTATTATTGCCCCACCATAAGTTTATTGGTGGGTATTTTTGTTTTTACGAGGTGTTTTATGTCTAAATCAACAAAAAAATTAGCAGTTGCGGCTATGTTTGCAACGCTTGCGTACGCCGTTGCCGCCCTTTCCAACGTTATCCCTATCCCGTTGGTGCCTTCCCTCTCCTTTTTGCACTACGATGCTAAGGACGTAATCATTGCGCTGTGCGGCTTTATCTTAGGCCCGCTTTACGCCTTGGCTGTAAGCTTGGTGGTTGCGCTTATAGAGCTTACCATCAGCAACACGGGCATTATCGGCGCCGTTATGAACTTTCTTTCCAGCGCTGTTTTCGCGTGCTCTGCCGCGCTTATATACAAGTATAAAAAAAGTATTTACGGTGCGGTTTTCGGCTTGCTTGCGGCAAGCGTTTTAACAACGGCTTTTATGCTTGGCTGGAACTATCTTATATCACCGTACTATATGGGCGTGCCGAGAGATGCCATTGCAAAAATGCTTCTGCCCGGATTTTTACCCTTTAACCTTATAAAAAGCTTAATAAACTCCGGATTGACGCTAATAATTTACAAACCCGTAATAAATGCTTTGCGCCATACGAAGCTTATCGAAAACAAGGGTGCGGGCATAAGCGTTAAATCCGTTGTTATATCGCTTTCCATAGGCGTTACATTTATTATTGCAGGTATTATAACGGTTGTTCTTTATTATTGCAGGTATTATAACGGTTGTTCTTTTAAAGGTTTTGTAAAAGCATTGACATTAATTGTATGTAGTGATATTATACAGTTAATCACGATTTAGGAGGATTATTATGCAAAAGGTTGGGTATTTTAACGGTAGTATAGGAAATCTTGAGGAAATGACTATACCGCTTTGTGATAGGTCGGTATTTTTTGGGGATGCGGTTTACGATGCGGTGCTGGTGCTTAACAAAAAGCCATTTACGTTGGATTTGCATCTTGACAGGCTTTATAACAGTTGCCGTCTTACGGAGATAGCTTTTGATATGGAGCGCGCTGAGCTTATAGCTGAGATAGAAAAGGTTATAGCTTTGTCTGAGGACGATGTAACGATGCTTTATATTCAAGTAACACGCGGCAGCGCTCCGAGGAAGCACGAGTATCCGAAAAACGCAAGGCCTAACCTTATAATGTCGGTTACGCCTGTATCTCTTCCCCCTTGCGACAAGCGCGCTACCTTGGTAAGCGTGGAGGATTTGCGCTTTAAGTATTGTAACATAAAAACAACTAACCTTTTGCCGAACGTGTTTGCGGCGCAAAAAACGGCCGAGTGCGGCGCAACGGAAGCGTTGTTGCACAGAGGGGAGCGCGTTACGGAAGCGGCACACAGCAGCATTTTAATGCTTAAGGACGGTGCTGTTGTTATGCCTCCTTTGGACGAGCTTATTTTACCCGGTATCACACGCGCAGTCATAAAGAAGCTGTGTGAAGAGAACGGCGTGCCTACTGAGGAGCGCGTTTTCACTGTTGATGAGCTTCTTACGGCGGATGAAATACTTCTTTGCAGTACCACCAAGAATGTTCTTTTCGTTTATGAGGTGGATGGGAAAGCCGTTGGCGGCAAGGACCAGGCTCTTGCAACCAAGATACAAACCCTTTTCAAAGCAGAAATTGAAAAGCAAACGGGTGTTAAGCTATGAAAAGTGAGTTTAAAAAAGGCGTTTTAAATAAGATAACGGACGTTAAGGGTGTTTTGGTTGGTCACAAAACGGTTGACGAAGGAGCTATACACAGCGGCGTTACCGTTATCATCCCAACAGAGGAAAACGTGTTTTACAATAAGCCCGCCGCCGCCTGCTACGTTTTAAACGGTTACGGCAAAAGCGTGGGGCTTGTGCAGATAGAGGAACTGGGCACTTTGGAATCCCCCATTGCGCTAACCAACACATTAAGCGTTGGCGCGGTGATGGATGCGGTTACCAAGCACGCCGTGCGTGAAAGCGCAAAGCTTGGCAAACGCTTAAGCTCGGTAAACACGGTAGTTTGTGAATGTAACGATTCAAGCATAAACGATATATGCGCCTTTGGCATCAATGAAAGCCACGTGGAAGAAGCCTTTGCCAACACTAAGGCGAACTTTGATGAGGGTGCCGTTGGCGCAGGCCGCGGTATGACCTGCCACGGCTTAAAGGGCGGCATAGGCTCTGCTTCAAGAGTGATGGAGCTTGACGGTGAGGAATACACCGTTGGTATACTTTTAATGTCCAACCACGGCTTGCTGCGTGACCTTACTGTGGACGGCGTTAATATCGGTGCGGACATTGCAAACGGCGTGGCAGAGTGCGATAAAGGCTCTATCATCGTTATAATGGCAACGGATCTGCCGCTTACCCCACGCCAAATAAAGCGCGCACTTAACCGTATTTCTACCGCACTTGCACGCGTTGGCTCTCGCATAGGGCACGGCAGCGGTGAGATATTTGTTGGATTCTCAACAGCCAATATATCAAAAGCCGAAGAGGAAAGCGCGATAGTTAGCATAAAGCAGCTTTCCGAAGACAAGATAGACACGCTTTTCCGCGCCGTTTCAGAAGCCACGGAGGATGCGCTTTTAAAATCAATGCTTCTATCCCAACCGTGTGTGAACAGAGAGGGCAAAACCGTTCACAGCTTATCGGAATATATTAAATAAAAGCTTAATGGGGCTTGCTTAAATCAAATGATTTAAGCGAGCCCCATCTTTAAATCAAAAGCCTTCAATTATCCCCGCATCATACTTCAATATCATAGATGCATCCAAATTATCTACAACGCCGTCTTTATTGGTATCGCCAAGAGTTAGAAGTGTATCACTACCGTCTAAGATACCACTATCATATTTTAAAATGATAACCGCATCGATATTGTCTATAACGGAATCTTCGTTTACGTCACCAAGCTGGGCTTCGTTTTTCCATATTGCATACAGCGTTTGGTTGCCCGTTACAGCCTTTTGAGAAGCTTCCACTCCGTTATTCTCTGCCGTATACCACCCTAAAAAGCCAAGGCTTTCATTCTTCGGTATCGGAAGGCTTGGTATCTCGCCTGCGGGCGTTAACACATACGAGGGCGTTACCGTGCCATCGTTCACGGAAAGCAAGGTTTTATAATAGGTTACGCTTTTAGCCTCTGAAACGTTGCCACTTACGTCTACTGCGAAGATATAATAAGTCCCTTCAGCGGAAATTGTTTCTTGCGCCTTTGTTGTGCAGGCTTTATACGCGTTTAGCTCAACAATCGGGCTTTTACCGAAATAATAGCCCTTTATGCCCACGTTGTCCGCCAAGTCAATGGAAATAACCTGCTTATCAGCGCAATAATTCCCTGCCGTTATGCTAACCGTTGGCAAAGCTTTATCGTGCTGTACCTTAACGCGATACATTGTTGGATCGCCAAAATTAGGCGAGCAGTTAATATCGTAAATAAAATACCCGTCTATATAGGTAAAGCCGTAAACATAATAGTACTCACCAACAGACAAATCCGGGGTATGCACCGTACGCAACACATCAGTTCTTGGGTTATATTCAACAATAGCATCGGCCTGAGAAAAGAACAACACTTGCCCATCGCTTCCAAGGTAGGAATAATTTTTCGGCCAATAACTGTCTGCGCTTGCGTACCATATATCCTTTACGCTGCGCACTACCTTTTCATCCGTTTTACAAACAAGGTTTGCGTTTTTTTGGTCGATATAATAAAGCTTATTGTCTACTAACTGAAAAGCACTTTGGCTATCACGCCAATAATAATTGTCATATGTGGTGTCCGTTGGGCTTGTATTATAATCGGTAGCCGCGTGGCTTGGGTATAGCTTTGTGCTTGACACCATAAAATACCTGTGGTCAATCTTCCCTGTTACGTCCCACCTTGTTGCGCCCCATATTGAATCATCCCAGGTTATATCAACGTGGTATTTTTTTCCGTTTATTGTAATTATATTCCAAGTGTGATTTAAAGCCGCTGAACGGCATAGCTCGCTTTTTATACCAACGAGCTCAAGCAAATAATCATACGCCTCGGAATAACCGTGGCAAACGGCAGTTCTTTTAACAAACACGCCGTAGCCGTTAAAAGCTTCGTTGCCGACATAGCCTGTTTCGTTACCAAGGTCAAACCCACACATCACAGCTATCCTATCATGCAATAAAAGTGCCTTTTCCAAATCAGAAACGGCGTTGTTTCCTTTCAAATCAGCTACAAGCCTTTCCGCTTCGTATTTATATTGAGCAACCATCTCAAGCGCTTTTGCTTGTTCATACAAGTATACGGGCTCTATTTTGGTTATGTATCCGTCTAAATACCACACACTTACACGATCCACAAAGAATGCAAGCGGCATCTCGTCGTATATCATCATAGCTACTCCGTTTATGTTGTCAGTAGTTGAGGGTATATGAAAGCTTGAAACGTCCACGGTATTTTCGTAATTAAAGAACCCTCTATACAAATGGTCAACCAACGCAACGTTATTTTCAGTATCAAACGCGCAAGCTTTATCTGCGTATACATCGCTCTGCTTAACAACGGTGCATTTATTTTGAAGATTATATGCAGACACAAAGGGAGTACATACACACAACATAGTAATAGCCAATAGTATTGCCAAAATCCGCTTAATCATTGTTACAGCCCCCTACAACATTGATATTCTTAATTTCATTATACATCAACCGTTAATAAAGTCAAGCCCATTAGCGCACATATTTGTACCACGCATACGTTCGGCGCGCTGATCCACCACTCATATAAAGCAAAGCTTCTGAGAAAGCAATTATTAAGATAATGCTATGTTCTTTCTTCGTGCATTATGCCTTTATTATTGCAACTTGGACATTTCAATGCGGATCCACCATTGGGAAAATTGAGAAGCAACCTAAAATAATTGTTAAATCTAGGTTTAAAAATACATCCGCAATAGGGACATTTATACTTTTTCTTTGCATTAATTATTATTTTAAAAACCACAAAAATAACAGATATAATTATTAACCATATCCACATTTATCATTTACCTCACAAATACTTATTTTTCTGAGCATTATACTGCTTTTTATATGTATCACATTCGTTAATTAAGTCTAGATGAGTTCCAATCTTCAATATGCTTCCATTTTCCAAATAAATTATTTTATCCATTTTAGTCATGTTGCTATATCTATGAGAGATCAATATCATAATTTTGTCTTTAGCTTCACGAAAAGCGCTGTCTAAAACAATTTCTTCAGAGGCGGTATCCAACGCCGCCGATGGTTCATCTAGTATTAACAGGTTGGATTTCTTGTAAAAGAATCTTGCTAACGCTATTTTTTGCCATTGACCAGTAGATAATTCTTCTCCTTCAATATCAAAACTTTTTGTCAAAAAAGTATCAAATCGAAAACGAAGCTGTAAGTGTTTACAGCTTCGTTCGTTTTGGTGCCTTTTAAGGCGTGGAAATAAACCCCCAGTTCAACTGGGGGAAGAAAGAATACTTTAGTATATGCATAATAAAACCTCCGTGATATAATGTGTAAAGGTTTGGCGACCGCATTACACAAAGATAAAAGGAGGTT
>JAZNUB010000013.1:0-28368 GCA_045592105.1 Eubacteriales bacterium | reverse complement strand
TCAGAATGCTGACAAAGGCACAGAACACGAAAAAACAAAATTCCGTTCCCACAAAGAAGAAAATTCGAGGAGTTTCATTGAAGTGATATAATGATGGTAGACACAAAAAAGCGTCTACCATCATTTATTTATGTTATACTGATTTAAGTTAATAAAAAGGAGAAGAAAGAAATGGGAAGACCAAAAGGCGGAAAAAACACTCCACATAGCAAAGAAGAAAAACTATCATTGGTTAAACGCAATTTAGCAGGAGAAACAGCAGAAGCCTTAGAAAGAGAAACAGGGATAGGCCATGGACAAATACACAAATGGACAAAGCAATATTTAGAGGGCGGCGAAGAAGCACTTGTAAATAAGCGTAAGCCCGGAAACCCTTTGGCGAAATATATGCGTCGCAAATCTCTTACACCAATGGAGCAGCTGGAATACAAGATTGCGCTATTAGAACGAGAATTATTAAAGAAAGATGCCGAGATAGTACGATTAAAAAAATTCAACGAACAAGGAAGGGGAGATGCACAAAACAAGTAATACAACAAATTTACGCTTGTATAGAAAGAGAAAGCAAAAATCATTCAATTAAGGAATTATGCGATGTATACGAAGTTTCTCGCAGTGGTTATTATAAATGGTTGAAAAGAAAAGGTACATTAAATCGCTACGAAAAACAGCATAAAGAGTTGGATTACTATGTTTCGGATATTCATTCACACTATCCCTCGCAAGGATACAGAACAATAGCAGATACCTTGCTGAATATGTACGGTTGGGTAGTTTCGGATAGAGCTGTTTGGAAATCTATGAATAGATTAGGAATTACAGGCTATGTAAGAAAACGACAGAAATCCGAAACCGAGGGGGCGGAACACGTTGAGTTTGCCAATGTATTAAACAGAAAATTCCACTCCGAAAAGCCGATGCAGAAAGTGGTGACGGATGTTACTTACATAAAGCACAAGGGCAAATGGTATTACTTTGCTTGTTATTTGGATTTATACAACAACGAGATTCTAGATTGGGAGCTGAGCGATACCTTTGATAATTTTCTTGTAATGAAACCTGCTAAAAGAATCCTTGAAAAAGCAAAGAGTACCGCAGCCCCTATCCTTTTGCACAGCGATCAGGGCGTACAGTACTCATCCGCAGGTTATTGCAACCTGCTTAAATCATACAACGCAATTCAAAGTATGTCAAGAGCCGGAACGCCAAGAGATAATGCCGTTATTGAATCTTTCTTCGGAAGATTCAAGGACGTTCTGCGTTCACACTTCCAATATTGGAAGTGTGATGACTTGAATAAAGTTATTCATGAAGCGGTCTACTACTTTAATTACATAAAACCCTTGCGCAAATTAAAAAGAAAACCGCCTGTTCAATTCAGGCTTGAACAGACGGCTTAAAAATATTATTTTTTGTGTCTACTAACTATTGACTAGTTCAGTTTCATCCTCGAATTTTCTTCAATTATTGTATTTTTTCGTTCAAAACGAACCTCGGCTCACAGTACTTAGTACAGTTCTCGCCTCGGTTCGTCTTGTCTGCACTCTTTCTCAGCACTCTGCCAGCTTGATGACAAGGTTTGTCATCAAGCTGGGGGCTGTAAAAAACTCCGTTTTTTACAGCCTTTCGTTATATTTTCGCCTTCGTTTGCATACTCTTTAAAAAAACGGAGGTTTTTGCTGTGAAGAAATTATGTGTTTTTTTAAGCTTTATATTGGTTTTGTCTGCTGTGCTTGTGTTGCCTACCGCCGCAACGGAGCAAAACGGCATCTATCCGCTTGCGTTCCCCGCTTTTGAGGAGTGGGCAAGTGTTGAAAGCGGTGCCGTTTTAAGCGGCAACCTTGGCTGTAAGGCGGCGTTGCTTATGGAGGCGGGCACAGGCAAGGTGCTGTACGCCGATAACGAGAACGAGCATTTGCCCATAGCTTCGGTTACTAAAATAATGTCCACCCTGCTTGTTGCGGAGGCAATAGACGGCGGCAAGATAACCGTAAACGACCTTGTTACCGTAAGTGCCTACGCGGCATCTATGGGCGGAAGCCAAGTGTTTTTAGAGCCGGGCGAGCAGATGAGCGTGCACGAGCTTTTAAAATGCCTTGTGGTGGTTTCGGCAAACGATGCGGCTGTTGCGCTTGCGGAGCATATATACGGCAGTGCAGAAAGCTTTATCGAGGCTATGAACGCGCGCGCTTCTGAGCTTGGGATGGAAAACACAAGCTTTGTAAACACCACGGGGCTTGACGATGGCGGCTACTCCAGCGCAAAGGACGTTGCGCTTATGACAAGAGAGCTGCTAACGCACCCGCTTATTTTTGACTACACTACTATATGGATGGATACCATCCGCGGCGGCTCCTTTGGGCTTTCCAACACCAACCGTTTGGTGCGCTTTTACAAGGGCGCAAACGGTATGAAAACGGGCTTTACCACGGAGGCGATGTATTGCGTATCCGCTACCGCCAAGCGTGACGATATGCAGCTTATAGCGGTTGTGCTTGGTGCGCCCACCTCCGACGAACGCTTTGCCGCCGCCAAAAAGATGCTGGATTTCGGCTTTGCAAACTACCGCACCGTAACGCCTGAGCTACCGAAGCTTGAGGATATCAAGGTCAAGGGCGGCACAAATCACAGCGTTAAGCTTTCCACCACGGCGCCAAGCTTGCTTGTGGAGAAGGGAAAAGCGGAGATAACGTGCAAAACAGAGCTGCCCGAAACGCTGAACGCACCGATAACAGAGGGGCAAACCATAGGACAGCTTATCGTAATGCAGGGCGAAACGGAGCTTTGCCGCGTGCCGATAACTGCCGTAAACGGCGTTAAGGTGATGAGCTTTGGCGAAATGATGAAGCATATTTGGAAAAAAATACTGTCTTTTGTATAAGCGGCTTGACAAATACGGCTTTCACGGGTATAATACTTTTGTATCGCTATAGTTATGGCTATGGCTAAATTCAGAAGTGAGGGTATACGAAATGTCCGTAAGATTTATAGACAAATATGTTGCAGAGTTTGTGGATGCCGATAAGCTTGCCGCAATGCGTTCGCGCTTGGCGGATGCGGATGCGCGCCTTAAAGAGCATACAGGCGGTAACGATTTTAAGGGTTGGTATGACCTGCCCTATACTTATAACAGGGATGAGGTTGCCGCTATCGAAGCGGCGGCGGCAAAAATCCGCGCACAAAGCGATGTGCTTATAGTAATAGGCATTGGCGGATCGTATCTTGGCGCAAGGGCTGCTATCGAATTTTTGCGTTCTCAGTATTACAACACGCTTGAGAAGGATACGCCTGATATCTATTTCGTGGGCAACAGCTTCTCCGGTGACGATTTGGACGAAGTGCTTAGGATTTGTGAAGGCAAGGAGATATCCTTGAACGTAATCTCAAAATCCGGCACAACAACAGAAAGTGCTATCGCTTTCCGTTTCGTTCGTGATGCTATGCTTCGTAAATACAGCGAGGAAGAGCTTAAGGAACGTATTTTTATCACCACCGATAAGGAAAAAGGCGCGCTTAAGGCGTTTGCTGATAGTGAGGGGTATCCCACCTTCGTTATTCCTGACGATATCGGCGGCAGGTTCTCCGTGCTTACGCCCGTTGGGCTTTTGCCTATCGCCGTTTGCGGGGCGGACATTCGCGCTTTGCTTGAGGGCGCGGCTGAGATGAAGCGAAGGATTGATTCTCAAGGGCTTGACAGCGATGCGTACCGCTATGCGGCGCTTCGTAATCTGTTTTACGAGCAGGGCAGAACCGTTGAGATACTTGCAAGCTATGAGCCTTCCTTCCGTATGATGACGGAGTGGTGGAAGCAGCTTTTCGGTGAAAGCGAAGGTAAAGACGGTAAGGGTATATTCCCCGCTTCCGTTACCTTTTCTACCGACCTTCATTCGATGGGCCAGTATATACAGGACGGCACCAGGATGATTTTTGAAACCGTTGTTAAGCAAAACGAGGTTCGCAAGGATATGCTTGTTCCCGCTACCGCTGTGGATATAGACGGGTTGGGCTTCCTTGCAGAGCAAAAGCTTTCCGATGTGAATGATAGGGCGTTTTTAGGTACTTTGCTTGCACACACGGCAGGCGGCGCTCCTAACCTTGTTGTTGAATACGACCGTAGGGACGAGCGTGATTTGGGCGAGCTGTTCTATTTCTTCTGCGTTGCTTGCGCTGTTTCGGGTTATATGCTTGGCGTTAACCCCTTTGACCAACCGGGCGTAGAGGCTTATAAAAAGAATATGTTTGCGCTTATCGGTAAGCCCGGCTACGAACAGCTTAGAAAAGAGCTTATGGATAAAATAGAAACCCTTTAATTAAAGAATAGGAGAAACGAAATGGTAAAACTTAAGATAGGGCTTAAAGGCTCCGGCAAAACAAGAATGTTGGTTGATGAGGTGCATGAGGCGTCCAAGCAGTCTAAAGGCGTTGTTGTGTGCATAGAATACGGCGGAAAGCTAACTTATTATATCCGCTCTGCCGCCCGTCTTATAGATGCTAAGGATTACAGTATTAAGGACGCGCTTTCCCTTTACGGCTTCGTTTGCGGCACGCTTGCTTGCAACTACGATATTACCGAGCTGTTTGTTGACAGTGCTTTGAAAATCTGTGGCGACGATGTTGCGGCGTTTGAGGAATTTATGTATAAGCTGGACGATATCTCCGGCAAAATGGGCGTTGATTGCTTCATAACCGCCTCTATCTCCGAGGAGGCACTGCCCGAAGGGCTTAAAAGGTTTATCGCGGAGTAACAGATGAAACGGGTTAAGGACATCGTTTTTATCACGCTTATCAGCTTTGCGTTGCTTGCGCTTGCGGGGCTTTTGGTGCTTAACAGCGCGGCGGGCGCTTTCGGCAGTTCCGCCACCGGCGAGGAAACCATTAAGGCGTTCGCTTCGGACGTGGCAAACGGCGGCTTTGCGCTGTTTGTGTATTCCGTTTTGATAGGCGTTAGCTTTTTGGTTTTCGATATCAAATGGCTTTCCGCTTTTTGGCGCCGCACCCTGCACCTTGTTTTAAACTACGTGCTTATGGTGGCGTTGTTCCTGCTTCTTACAATGGGGCACAGCGGGCAGGGGCTTATGGTGTTTGTGCTTACCTTTATATTCATAGCGGTTTATTTTTTGGGTATGCTTATATGCCGCGGGCTTGGCAAGCTTTCTGCCGCTTTGGAAGAAATAAAAAAATCTAAAAAAAATTAAAAAAGGTATTGACAAAGCAGATATAAAGTGCTATAATCTTTCTTGCTGGTTGGGAAACCGGCAAGAAGTATGGGGGTTTAGCTCAGCTGGGAGAGCATCTGCCTTACAAGCAGGAGGTCACAGGTTCGAGCCCTGTAGTCCCCACCAAAAGCCCCGTCTTTAAGCAGACGGGGCTTTTTATTCCAAATAGTGCGAGTGTAGCTCAATGGCAGAGCGTCCGCTTCCCAAGCCGAACACGCGGGTTCGATTCCCGTCACTCGCTCCAAATAAGACCGATTATTTTGATACGAGAAGTATCTGAATGGTCGGTCTTATTTTTGAATATTGAATTCTCACCTAACTATGTTATAATTAGTTAGACAACTTGAATTTGTTGGAGGATACCCTTATGGAATGGTTTAATGTATTTGGTTTGGTTTTCATAGTTGTTATTATGATTCCGAACATTGTTTTTGCAGTTAGATGTAAAGATGGTTTTGAAAACAGTTGGAACAACAAAGCAGTCGAAATTATTGAACAAATCGGAAGAGCCGGTTGCTTTGGATTTATGGTTTTCAATGTTCCAGGGACTTGGCTTGGCTGGTGGTCGGATGAAGCATTTGCACTATATCTCATCATTGATGCTCTGTTAATTGCCCTTTATTGTGCCATATGGATTATTTGTTGGAAGAAAAACAGTGTTTTTAGAGCATTGGCACTCTCCATAATCCCATCAGTAATTTTCTTGTTTAGTGGATTTATGAGCAGGTCAATATTACTGATTATTACATCAATACTATTTGCACCATCTCATATTTTGATTTCGTATAAGAACGCCAAATGCGTTCGCTAAATTCCAATTTGTCTAACTCCTTTTACGAGGGTTGCATTTTTCTCACCGAGGGTTGCAGCTCCGATGCAACCCTAATGCAACCATACGAAACCGTATCATTATTATCAACTGTTACCAAAAAATGACTGTAATTTTGATACAAAATTGCAGTCATTTTTTTATCCATTACGGAGTAATGGTATATCATCACGCAACTTGTTTGCGTGCATATCATCAAAAAGAGCGAGAAAATTGCTCTTTTTGTATATCATCACGCTTTAGCGTGTATTGAAACTCCGTAATGATGATATACAATGCTCCGCATTGATGATATTCAGCCACTTCGTGTCTGATGATATACACTTTCTACGAGAGTGATTTGATTTCCAAGCCTTTTTGGTTTTTAGCCGTAAAATATAAATCGTTCACTTTATACCCCTTTCGTTCAATTTATGGGGTATCGTTCAATTATTGAATTACCAGAAACTCCTTGATTTTAGTTGTATATTATGCCATAATAAACTCACCGATAAACAAGAATTTGACAGTATGTAAAGTCTTGTTGCGGATTTGTAAAGTTGATGTGGTGGTGTTTGAACGTGATTATTGCTATAATAAAGTCACCATAACCGCAGGAGGATTTTACTATGGATATAGCAGAAAAAATAATTAAGTTAAGAAAAGAAAACGGCTGGTCGCAAGAGGATTTAGCCGAAAAATTATATGTATCACGACAAGCAATCAGTCGTTGGGAAAATGGAACCGCACTTCCTGATGCACAAAACGTATTGCAGATTAGCAGGCTGTTCAATGTGACAACAGATTATCTGTTGAATGATGATTATGAAAGTGACATAGATATTCCAGCCGTTCAGACTGCGATAAAGGAAACGGAAGATTTGTTTTCAAAAAAGAAACTACTTCATTTGATAGCCGCAATTTGTTTTACGATATCGGTATTTTGCTCGCTGATGGGTTTAGTGAACAGTACTAATAATATCCAGTTAGGGCTTTCTTGCTTTACATTAGCTCTTTGTGCAGTAAATGCAGTTGCCCAATTTATCTTGTTTTTTAAAAAACGGTAAACCGGTCTACACAACAAATTCCAATTTATCGAACTAAAAATAGGTGCAAACCCTTGTAGGAAGATGCACCCATAGCTCTAAAATTTGCACCCATTGTAAAATGGTATTAAAATTTTGGATTACTCACAAAAAAGGGGCAAGCTTCGGCTTGTCGGTTTTTTTATCCATTGCGAAAGCAATGGTATATCATCAACGATAGCAAGGCTATCGTTGTATCTCATCAGTCCGTTAGGACTGAATATCATCACACCTTTAGGTGTGTATCAAAACCGCTTTCGCAATGATGATATACAACACTTCGTGTTGATGATATGCAATTCCTTCGGAATTGATGATATACAAGGCTTCGCCTTGATTTGTCTTTAGAAAAATCAGTATAATATTCTTGAAAGTTGTATTTTATTTATAAAATTTAAACTTTCTTCATATATTCTTTGGTATTCAATGTTATGAACATAATGAGAACAATCTAAAATTTTGTATTCACCATTTAATTTACTATCTATATAATCAATAATAAATTTTCTCCAATTTTCTTTTGAGTAGCCAGTACCCTCCCCATTAGAAGCAAAGAATAGCATAGGAATATTAGTAGTATCTATCTTTTCTAATTTCTTTGCGTTTTCCTTTATACTTTTTGTTTCATTTAACATTGATGCAGTTACTGTTCTTCTATAAAAAATAACTTTATATAAATCTTTTTCTTCATCAGTCAATTTGCCATATTTGATTGCAGCAGAAGAATTAACAATAGATGGTATAAATCTAGTTATTCCTATATCTGAACCAAATTTCGCAAGACTGAGCATAATACTATTTATTTCCATGTTTTTATATGATTCAGGAACTGCTGGATCCAATCCAATTATTCCTTTTATTTCATTTGGATATTTATTTGTCCAATATAATGCTTCAATTCCAGACATTGAATGTGGAAATAAAATATATTTTTTGTTTTTTATACCTGCCTTATTAAGTGACTCTCTTGTTTCAAATAAAATTGTATCTATATCTCTATCAATATCACTTATATCACTGAAACCGTAACCAGCCTTTTCTACAACTGCTATTTGATAATTGCTATCAAATAATGAATATAATGTTTTAAAATCAAGTGTTGGTGAACAAGTTCCGCCACCCGACATAAATACTAATGTTATATCACTATTAGAATTACCAGTTATATAAATATTTATATTATGATTATTAACCTCAACTATTTTGCCATTTGTTTTAAACAATTTATCTTCTTTTTTTAATTTTATTTTGTGATTAACAAAACTAATTAACATTATTAATGGTATTAACAAAGTAATTACTATACAAATAATACTAATGATTATAAAAAAACATTTCATCCGATATACCTCCACAAATTACTATTTAACGTTTAGTTTTTCAAAAAACATTATATCATTTTATACAAAATTATTCTATAATTTGCCAGAAATTTCTTGTGTTTCTTTTGGGATTAAAAATTCTTTTCTCATATAAAAAATAAATTATTTAAAATATCATATTTTAAGAAAAATATAGCATAATTATTTTCGTATTATTGAAATTTTGTATTAATTGCTATATAATTGACGATGTACAAGACTCCGCCTTGATTTGTTTTAGAGAAAGAAGTATAATATTCTTGACAGGAGTGGTTATATGCAAAAGAATTATTTGTTGATCTATTCCGAACAGCTTGCAACCGAAATAGAGTTGCTTTGCCAAAATATTAAGGCATTATCTAACAATCTTTTCCAGATTCGCAAAAGTTCGAGTAGTGTTTATGCAAACATTCGCGAAGCAAACTACGGGCAGAGTAAAGCGGACATGCTTTCAAAATTTGAGATTGCCCTTAAAGAATGTAGCGAAACGGAGGGTTGGTTGCAATTGTTATATAACACAAAGGGTATCGATGAAACAACTTACAAAAACCACAGAAATCTTTGCGGCCGTATCAGACGGATTTTGATTGCAAGCTGTAAAACTTTGAAGGAGAATATGAAATGAGAAAGGTGCTACGCTCAGAGGTCACTTTGCTTACACCCAATGGTAAAACGATGGTTCCTATAGCGATTACATACGACGACAGCGAGGTCATAACAAATCCAAAATCAGAAGTTACCTTGCTGTATAACGGAATTGAATACAAAGGAAATGGTACAGATTATCTCTGGACAGATACGCTTGCTGATTTGCAAATGAAGCTTCCTAAAAACGATAAGCTTGCTTGCTGTATGACCTGCCGTTACGGTAATATGTGTCCTTACGGAAATAAAGAGAACGTGCTTTTTTGCACAAAAGACGTAACCATAACAAGCAAAGATGATATGCTTGAATTGTTTGATCAAACAGACCCATTTGAAGATCGAGCGGTTGCTTCTTTCGGCTTCTGCGAAGATTTTGTTTATCAAAGTGATGACTACTATACATATAATGATTATTTTTATCAATTAAGCCGAAAGATAGCAGAGAAATAGAAAATTTACACTGCTTTTTGTTTTTCTTTTTGCAACAAAGTTTGTTCTTTTGTGCAAGTGAGAGATTTTACCAAGCCCGAAAATCGACGTTCTTCTGCGGAAGGATGTCGATTTTTGGCTCTTTCACAGCACCTTTTTGCTTATCCAAGGCGGGGGAAGGTATTAACGTTGATTTTATTTCGTTATATGCTTGATTTTTTGTAAAGGCTTTGGTATAATAATGTGAATAAACGGGGGAAAGGCGGTGTTTTATGGCGCGGCTTAAAACTATTGTGTTTGCAAACCAAAAAGGCGGTGTGGGCAAAACCACCTCTGCCGTTAATATTGCGGCGTGTCTTGCGGCACAGGGCGGCAAGGTTTTGCTTGTGGATTGTGACCCGCAGGGTAACGCAACAAGCGGGCTTGGCGTTAGCAAGCGCAGCGGTGCGGCTTCTGTTTACGATGTGCTTATCGGCAGGGCAAAGGCAAGCGAGGCTGTGCAGAAAACCAACTTTAAAAACCTTTCCATAATCCCGTCGGGTATGGCGCTTGTCGGCGCTGAGATAGAGCTTGTTGACGAGGATCGGCGTGAGTATCGTCTGCGTGACGGGCTTGATGAAATTAAGGAAGGCTACGATTACATAGTTATAGACAGCCCGCCATCCTTGGGGCTGCTTACCATAAACGCGCTTACTGCGGCGGATGGGGTGGTGGTGCCCTTGCTTTGCGAGTATTATTCGCTTGAGGGCTTAAGCCAGCTAACACAAACCGTTAAGCAGATACAAATGCGGTACAACCCACAGCTTTTGTTGCTTGGGGTGCTGATTAATATGTATGATGGCAGGCTTAATTTATCGTTACAGGTATTAAGTGAGATAAAAAAACATTTCGGCACAAAGCTGTTTAAGGTGCCCGTACCGCGCAACGTGCGCTTAAGCGAGGCGCCAAGCTATGGCGAGCCTATCAACGTTTACGATAAGCGCTCTAAGGGTGCGTTGGCGTATGACGAGGTGGCAAAGGAGCTTGCCGAAAGGTGCGGAGGTGCCTATGGCGCTTAAAAAGAAGGGGCTTGGCAGGGGCTTGGATGCCCTGCTTACCGACAACAGAATAGAGGATGCCGTTTCCAACCCGCAAGGCGGTGGCGTTATGATGCTTCGTACCGCGGATATAGAGCCTAACCCTGAGCAGGCAAGGCGTATATTTGACAAGGAAGCGCTGGATGAGTTGGCGGATTCTATAAAACTGCACGGCGTTTTACAACCGATAGCAGTGCGCCCGAAGGCAAACGGGTTTTACGAGATAATCGCAGGGGAGCGCAGATGGCGCGCTTGTAAGATAGCAGGGCTAACGGAGGTGCCTGTTATCATCAAAGAGGTGGACGAGCAAAGCGCGGCAGAGCTTTCGCTTATAGAAAACCTTCAAAGGGAGGATTTAAACCCCGTTGAAGAAGCTAAGGGCTATAAATCGCTTATAGAAGGCTTTGGCTTAACGCAGGAGCAGGCTGCGGAGCGCGTTGGCAAATCCCGTGCGGCGGTGGCAAACGTTTTGCGGCTTTTAAAGCTGCCGGGTACGGTGCTTTCGCTTGTGGAGAACGGGCTTTTAAGCTACGGGCACGCGCGCACCTTGCTTCCGCTTTGCGAAAAGCTTAGCGAAAAGGTGCTTTTGGAGAAGGCGCAGTTTGTGATAGACGGCGGCTTTTCCGTTAGAGAAACGGAAGCGTTTGTTAAAAAGCTTTTGGAGGACAAGCCCTCTGTAAAGCCGCAAACGGATGCGGTGCAAAGCAGCTATTACAAGCGGTTGGAAAGCCGTATCTCGGCGGCAATGGGCAGGCGCGCGGCTATAAGCCGTAAGGCAGGCGGCAGTGGCAAGCTAACGCTTTCATACTCCACCACGGAGGATTTGGAAGCACTTATTAAATCACTTTGCGGCAACGATATTTTTGATAACGAAATATAAAATTAAGGAGAGTTTAAGCTATGATAGATATTAAATTTTTAAGAGAGAACCCCGATATAGTTAAGCAGAACATTAAAAACAAGTTTCAGGACGGTAAGCTTCCCTTGGTGGACGAGGCTATCGCTTTAGACCTTCGCCTGCGCGAGATAAAGCAGGAGGTTGAGGCGCTTCGTGCAGAGCGCAACAAGGCAAGCAAGCAGATAGGCGGCCTTATGGCAAAGGGTATGAAGGAAGAAGCAGAAGCTTTGAAGGCAGAGATAGCCGCTAAGGGTGAGCGTACTGCCGCTTTGGATGCAGAGGAGAAGGAAACCGAAGAAAAGCTTAGAAACGTGATGATGGTAATCCCCAACATTATAGACCCCTCCGTGCCGATTGGTAAGGACGACAGCCAGAACGTTGAGGTACAGCGTTACGGTGAGCCTGTTGTGCCCGATTTTGAGATACCCTATCACACCGAGATAATGGAAAAGTTTGACGGTATCGACCTTGACAGCGCAAGGCGCGTTGCGGGCAACGGTTTTTATTACTTGATGGGCGATATTGCAAGGCTTCATTCCGCAGTTATCACCTATGCAAGAGATTTTATGATAGACCGCGGATTTACCTATTGTATACCTCCGTTTATGATAAGAAGCGGCGTTGTTTCCGGCGTTATGAGCTTTGCCGAGATGGAAAGCATGATGTATAAGATAGAGGGCGAGGACCTTTTCCTTATCGGTACGAGCGAGCATAGTATGATAGGTAAGTTTATTGATACCATCATCCCCGAAGCAAAGCTTCCGCAAACGCTTACAAGCTATAGCCCCTGCTTCCGTAAGGAGAAGGGCGCGCACGGTATAGAGGAGCGCGGCGTTTACAGAATACATCAGTTTGAAAAGCAGGAAATGATAGTTGTTTGTAAGCCTGAGGACAGCAAGGCTTGGTTTGACAAGCTTTGGCAGAACACCGTGGATCTGTTCCGTTCGCTTGATATCCCCGTTCGCACGCTTGAGTGCTGCAGCGGTGACCTTGCAGACCTTAAGGTTAAGAGCGTTGACGTTGAGGCTTGGTCCCCCCGTCAGCAGAAGTATTTCGAGGTAGGCTCCTGCTCCAACCTTGGCGATGCACAGGCGCGCAGGCTTAAGATTCGCATTGATGCAGACGGTAAGAAGTATTACGCGCACACGCTTAACAACACCGTTGTTGCACCTCCGCGTATGCTTATAGCGTTTTTGGAGAATAATTTACAGGCAGACGGTAGCGTTACCATACCTGTGGCACTTCGTCCTTATATGGGCGGTATGGAGGCTATCAGAAGAAAATAGGCGTTTTTTAGGGAGGGCTTTTGGCTTTGGGTATACTTGGCATTAAATCGGGCGAGCATCTTTTGTGGTGTTTTGCTATCGGCTTTATGGTTGCCTGCGTTTACGCGTTCTGCGTTAAATGCGTTACGGGCAAGCTGATACGCGCGCTCGTGCGGGAGGATGCGTGCAACGAAGCAAGCGCGCTTACCTTGGCACAGCTTGGCTGTAAGGGTGCGTTTTACCGCTTTGCGCTTCGCAAGGGTACAAGCCTTTCGGAAGCGGTTGTTACCGCGGACGAAAACGATGCCGAAAAACGCTATTATCTCAAGCCCGACGATAAGGAAAAAATGCTTTTAAAATACGGCGCGGGTACAAACGGGATGTTTTCGCTTTTGCTTACCCTGCTTGCCGCGATGGTTGCCGCTATTATAGGCGCTATGCTGTTACCCGTTATTTCGGGCTATTTGGGTAACCTTTAATACCGTTTAGGAAGGTGGATTTGTTTTGACACAGAAAAAAAGAATAAACCCTATCCTTGTAGTTGTTATTATGGCGCTTATGCTTGTGCTTATCACGGTTGTTATCGTGCTGGCAACGGGATACCGCTACACCTCTGATAACGGCATAAGGTTTATCGGTAAGGTAGAGGGCGGCGCACCCTGGGATGGCAAGCTTAAGTACTCCACCGGCATTACCGCCAAGCTTGACAAGGCTAACCGCACCATCGTCTACGACAATGGCGATGTTTACGTGGGCGATATAGATATCCTCTGCCGTGATGGCTATGGCGAGATGACCTTTGCCAACGGTGACAGATACGTTGGCGAATGGCGCGACGACGTTATGGACGGTGAGGGTACCTTCTATTACGCAAACGGTGATATCTACGCGGGCGATTTTGAAAGCTATAAAAGGCATGGAGACGGTATCTTTACTTGGTCTAACGGTGACGTTTATCAGGGCAAGTATGCCAACGACCTTATGGATGGGTACGGAGAGTTTACCTGGGCGAACGGAGATACCTATAAGGGCTACTACTCCAAGGGCGCAAGAAACGGCGAAGGTACGCTTGTTTTAACCACCACAGATGGCGGTATGGAGCGCTACGAGGGCAACTGGGTGGACGATAAAAGGCAGGGAAGCGGCGTTCTTGATTACAAGAATGGAGAGCGCTATTCCGGCAACTTTATAAACGGCCTGCCCGATACCAGGCAGCTTGACGAAAACGGCGATTTCGTGCTTATGGATAACGGTGAGTACGCGCACGGCGCAGAGGCTATATATACCCACGCCGACGGTAGGCAGTACACAGGTTATTTTATGGAAGGTAAGTCTGTAACCAACGAGGATTAAAACCGATATAGAATAATAGAAGCCGGCCAAGCTTTAAAGCTTTAGGCCGGCTTTTTTGTTGGGGCGATTCACGTTCACCCGTAGCCTTGCGCTTCATTGTTAAAACTAAACCTTATCGTGGGCGTTACCTCGACAATTTAAATGCTACGCTTCGTTTTAATAATAAAACGTTGTTGCAGTGCGTAGGGTCGATTCACGAATCGACCGCTACGAAACATTTAAATCCAATGCTTGACTTAACCGCCGCGTAACGGGTCATTCGTGAATGACACCTACAAAAAAGCGGTGCGCTTCATCATTAAACTAAACCTTATTGTGGGCGTTACCTCGACAATTTAAATGCTACGCTTCGTTTTAATAATAAAACCTTGTTGCGGTGTGTTACCACGACAAAATAAAGGGCTTGGTGGAGAACACCAAGCCTTTACTATATGCGTTTTTTGGAACTAAGGGAGCTTATTTGCTTTACTCGGTTGTTTCCTCTTCTGCTTCTTCTTCGGCAAGCTCGTCCGCCTCAACGGTGCGGATAGCCCACTTTTGAACGTCCATAGAGCAGTTGCCCGTGAAAATAGTGATGGTTTCCTTGCGGATTTTCTCTATCTCGCCCGTGATACCGCCTATTGTGATAACGGTATCGCCTACCTTCATAGCATCGCGCTGTTCCTGCGCTTGCTTCTTTCTCTTCTTTTCGGGGCGTATAAGCAAGAAGTAAAATACAGCCGCGAATATTGCAAGCATTATAATGGGCGAAAGTGTGGAAAGCCAGCTGCCTGCACCGCCTGCGTTAGTAGCCGCATCGCCCGATGCTTCACCTGCAACGGCACTTACCTCGCCCGCTAACAGCATAATTTTGTTAAAAAACATAGCAAATTTCCTTTCGTGATATTTAAGCGCCGCAATCGTATCTTATGCGCTTAACCTCTTTTACATGGCCGCTTGCGGTATCCAGCGTAAACAACGCACCGCACAGGGCTTTGTTCCCCTCCGCCTTCTCAAAGCGGTTGTGTACCTTCATTACATAGTCACTTATAACGGTTTCGGGCTTAACGCCAAGAATACCGTCCGTTACGCCGCACATCCCAAGGTCGGTTATAAACGCGCTCCCTTTGGGAAGCAGCTGCTCGTCCGCCGTTTGAACGTGCGTGTGCGTACCGAACATAACGTTTATGCGCCCATCGAAATGGTGGAAAAACGCCGCCTTTTCGCTTGTTGCTTCCGCGTGGAAATCAGCTATTGCTATATCGTATTTCCCGTTAAGCTCTTTAAGCAAGCTGTCTGCCACGGTAAAGGGCGAGTCCGCAGGGCTCATAAACACCTGCCCTACAAGGCTTAACACAAGCACTCGCTTCCCCGAAGCCGTTTGGAACAAGCAATACCCCTTGCCCGGCGCAAGCTTTGGATAGTTAAGCGGACGAAGCACAAAATCGTTCGTGTCGTACATATCAAAGCTATCGTGGATACGAAGGCTGTGGTTGCCGCCCGTTAATATATCCGCACCTGCGGCAAAAATCGCATCGGCGCTTCGAACGTCCAAACCGTTACTGATATAGGCGTTTTCGGCATTAACTATAACCAAATCCGCCTTTTCCTGCTGTTTCACCCTGCGAAGCGATGAGCTAACAGCCGCAACACCTGCGGGGCCAACAACGTCACCAAGGGCTAATATCTTCATATATATTATAACCCTTTATTTAGCGTAATCGTGTACGCGGGTTTCGCGTACCATATTTATCTTGATTTGGCCGGGATACTCAAGCTCGTTTTCTATCTTCTGCGCGATCTCCCTTGCGATAAATACCATTTCATCATCGTTAACCTCGTCGGGCTTAACCATAATGCGTATCTCTCTGCCTGCCTGTATTGCAAACGATTTTTCTATGCCGTTAAAGGAGTTTGCAATCTCCTCAAGCCTTTGCAATCTCTTGATATAGTTTTCAAGGTTTTCACGCCTTGCACCGGGACGAGCCGCAGAAATAGCGTCCGCCGCTTGAACGATAACCGCGATAAAGGTTTTAGGCTCAACATCGCCGTGGTGCGCTTCGATAGCGTGGATAACCTCCTTGCTTTCCTTATATTTCTTAGCAAGGTCAACACCTATCTGAACGTGCGAACCGTCCACCTCGTGGTTCATAGCCTTACCTATATCGTGCAAAAGACCTGCACGCTTAGCAAGCGTTGCATCAATGCCCAGCTCGTAGGCTATCATACCGGAAATGTGCGCCACCTCGATAGAGTGTTTAAGCGCGTTCTGCCCGTAGCTTGTTCTGAATTTAAGCCTACCAAGTATCTTAACCAGCTCGGGGTTGATACCGTGAATGCCCGTTTCGAAGGTTGCCTGCTCGCCCTCGCGTTTAACGATAGCGTCAACCTCCTTGCGGCTCTTTTCAACCATCTCTTCAATTCTGGAGGGATGGATTCTACCATCGGATATAAGCTTTTCAAGCGAAAGCCTTGCAACCTCGCGCCTTATCGGGTCAAAGGTGCTTACGGTTATTGCCTCCGGCGTGTCGTCAATAATAAGGTCAACGCCTGTAAGCGTTTCGATAGCGCGGATGTTTCTACCCTCGCGCCCTATTATTCTACCCTTCATTTCGTCGTTCGGTAGGTCTACAACGGAAACGGTTGCTTCCGAAACACTGTCAGAAGCGCATCTCTGTATCGCAAGCGAGATGATATCGCGCGCCATATCCTCGGAACGCTCCTTATACTCCTGCTCTATATCGGAAAGGCGCATTGCCATCTCGTGCCTTGCTTCGTTCTCAACACGGTCAAGCAAAGTTTGCCTTGCTTCCTCCATAGTCATCCCCGAAATCTTCTGCAAAAGCTCCGTTTGTTCTGCCTTTACCTTCTCGATTTCGTCCGTTAGTTCTGTGTTCTCCTTGATTTTTGCGTTAAGCTGTTCTTCCTTTTTGTCAAGATTGTCGATACGTTTATCAAGATGCTCTTCCTTTTGGGTAAGGCGGTTCTCAATCCTCGTTATCTCTTTCCTGCGCTCTTTTGCTTCACGCTCTGCTTCGTTTTTGATCTTGTGTGCTTCTTCTTTTGCTTCGATTACGGATTCTTTCTTTACTGCCTCTGCGCCTTTTTTAGCTTCGTCCACAATACGCTGTGCTTCTATCTCTGCAGATTTAATGGTCTTTTCAGCTATAAGCTTACGTACCAAAAAACCGATTATTGCACCTACTGCTATGCCGGCTATGGCCGCTATGGAAATCCACACGGGTGTCATAAGCAAAACCTCCTATATATATTTTATCGCCTTTTACAGCTAATCACTTTATTATACATTAAACCGCCTTAAAAGTAAATACCTTTTTTGGCTTTTTTTATTAAACATTTGACTTTTGCTCCTCAAGGCTTTATAATTGTAGGCGAGGTGTAATTATGGCTTTATATTTTGATAACGCCGCTACCACTAAGCCGTGTGATACGGCGGTGGAAGCGTATATAAATGCACTTGCCTTGTACGGCAACCCTTCGTCCTCCCACGCGGCGGGCATGGCGGCACATACCGCTTTGGAAAAGGCAAGGCAAGCGATAGCGGCTCTTGTTGGCTGTAAAGCGGAGGAGCTTTATTTTACCGCTTCGGGTACGGAGGCAAATAACACGGCTGTTTTCGGGCTTGCGGCGCTTGCGGCACGGCGCAGTAAAAGGGTGGTGCTTACTGATTCGGAGCATCCTTCCGTAACGCAATGTGCAAAGCGGCTGGAGGCTTTGGGGGCGGAGCTTGTGTATATCCCAACCAAGGGCGGTGCGCTTGATATTGCCGCGCTGGAGAGCGCGCTTTCTACGCCAACGGCGTTGGTTTGTGTTATGGCTGTTAATAACGAAACGGGCGCGGTTTACGACCTTAAAGCGGTGCGCGCCGTTATAAACCGAAGCGGCTGTGGCGCGTTTTTGCATTGCGATGCGGTGCAGGGCTTTATGAAGCGCGCGGATATGAAGATGCTTCTTAAAAATGCTGATACCGCGGCCTTTTCCGCCCACAAGCTGCACGCCCCGCGCGGGGTGGGCGCTTTGATGGTGCGCGGCGGCATAAGGCTTCAGCCGTACATATACGGCGGCGGGCAGGAACGGGGCTTGCGTTCGGGTACGGAGAACGTTGCAGGGGCGGTTGCGTTTGCTGCCGCGGCGGCGGAGTATACGGAAGAGAAGCTATCTGCGGTTTCTGCCGTGCGTGAACGGCTTGTTAAACGGCTTAGCGAAGCGGGGCGTGTTGGCTTTAACGTGCCCGAAAACCACATAGAAGGGATACTTAACATAAGCCTTTACGGTATCAAAAGCGAAACTGCGCTTAACTGCTTGTCCGCACAGGAGATATACGTATCCGCATCGTCTGCCTGCTCCTCCAAGAAAGGGCACAGCGCGGTGCTTGCGGCTTACGGGCTTGAAAAGGCGGCGCTGGATAGCGCGCTGAGGATAGGGATATCGCCTTACAACACCGTTGACGAGGCGGATGCGCTTGCAAACGCGCTTATCACCGCAAGAGAAAGGTATGGAAGAATATGAGAAACGATATATTGATACTTAAATACGGCGAGGTTGTTATGAAGGGCCTTAACAGAAGCTATTTTGACAGCCTTATAGTTCGCCGTGCAAAACAGCTTTTGGCAGGCTGTGCGGGCAAGTTTGATATGCATTACGCACAGTCTACGCTGTGCATAAGGGGCAGTGAGGACGCCGATATGGATGACGCCGCAGAGCGTATGAAGCGCGTTTTCGGTGTTGCGGCAGTGTGCAAGGCGTTTAGCTGTGAAAAAACGCTTGAGGAGATAAAGGCTGTTGTTACGGAGAACGTGAACGAGATACTTGGGAACGCCAAAACCTTTAAATGCGAGGGGAAAAGAAGCGATAAAAGCTTTCCGCTAACCTCGCCCCAGCTTTCGGCAGAGGTTGGCGGGTTGATACTGTCACTACGCCCCGATATGAGGGTGGACGTAAACACGCCGGATGTGGTTGTGAAGATAGAGGTGCGCGATAAATACGCCGCCGTTCACGGCGGTGGCGAGAAGGGCGCGGGCGGTATGCCCGCAGGCAGCGCAGGGCACGGGCTTTTACTGCTTTCGGGCGGGATAGACAGCCCCGTTGCGGGGTATCTTTTGGCAAAGCGCGGCTTAACGCTGGATGCTTTGTATTTTGACAGCCCTCCCTACACGGGCGCGCTTGCCGCAGAAAAGGTGGAGCTGCTTGCACGCAAGCTGTGCCGTTACAGCGGGCGCATATTCATGCACACCATAAGCCTAACGGAGATACAAGAGGAGCTTATGAAAAGCTGTGACGAGCGTTTGTTTACCGTGCTTTTGCGTAGGTTTATGATGCGCTTGGCGGAAATGCAGGCGTTGGACGTTGGCGCGTCCGCGCTTATCACGGGGGAAAGCCTTGGGCAGGTTGCAAGCCAAACTTTGCACGCGCTTACGGTAACTAACGCCGTGCCAAAGCTTTTGCCTGTGTTCCGCCCCTGTATTGCTATGGACAAGGACGATATAGTGCAGATTTCAAGGCGTATAGACACCTTTGAAACCTCCATTTTGCCGTATGAGGATTGCTGTACCGTGTTTGTGCCGCGCCATCCCAACACGCGCCCAACGATGGAGCAGATACTTGAGGAAGAAGCAAAGCTTGATATACACGGGCTTTGTGAGAGGGCGTTTGCCACGAGAAGACATAAAAAGATAACGGAGTAGTGCTATGATAACAACGGAAGAAAAACTTTTTGGTTTGCTTAATGAAAACGGTATGAAGATATGCTTTGCAGAGTCCTGCACAGGGGGGCTTGTTGCGGAACGCTTGGTGGGCGTATCGGGTAGCAGCGCCGTGTTTGACGGTGCTATGTGCAGTTACGCCAACGCTGTTAAGGAAAAGCTTTTGGGCGTTAAGCCGTGCGTGCTTGAAAAAAGGGGTGCCGTTAGCGCGGACTGTGCTTTGCAGATGGCAAAGGGCGCGCTTGCGCTGTTTGGTGCGGATATAGCCGTTTCCACAACGGGCATTGCCGGGCCCACGGGCGGAACGGCGGAAAAGCCCGTTGGCACGGTTTATATATGCTGTGCTAAAAAAACGGGGGAAAGCTATATTTGGCGATATCGCTTTACGGGCGATAGGCAAACCGTTAGAGAAAAAGCGGCAGAGGAAGCCTTGCAGATGGCAATCCTTGCCATAAATCACGGATAAATTAACTAAGGGCTTAAGAAATAAGCCCTTTTTTATGTATATTGTTTACATTTTTAATAAAAAAACTCTTTACAAGCATATTGTTTTTTGCTATAATATATAAGAAACAAAATGCTGTATTATACGCAGGTGCAGTTTAGCTTTGTTTTTACTATTAAAAAAAGGACGGTAATTTGCCCCGCCTGCGTGGCGCAAACAACCAAATATTATGAAGGATAGTTACACAAAACGGATTCTTGCTTCTCTGTTGTGCTTGGTAATGCTTGTTGGCGTGTTTTATATACCCACAGCAGAAAGCACCCCTGTAGCCGCTGCCGGTTTAACTATACCGGGTAAATGCACCTTCAAGCTTGAGGGTGAGTACCTTAAGAGTGTTGAGCTTGGCACCACTGTGGGCGAGTTTTTGTATTTTTGGAGCGATGCCGTGATGAAGGATGCTTCCGGCAAAGCACTTGAAGCTACCGACCTTGTTGGTACGGGCAGTACGCTAACCGTTAGCGGTGTAACCGTTACGGTTGTTGTTGATGGCGATGCGGATGGTGACGGGCTTAGCTCCTCGGCGGACACGGCTGTTGCAAAAGCGCTGCTTATGAACGCAAAAACAAGCGCAAAGTTCGGCTTTATCGCTACCGAGCTTACGGGGGACGGGGTTATTTCCACCGCCGATTACCTTAAGCTTAAGCACGCTAAGGATTGCAACCTGCTTGTTCAAAGCGCACCTTCCACGGTTAAGGTGCCTAACCTTTCGGGGATGACCTCTGCTAAGGCAAAGGAAGCGCTTCAGGCTTTAGGCCTTGTGGCAGATATCCGCTATACCACCGAGGGTACTGAGGGTACGGTTGCTTACCAAAAGGTAGAAGCAGGCACAACCGCAGGTGAGGGCGCAAAGATTTGCGTTGTTGTTACTACCGACGGTATGTATGAGCCTCTTAATTACGACAGTATGAAGGGTTTGTGGTTGCATCAATACACCACATACACAAGCCTTTTCAAATCCGGTAGCAACCAAAGAGCGGAAAGTGATTACCGTTCTGCCGTTACTACTATAGTAAACAATATGTCCAGAGACGGTTTTAATACCATATTCCTTCAAGTTCGCCCGTATGGTGACAGCTTGTATCCCGACAGCGTTTATCCGCCTTCCCCCTTCGTTACAAGCGGTAGCGCAACGAGCTACAACCGCACCTTCGCTTATGACCCGCTTGAGATATTTATTGAGATAGCGCACACAAAGGGCATATCGGTTCACGCTTGGCTTAACCCGATGCGTCTTATGACCGCAGGCACGATATCCACCGTTCCCTCCACCTACAAGCTTGGCGAGTGGTATAGGGACAGCTCTAAGAACGGTGATTACATAGTTAGAAACAAAACCGGAAACGAAGACAGATATTACCTTAACCCCGCTTACGAGGAAACAAGGGCGCTTGTTGTTGAGGGCTGTATGGAGATTTGCCGTAATTACGATATAGACGGTATCCATTTTGACGATTATTTCTACATAAGCATAGCAAACGAAGCTACTGACCTTGCTTTTGACCAAAAGGCGTTTGATAAGCTTGGCACGGGCTGGGGCAGCAGCTCCTCTCTCAACGTTCGTAAGGCGTGGCGCAGAAACAACGTAAACCTTTTGCTTAAGGAGATATTCTCCGCTATAAAGGCGTACGATAAGCGCATTATGTTTGGTATCTCCCCCGCAGGCAACATAAGCAACAATCAGGAGGGCTACCTTTGTGCAGACGTTAAAACCTGGTGCTCAACCCCCGGTTACGTAGACTATATTGCTCCTCAGGTATACTGGAGCTTTAGCCACAGCGCAAGCTACGCTAAGTTTGATAATTGTACAGAGAGCTGGGCTGACCTTGTTACCTGTGATGAGGTTAGGCTTATAATCGGTATGGCACTTAGTAATGCAAGCAACCCGTCTTACAGCAGTACCGACCCCGATTGGTACAACAGGAAGGACAATATCAAGCGTATGCTTGAGTACACTAAGGCGCACGAAAAATGCACGGGCTGGATAATGTTTGCTTTCGAGTCCCTTTACAATATCCCCAGCGGTACATACAATTCCAAAACGGAAGCCGAGCGTGTAAACTTCCTGCCGCTTGTGGCTACTTGGTAATTTAAGGTTTGCAAAACCTGAAATATAAGAAAGGACAACCGTATATGAAAAAATTAAAAGCAATAATATCAATGCTTCTTGCGTTAAGCTTTGTTTTTGCCGCCGCTGCTTGTGACGGTAACGCAAACGATACCGCAAGCGACGATGCTACCAACGCCATCGCTGAAAGCGAAGACAGTGCTGAAAGCGCAGATAGTGAAGACAGCGCAGAAAGCGGCGATACAAGCGAAGAAGGCAAGATCCCCACAAACGATTACAAGCCTTTGAATTACGAGTATATGAAGGCTATGTGGCTTTATCAGTACAAAAACCAAAGCCTTTTCAAGGACAAAGGTCAGCAAAGGGACGAGGCGGACTACCGCGAGAAGGTTACGCAGATCTGCGCTAACCTCAAGCGCGATGGCTTTAATACGCTGTTCCTTCAGGTAAGAGGCCATGGTGACTGCTTCTACCCCTCCGAGCTGTTCCCCCCCACAACCTTCGTTGTAACCTCTTATACCGACACGTTTGCTTATGACCCGCTTGAGATATTTGTTGAGATAGCTCACGAGCATGAAATCTCCCTGCACGCATGGGTAAACCCCTACAGGCTTCTTACCGCAACCCAGATTAAGCGCGTTCCCGAAAAGTACGCTATCGGCAAGTGGTACAAGGAGAATGAGGGCGATTACGTTGTTCGCGTTGGGGACAGGTATTACTGCAACCCCGCATATCCCGAGGTTCAGCAGCTTGTTATTGACGGTGCTATCGAGATATGCTCCAAATACAACGTTGACGGCTTACATATAGACGACTATTTCTATCCCGACGGGGCAGACAACGGCTTTGACAGCCTTGCATACGCAACGCTTGGCGCAGGCAGAACTCAAAAGCAGTTCCGTTTTGACAGCGTTAACACGCTTGTTAAGGGGCTTTACGATGCAGTTCACGCCGTTAACAAGGATTTGCTTTTCGGTATCTCCCCTGCAGGCAACATTGATGCTAACCGCGGCTACCTTTGCGCCGACGTTGATACCTGGTGCTCCACCCCCGGTTATATTGACTATATCGCTCCTCAGGCTTACTGGAGCTTTTCTCACAAGCTTGACTATGCTAAGTATAATATCTGCACCGAAAAGTGGGCAAGGCTTATCACTTGTGACAGCGTTAAGCTTATAATGGGTATGGGCCTTTACCGTACCGTTGGTGTTGAACAGTCCTCCACCGACCCCGACTGGTTCTTGTATAAGGACAATATTAAGCGCATGGTAGAGCACACCTATGCTTACGAAAAAGCAGATGGGTTTATTATGTTTGACTATGAATCGCTTTATGATATTATGACGGGTGAGTATATTTCCGCCAACGAAGAGGAAAGAAACAACTTCCTTCCCCTTCTTAAAGGTTAAAACGCGCAGAAAGGTTTTATAAGTTATGAAGAAATTTAAGGCTATATTAGCGTTACTGCTTGTTTTTAGCTTTGCGTTCTCCGCAGTTGCTTGCGGTAAAGAAACAGCAAACGGCAGCGAGGATATTACCGATGCTATCGCTGAAAGCGGCGATGCAAGCACGGATGCTTCCAAGCCGGAAACGTCCGAGCCCGCTTCCGACGTTACGGCTCGTGACCCCGATTACAAGGCGCTTAATTACGAAACGATGAAGGGTATATGGATTTCCCAATACGATACAAGCATATTCAGCGCAGCCGAAAAGCAGAGAGATAAAAACAACTACAAGGGCCGTGTTGAAAAGATATGCAAGGCTATATCCGAAAGCGGCTTTAACACCGTTGTTCTTCAGGTTCGCCCCTTTGGTGATAGCTATTTCCCCTCCGAGCTGTATCCCCCCTCCTCGTTTGTTGTTGGCGCATACGGCAGAGATTTTACCTATGACCCCTTTAAGATTTTTATCGACATTGCACATAAGTATAAGCTTTCCGTTCACGCTTGGATAAACCCCATGCGCCTTATGACCACCGCTGAAATAGAAAAAATCAGCACGGATTACGTTATCGGCCAATGGTATCAGGACGAGACGCTTAGAAACAAATACCTCTCCGTTTATGACGGCCGTTATTATCTTATCCCCGGTTGGGAAGAAACGCGCAAGCTTGTTGCAGACGGTGCTACGGAAATCTGCAAGAACTACAATGTTGACGCTGTTCATATAGACGACTATTTCTATCCCACACCCGCCACAACCTTTGATGCGGCTCATTATTCTACCGTTAAGGATGATTACATTTCTCTCTCTTACTACAGGCTTGAGAAGGTTAATCAGCTTGTAAACGGCATCTATAAGGCTGTTAAGGCTGTTAAAGAGGATATACAGTTTGGTATCTCCCCCGCAGGCAATATTACCAATAATATGAACACCCTTTATGCCGACGTTAGAACCTGGGGCTCCAGAGAGGGCTTTTGCGATTACCTTGCACCTCAGATCTATTGGGGCTTCGAGCATTCCAGCGCACGCCAAAAGTTTGATATTTGCACTCAGGATTGGGAAGCTATTTGCTCTCACCCTTCAGTTAAGCTTGTTGTTGGTATGGGTATCTACCGCGCAAACGGCGCTTCTGCTACGGGCGAGTTTGCTGAATACTACGCAAATAAGGACGTTATTAAGCGCCAGATTGAATATCTTGATGGCAGAGAAAAGGTTGGCGGCTTTATAATGTATAGCTACAGGGATCTGTTTGATAGCTACGGAAGAAGCACGGCTGCTCTTAAGCTTGAGCGTGAAAACTTCCTTCCCGTGCTTAAAGCATACGGCGAATAAGTGAATAATCTTTAATGTAAGGGCTGTAAAAAACATTGTTTTTTACAGCCTTATTTTTTTTATGTTGTATTGACAAGCAGGTGCATTTGTGCTATTATTGGTTTACTTAAAAACGGTAAACACGGCGTTTAAATGCGCTTTCTCGTTTGCCGAATATGCATGGAGGTTTTTATTATGTTAAGTTACAAGAAGATTATCGCTATTCTGTTAGCGCTTGTTATGCTTTTTAGTCTTGCCGCTTGTAAAACCGGCGGTGGCAACGAAAGCAGCGTTGACAGCAGCGTTGATAGTGCAGTAAGCGTGGAGGAGTCCTCCGAAAGCGCAGAGGAGCGCGCGGCGGCGTTGTATAAGTCTGCCGTTGATGCGCTTAATCAAAAGGCGGATATAAAGCAAAAAATAACCGCCGTTACCACGCGCACCGTGGGTACAAGCGCGTTTAAGCTTGAGCAGGAAAGCACCGTTGTTTACAACGGCAACGGTACGGATAAGCTTACGGTTCATATAAACGAAAAGAACATAAGCGGCTCCGATATGTGGCGTTCGGACAAGTTTTACGCTAACGGCAAATATATGTACAGCGCTTACGGTATAGAAGGTTATTTATATACTGACATGAGCAAGGACGCGTTTGCTGATTTGCAGCTTCCGCTTGCTTTGATAAGCGAAGATTTGTATGAAAGCGTAAGCTTTGACGGTGAGGACGAAAGCACCATAGTGTTTGCAAACGCAATCGCGACAGAGGAGTGGCTTGCGCCCGATTATGCAAAGCTTGTGTCGGCAGAGGCTAAGGCTAAAACAAACGCAAACGGCGAGATAGAGCAGTTTAAGTACACCGCTTCGTACACGCAGGGCCCTGCAAGCTTCGAGGTGTCGTACACAGTTGAGCTTTCCGCACCGGAAGCAGACGATAAGATAACGCTTCCCGAGGGGGACGGTACGCAGTTTGACGGCGTTTTGTTGCTTGACGTGCTTGAAACGGCAAGAATTGCAACTACCTCTTTGATAGCTCTTGAGGTTGGTGCTAACTATGAGATATATTCTCAAGCAGGTGCAATAAGCATGTCCACAGCGGATGAATTGTATACCTACGGCACTAACGAGAAGGATTTTATTGCTAAAGCAAACTCCTCTACAACTTTGTACGCTGAGGGTCAGCAGCAGGAGTACAACGTTTCGGAAAGCATTAAGGATGGCGAGCTTACCATGGAAGAGGATGGCGAAACCATAACCGTGCCTGTTACAATGAAGGAATACCTTGAGTATTATTTTGAAAGTGACCCGTATGAGTTTTTGATAAAGCCCGATACAACGCTTTTTGAAAGCTTTGAAGTAAACGACCTTGTGGAGTATTTGCAAATAAGCTATAAGTTTAGCGAAGAAGGCAACAAGGCTTTAGAAGATTACGTAACCGGCTATTTCTATGAAGATGCCGAAATGCTGGACAAGCTTGCAACTGCCTATACAGCAGATAAAGCTGAGGGGTATATCTGCATTGATAAGGACACTATGCTTATAACTGCCGCAGGTATAGATTTTGCGGGTACGCATACGATAGAGGGGCAGAAATATATAACGGGCTATGTAGCTACAGTTACTTATAAGGTAGCAACTGGGGACACTTATGAGGAAATAACGGGCGAGATGCCCGAGGAAGCAGAGCCCGAAGATAAGCCCACACCCTTGTTTTATAAGGTAACCGCACCCGATGGCGGCATTATGTATATGCTTGGCACCATCCATGTAGGTGATAACGCAACCGCATACCTTCCCACCGAGGTATACAGCGCGCTTGAAAATGCGGATGCGCTGGCTGTTGAGTTTGATATTATAGCTTTTGAAGAGCTTTTGAAAACCGATAAGGAGCTTGCGGCTGAGATAGCTAACGTTTTCTATTATAGCGATAAAAGCCTTATCTCCACCCATATAGAGGAGGAGCTTTATAAAGCAGGCTTACAGCACGCGCTAACCGCAGGTGTTCCTGCTTACGTTGCCGATTATTTAACACCTGCCACTTGGGCGGAGTATATTTCAAACCTTTATATGGATTCTTATCCCGCACTAACAACCGAGCAGGGCGTTGATAGGCGTCTTTTAAGGATTGCCAAGGAAAAGGGCATTGATATTATTAATGTAGAGGACCCCAAGGACCAATACGGTATGCCTTACAAGTACACCGACGATATACACAGGGTATTGCTTTTAGAGGCGCTTAACACCGCAAGAGCATATTATATTGATGAAACTCAGAAGATGTATGATATGTGGTGTGAGGGCGACGAAAAGGCGCTAACCGATTATATCCGCGAGGAAGAAATACCCGAGGGCTTAACCGAAGCGGAGCTTAAGGCAATAGAGGAATACGATGCTATCCTTGGCGCTGACCGTGACGAAAAAATGGTTGAAAAGGCAAAGGAATATATGGCAAGCGGCAAAACCGTGTTCTTTGCAGTTGGGCTTGCACATATAGTTTCCGAAACGGGGCTTGTGGATTCTCTCCGCGCTGATGGGTATACCGTTGAGCTTGTTCAATACGGCGAATAAATAGTTGGTGGGCTGTTTCAAATGCTTTAGAAGCTTTGAAACAGCCCACTTTGCGTTACATTTAAATTGTTGGGGAACACTTTGCATCCCCCTTATGCGGTTGCTTATTCTTTTCTTGTCAGCACGGTAGTACCAAACTCGTCCGTTATGGAAAGCGTTGTTTCGGTTATTTGAACGGAGGCTGTGTCGGTATTGCCGCCAAGCGTTACGGTAAGGCAATCGTCCTCAAGCGCGTAGGTAAAATCCGCCGTGGCGTTTCCTGCCGTTGCCGTGCCTGTTCCGTCCTCACGGAATATGTAAACAAGCGCGTGCTCGCCGTCCTCACCGTGCCAAGTGCCAACAATTGTTGGCTTGCCCGCACCGCACGCCGCAAAGGACAAAAGCACGGTAAATAACAGCATAATGTAAAACAGTCTTTTCATACGATATCTCCTTATGTTTTTTGTTTAACTATATGCTGCGCGGCGGCAAAATATGATTTTTATATAATTAGATTGATATAAGGGGCTGTCTCATAGCATTAACAAATTGTGAACGCTATGTGCAACCTTAACAAAAAATCAAGGGCGTTATTTGACTGCCCTTGATTTTTTTGTTACTTTTGTATATGGTTTTATCTCAAAATTTCAATTTGAGACAGCCCC
>JAZNUB010000012.1:0-33094 GCA_045592105.1 Eubacteriales bacterium | reverse complement strand
CTGGTTTTGGTATCTAATCAAAACAGATCCGTGTTTGTAAAGACCACTGTAAAAGGTATAAAAATTTTCCCCGGTTGGAGAGAAGCTCTGGAAGATAATTGGCAACAAGATTTTCAAAACTTATATTCCACGATTGATGAAGCGTTGCGGGAATGTTATAAGTTTTATCCCAAAGATGAAGTCGATACCTGTGGTATTATCGTTTATGAGATTGAGCCGCTTAAAACGGACATATTACAATCCAGCATCCTTATTGACACTAATATCATAATCAAAAGAGAAAGCAGCAACAATGCAACCTTCGAAATAGCCAGTTTGTTTAATTGGTTTGCGAAAAAAGGCTCTGAGATTTTCGTTCATAAGTGTTCCGAAGAGGAACTCTCTACTCACCGCAATGAAGCAATTAAAAACAATATGCTTACAAAGCTGAAATCGTATAACACTTTGCCTGTCTTCACGCATCAAACGGACGATTATTTTGAAGCAATAATTTCTAGGTATCCAAAAGATCAAAACGGAATTATTGATAATACTTTGTTGCGCGAGGTGTATGACGGTAATGTCGGCATACTTCTAACGGATGATACCCTTATTTTGAGAAAGGCACAGGAGCTATACATACGTGATAGAGTCCTAACATCAGCGGAACTCTTGTCATGGTTTGAAAGTTGCGATCCCCAAAATATTGAATATAAAATGTTGGCCGTTACGTTGAGCGAATTTGGCGATGTTGATTTGAACTCTTCGTTTTTTGATACGTTGAGAGAAGATTACGAAGGGATTGCCTTTGATAATTGGTTTAAGAAAAAAGCCCGCAACAAAGAAAAAGCATATATATTTAAAAATGAATCCGGGCTGTTACAAGGCTTTTTGTACCTCAAAGACGAATATGAGGATGAACCTGACTATTTAAAAGTAACACCGCCACTTGCGCCCAAGCGTAGAATGAAGGTAGGAACATTTAAAATTGAGCAAACGGGTTTCCGTCTTGGTGAACGCTTCTTAAAAATTATTTTCGACAATGCAAGAAGCCGCAAGGTTGATGAAATCTATGTTACTCTGTTTGAAAATAAGCGCGAAGGGGTCAAACGGTTGAAGTTGTTAATGGAAGAATGGGGATTCCGCAAACACGGCTATAAACCAAATGGCGAACTTGTTCTTGTAAAAACAATGGAAACATACGATTCTAACGAAAGTCCTAAATATAACTATCCAATTCTCAAATCCGCACCTGATTGCTATTTTCTGCCTATATATGCCCAGTATCATACAGATCTCTTTCCCGATATGATATTAAAAAATGAGGATATGCATCTGTATGAAGACAAAAAAGCTCATCGATATGCTTTGGAGAAAATCTATCTTTCTGGTTCTTATGACGCGCATGCTAATCCGGGAGATTTGTTTGTAATATACAGGATAGCGGATCAAGGCTATAAAAAGTATTCTTCTGTTGTAACTGGCATTGCCATTATCGAAAGCATAATCAAAACAGAAACTGCTGATGAATGTGTAAGTATATGCAAAAACCGTTCTGTGTTTACCGAAGAAGAAATTAGGGAAATGCATAAGACTCGTCCGATCGTAATTAAACTACTCGATTATATGCCCTTTACTACAAAAGTAACTTTGGATCAATTACGAGCAAACGGAATAGTGGGAAAAACCGCTGGACCACGCCCCTTTAATCAGATATCAAAAGAACAATTCGAAACTATATACAAATTAGGAATGGAGGTATGAGTGTAATGAAAAGAAAAATACTTATATCTATAAATCCCGAACATGTTCAAAACATTATTGCAGGGATAAAGAAATACGAGTATCGCAAAATCGCTGCTAAACAAGATATCTCGTCTATAATAATTTACGAAACAACTCCCATAAAACGAATTGTAGCAGAAGCTGAAATTGTTGATGTATTAGAACTTCCCCCTGATGAACTTTGGGAACAGACCAAAAATGAATCGGGTATTAGTAAAGCATTCTTTGATAGGTATTTTAACAACAGAACAGTAGCATTTGCGTATAAATTAGGCGAAATCAAAGTATATGATACGCCAAAAACATTAATGGATTACGGCATTAAAGCAGCTCCGCAATCATTTGTATATGTTTGATTATGAGATGTATTTTCTGTGGAAATGACTCCTCGACATCAAAAAGTGTAGAACATATTGTTCCGGCATCGTTTGGCAATTCCATTTCAGTTTTACCCAAAGGTGTCGTATGCGACAAATGCAATAATTATTTTGCGCGCAAAATCGAATCTCCATTTCTTAATTCAGAAGCGGTTCTTCAATTAAGACAAGAACTCGAGATACATAATAGAGATGGAAAAGTGGTAAATAAATTTGCTGACTTGCCAACTAAGAACATAATGCAAATTTCTCAAGATTTGCATCTTGTTATGTCGCACGAAGATAAAACCGAGGAAGAAGTTGAACAAGCTGTATTTAATTATCAAAAATACCTCAAAAGAACAGATGAATCACTCATAAAACCCGATTATAATTTATCCCGACTTTTAGCCAAAATGGCTGTGGAGGCTTTTGTATATAAATGTCTTGATGATATGAATGTAATTGATTACATTATTGAGGATGAGGCATTTAAAAAGATTCGGGAATATGTTCGTTACGGCGGAAATTACATTTGGGAGTACAACGCTCGGAGAATTTATGCACGCAACGAAGCGTATCACGGTGATCTTACAACCCACATCAATTATGAATTTGATTTTCTATTTACATCTCAAGGGAAAGCATATTTTATAATTGTTATGTATGGTATCGAGTACGTTATCAACATAATTGATAACACAATATCGGATTACGCTGAATGGCTAAAAGATAATCACTATATAAGCCCTTTATATATCACATGAGCAACGAAAAAAAGAACTCGAAGGATATATGAGCTTTTTTGCAAAGTAACAAGGACTACATATTAGATTAAAAAGCAACCGACATAACAAAGCATGGAATATCGGGAAATAAAAATCGCCTTTTGATAGAATGAAGGTAGACAAGGAGGGATAATATGGACTGGATCATTGGATTGCAAAAGGCTATCGACTATATCGAAGATAATCTGACGGAAACGATTGATTATGAGATGGTCGCAGCGCAGAGCTTTTCATCAAGCTATCACTTCCAACGTGTGTTTAGTATTCTTTGCGGTTTCACCATCGGCGAGTATATCCGGAATCGCAGGCTTTCGCTTGCCGGTACGGAGCTGGCCACAAGTGATGTAAAGGTTATTGACGTTGCGCTGAAGTACGGCTATGAAAGTCCGGACAGCTTTGCAAAAGCATTTCAGAAGTTCCACGGCATATTGCCGTCGCAGGCTCGCAATAACGGCAGTATGCTGAAATCCTATTCCCGTCTTGTACTGAAATTTTCTTTGGAAGGCGGTAAACTTATGAATTACAGAATTGAAAAGAAGCCGGAAATGATTTTGACTGGATATAAAGCTCATTTCACCGGTGTACCCTATGGCAAGGACAGAGAGCGTCAGGAAGAAGAACTTTTTGTGACGACGCGAGGAAAACAGTGGTTCCTTCGTGGCGCATCACGAAACATTGATGCACATTGCGTTATCACCAATATCACAGATGAAGGTTATGACTATTATTACTGCCATCTGTTAGATGGATGGGAAAGAGATAATCTTTACAATAAAGACGTTACCGGCGTTGATTTTGTTGAAGACTTAGGTTTGGAAAACGTTGTTATCCCTGAAACTACTTATGTTGTTTTTGAAACTGACGATGTCAAAAGCCCCATTTGTGATTATTTTGATCTGCTGAATTTGAGAATTCAGATTCTAACTGAGTGGATGCCGGAAATGGGTTTCCAACTCAAAAACGCCCCTGAACTTGCAGTCTATCATTGGCTACCGAAGGCAGAACGTAACGTTCAGATTTGGATGCCGATAGAGAAGGTAAAATAACTCCTTATGCCGCCTGTGTTTTGCGGGCGGCATTTTCACAATAAACCATCCAACCGGAAGTTGGATGAAATACGAACTCATCAAACTGATGCGTCATTGTTTTTGGAGCTGCAGATCCGTAAAATATAATTGTAGCTACGAAAATAAAAATTATGAGGTACTTGAATATGACTACAATTAAGATCAATGAACAAATCGCCTTCTTGAGAAAGCAGAAAGGTCTTACCCAAGAAGAACTTGCAAACGCCCTCGGTGTAACCAATCAAGCAGTCTCCAAATGGGAGTCGGCGCAGTGCTGTCCGGATATTCAGCTTCTTCCCGACATCGCAAAGCTCTTTGACGTTTCGGTGGATGAGCTTTTGGGGTATACTCCCGTTTCTACAACAGAAGATATTGTCCTTGCTATTCGCAAGCGCATAGAGTCCTTGCCTAAGGGTGAAGATTTTGACTTTACCTTCAGAATGGCTGCAGCTCTTCACACGATTATTTTGTCCAAAGGAATGACCGCAGATAATATGAATCCAGGATGGGATACAGAAGATGCTATTGAACATGCCGGCAATGCTGAATGGGGCTATTCTTGCTGTAATATTCCGGAGATAACAACAACGATGAGGCACGGAGCGGTGTTCTTCTCAAACAATAGGAATCTAACTTTGATGAATACTGATGTTCGTCGAATCGTAGCAATGATCAAGCCGTTTAGTGATGCGAAGAATTTGAAGATTGCCACTGCACTTTACCAGTTGACCGTTCATTCTGAAGAAGCCTATACAACCATTGCTCAGATCAGTGATAAGTCTGGAGTATCCCCTGAAAAAGTTCAGGATTGTCTTGAAGACGATTTATCACAATTTATTCTCGAAAAAGAAGGTCCGGAAAGTCAGTTCCGGTTTGAAGGAATGTATATGAATATCCTTCCGATTATCTCTCTTTTCGATTTCAAATAATTTTTTCAAAAAGTTCCAACCTTTTCGGATTCGCGTGTCTATATGGGTGAAAGCTTTCAATGAGGTGCAAACAAGTGAACAGACAAGACGTAGAGAAAACTATAACTGAATACCTGAAGCCCATATTCGGATTTGCTCTGAAGAGGTGTAAAAGCATACACGATGCAGAGGATCTGTCGCAGGAGATCGCAGTAAGAGCATTTCGTGCGCTCCTTGAGCGTGACGATATCGAGGATATAAGTAAGTTTATATGGACAGTTGCGCATAACGCGCTCAGCAATTATTACCGAGATACAGCAAAAAGCATGATCGGTGTTTCTATTGATGAGGTTGCAGAGCTGATAACCGATCCGTACTGCGAAATCGATAACGATGACAATACAGAAGCTATTAGGCGTCTTCAAAGCGAGATAGCATATCTTTCCAAGCTTCAAAGAAGGATAGTTATAGCCTATTACTTTGAAAACAGAAAGCAAACCGATATCGCAAAGGAGCTTGATATTCCTCTCGGCACAGTTAAATGGCACTTGTTTGAAGCTAAAAAAGAATTGAAACGAGGTATGGATACGATGAGAAAAGCAAGCGAACTTAAATTCAACCCTATTAAATTTCACTCATACGGCGTCAATGGTAACGTCGGCACAAAGTCACCGGATGAATTCTTTCGCTCGATACTGTCGCAGAACATCTGTTACTGTGTGCGTAATACGGCAAAGACAATTAACGAGATCGCCGATGATCTCGGGGTCTCGCCCTTGTACGTGGAAAGCGAAGCTGAATTTCTTGAAGAATACGGCTTTCTTAAAGCTGTAAAAGATAAGTGCATTGTAAATTTCATTATCAGTGAGCCGACGGCAGAACTGCTTACCATGCAGAACGATATGTACAAGCGTGCTGCTGAGCTGTTTGTGAACGATCTGTATGATGAGCTGACCTCTTCCGGCATTCTTGACGATCCTGATATCTGGTGCGATCAAACTGACGAGCATATCTCCTTGACTGAGTCTCCTAAAGCGGACCGTAATTTTATTCTGTGGACGCTGATTCCTTATATAGCAGCTTGGTCCGGTGAGAAGCTGATGGATGAGAGCATTTCTTTTGAAGAGGTTGCTACGATCCGCCCGGATGGTGCTCATAATATCTATCACGCATCTGTAGTGCCGGATGAAATGATTCTTCCCGATGACTACGTTTATATGAGAAACTGGTGCGGTCCTATGTGGAATAGGGGTGATTACCAGATGATGTGGCAGATTGATTCGGAATGGTCTGACAGAGCACCGGCAAAAGAACGAAATATTTCCGAAGAACAGGAAAGAACTGTTACGCTTCTTAATTGGGAAAAACACAATTTGCTCTCCAAGCACGATTACGCATGGCTTGCAGAACGCGGATATATCAAAACCAACGGAGATTACGACGGACATTTCAAATCTGCATGGCAGATCGTCGTTCTGGCAAGCAAAGAGATTCAGGATAAACTCCTTGCCATCGGAGAGCGTATTAAAGAAAAGTACCAAACTGATTTTGAAGCCATAAAGAAACCTTATGCAAAAGCGGCATTAGATTCAGTTCCTGCACATTTGCGAAGAATAAGAGAATATGAACTGCAATTTTTGTTCCACTCTGACGGATGGTTCTTGCTTCACTGCATAAAAACGCTTTTGAATAACGGCAAACTTAAGCTGCCTACAGAGGGTCAGAGAAAGTCCCTGACCACACTGATTGCCAACGTGTAAGCAAATGGGCCGCCTGTGATTTGCGGGCGGCCTAATTACTGTATAATAAATTTTGATCAAAGTTTAACCGAAGACAGTTTCGTTCCACTATATAAGTGAAATCACCGGTGATGATGAAGCAAAGGAGGTGTAGAATTGGATAAGCAAGAACTTGACGCAAAGGTTGAAGAGATAGCAAAGGCTCTTTTGTCTTACTGCAGTGCCCGGACATCGAACCATTTTGAAGCTGAAGATTTGGCTCAAGATATTATTTTGGAGATATATAAATCCTCCAGTAACATCCGGAATGTTGATGCGGTATATGGCTTCATGTGGGCGGTTGCAGGCAATGTTTATAAACAGTGGTGTAAAAACAAAGCAAGAAACAAAGAATGCGAGATGATGGACAATTTGCCCGATGTGGCAGAACCGTTAGCAGAAGATGATTCTACATTGTATCTACTTCGTCGTGAATTGACGTTACTTTCGGATAAGTACCGAAAGGCTGTTGTTTTGTACTACATTGAAAACAAATCTTGTTCGGAAATATCCAATCTCCTCTCAATCAGTGAAAGCATGGTAAAATACCTGCTTTTCAAATCACGACAAATTCTGAAAGAAGGTATGAGTATGGAACGAAACTACGGTCAACAGAGTTATAACCCTAAAGGACTTTCACTATTGTTTTGGGGCAATGGTGCGAATCGCTATTATCACTTGTGTGATAGCAAAATATCACAGAATATTTTATTCGCGTGCTATAACGATAAACTCAGTGCGGAGCAAATCAGTCTGGAGATTGGCGTCTCTCTCCCGTATATGGAGGACAAACTGGCAGAACTTTGCGAATATGAGCTTCTGAAAAAAGACGGAAATAGGTATTACACTAACATTGTAATCTTTACAAGAGACTTTTCTAAAGAAGTAAATAACAAAACCACCCAGCTAAGAGAAAAGATTGCGGATATGCTAACTGATGCCGTTACCAAATATGAAAAAGACGTTCGTGCGATTAGCTTTTCCGGAGCTGATATGAGTGGTAATGCTTTTGCATGGCAAATGGTAAGTTTTATTCTCTATAGATCGGTAATAGAAATTCTGCAGAATAAGATTAAGGTAGTTTATCCTAAGGACAAATTTGGTACCGAATGCTTTATCTGGGGCGCTGAGACCGGCGAGCAGACCTCATGGGAATCGGAGTTTGGCTTTGGTATTTCCAATGTTGTAAATAGTGTCGGAGATTATGTGCAGTTTATGGATTTCCCTATCAATGGAGAAATGGTACATCATTACTGCTTTAATCGACAGAATGTAACTAATGTGTTCCTGGATATTGCTAAGGGCAACACTGAGCTTTTCAGTGACAATGACAAAGCTTTAGCAGCAGATATGGTTCGCAAGGGTTATGTTATTTCAAATGATGAAGGACTTTTTGTAAATGCACCGGTCCTTACGAAAGAACAGCACGATGCATTGAAGGATATTTTTGCTGATACAGCTGCTCAAATTGCAGATGAAGCTGAGAAGTTGATGGAGACGGTTACAAAGATTTTGAAGGACCATATTCCTGTACACTTGAAGAAACTTGCAAAGGATATGGCCTATCTACGTCTGTTTGAAGATGCGATATCCGCACCTGCCGCAATTTTGTATGACCGCAAATATTTGCTGCCGTACAATGGAAACGGTATTCTTCCGACAACTTATGTTATTCTAAAATAAATCAATAGGTTTTCGACCGCTGCAGTTTCCCCTGCGTTAGCCTAAGAAGCACTATCAAAAGGACGGTGACCAAAATTGGTTACCGTCCTTTAAACATATTCATTTCAATATATTTTCGTTATGAAAAAATCCTCGTCTGGAACGAAAGCCCCTTCCAGCTTGTGGAAGCCGTAGAGTTCTTTGCCGTTGGCTGTTCTTGAGTTGTCAGTCGTTATATCTACATTCCACCAAGCCCCGTCATAGTACACGCGGTTCCAAGTGTGCCGGTCTGCGTTGTTCTTACGGGATATTCCGTCAACAGCATAGCAAGGGATATTTTGACTTCGACAGAACGCGGCGAACAGGTGAGCAAAATCAAAGCATAGACCTTGCTTCGTTCGCAGTGTTTTTTGCACATCGAAATATTGGATAAGGGGATAGTAGTCATAGTCGTATTCAAAGTTCGATATGATCCAACTGTAGAATGCCTGTACCTTTTCGGCATCGGTGTCGCAGTCTGCACAAATTTCGTCAGCAAGCTCTTCCGTTTGGGTATCCCACAGAGTATCTCTGCCGTTGGAAAGATACGGAGCTTCCGGTTTGCAGACGAAATTGTATGCGGAGATCAACGTGACCAAAATGAGTGCCGTTACCGCCAATACGCAAATTTTCGTCACGAAACCGTCCTTGCTGGAACTTCTCACAAATGCACCGAAATACAGCACCTCAAACATAAGAGAAATAACCGTTGGGAAAGCAATTATCCTACGGCAATTCAGCGTATATGCAATGTTCATCAGGAGGATCAATCCAACGATGACGAAAATAACCGCTCTCATACTTTTGGATCGTACATCAATCAGCAAGAACAATGCCGGCAATGCTGATAGCAAATAGAACGTCAACAGTATGGGCGAAAGTACAAGAAAGTCTTTCAGGTACAAGCCTAACAGCAGATTATATACTACTGCGACAGAAAAGAAAATAAGTCTGGTTTTCGACTGCAATGTGATTGCAAACAATTTGGATATCTTCACGATAAGTCCTCAATTCATTTGTAAATTCACATTGCAACAGTTCGTTTCCCAAATCTAAAACATAATATTTTGATGATTCTTGCCCTTGATTTTGCCCTTATGATCTTTCGGGACAAGGGTAAAACGGTGTAACACTATATAGTGGGATGAAATGAGTTGTTTGCGGAAAATCCTTTATTTTCAACGGTTTTAGAGCATTTTACTGTGTGTTATGAATAAGCAATAACATCTCAAAAAATCTTGCTATTCAAATTCAAGTTTGTCGAACAGTTAAGAGCAGATGGGTAAGTTCCCACCTGCTCTGCTTTGTTTTCACTTGTCGAATTCAGGGTTGTAAGCGTAAAAGTTTTTGCTTTCAACTATGTATTTTCTGCGGACATGTGCCGCAGAAAATACACATTAGTTTCCGCGAGTGCTGAGGGTAGTGAGGCGCGAGGCGCGAGCGAACGGAAATGGTGCTTTTAGGGGTCCCCACCACGAATGAAATGAGTGGAGGGGTAAATTAGGGGTCCCCGTTACGAACGAAGTGAGTAATGGGGGTTATTTATCAAACTCAGGATTATAAGCGTAAAAGTTTTTGCTGTTCAGGTTGTCCTGTATTACGCGAAGCCCTTCGCCAAAGCGTTGGAAATGCACAAGCTCGCGCTGGCGCAGGAACTTGATAGGCTCTCTAACGTCGGGATCGTCCGCAAAACGCAGAATATTATCATAGGTTTTACGCGCCTTCTGCTCTGCTGCTAAGTCCTCGGTGATGTCGGCTATTGCGTCGCCGGTGGACTGGAAGGTGTTTGCATTCCACGGCACGCCGCTTGCCGCAACGGGATACAAGCCCGTTGTGTGGTCTACAAAATATGCGTCGAAGCCTGCTTCCTTAATCTGCTCGGGCGTTAGGTTGCGCGTTAGCTGATACACTATGGCGCAAACCATTTCCATGTGCGCCAGCTCCTCGGTGCCAACGTCGGTGAGGATGCCTATAACCTCTTTATAGGGCATAGTGTAGCGTTGGCTTAGGTAGCGCATGGATGCTCCTAATTCGCCGTCCGGCCCGCCGAACTGGCTTATAATAAGCTTTGCAAGTGCAGGATTGGGGTTTTTGATATTAACGGGGTATTGCAGCTTTTTATCATATATCCACATACGCTTAACCCTCCTTTTTATTCTGCCACGGCCACGGGGTATCTATCCAATTCCAGGAGTTATAGCGTACCTCGTAATAGGTTAGGGGGCCATAGCTTTTACGGTATTGCTCTGCAATTTCCTCGCGCATATCGCGCACCTTCTTGTAGTATTCCAGCGCCTTTTTGTTATTGGGATGGGTATCCAAAAACAGCGCGGTTTCGTGCATGGCGAAATCTGCCACCATCAACTGCTTTAAAAGCTTATCTCTTTCCATAACGCACCTGCTTTCCGCCAAGGAAGGGCTTATCCAGCTCTGCAAAAAGTGTGCCCTTTTGCAAAGCAAGCTCCTCCGCGTACAAATCTCTCCATTCCTGCCACGGAACGTAAGCCATAGCAAGCACCATATCGCAATCGTCTCTGAATAGTGCCGCGGCTTCCTTATCTATATCAAAGCCTTCGTCAAAAGTCATATTACTTCTCCTTTCTGTTTGGCTACGTTTACAGTTTATGCAAAGCGAAAGGTGGGTGACAAAGTGCAAAGGCAAGCATTTATTTGACAAAACTGAAAAAAGCGAAAAAAACTATTGTAAAGAGTGCAAAAATGTATTATAATCAACGTAAAGCTAAAAGAAAGGGCGGTAGGCAGATAAATGAAAGGCGATATAAAGAACAGTAATACCGAATATCTATTTCGTGCGCTTGCCGCAGTAAACACGGCAGAAGAGGTTGAGGCGCTGTTGGACGATCTTTGTACCATAGGTGAGGTGCAGGAGATGAGCAACCGCATAGCGGCGGCAAAAATGCTGGCAAGCGGCAGTACCTACAACGAAATCTGCGAGGCAACGGGGCTTTCCACGGCAACCGTTACGAGGGTGAACCGCGCGCTTAAATACGGCAGCGGCGGTTACAAGCTAATATTAGATAGGATTGAGAGGCGCGGAGAATGAACACGGGCTTTTCGCTTATTGCGTCTTGCTACGACCGTTTCAACTGCGCCGGATACCAAAAGTATCTGGCGTTTTTTCAATGTGTGGCGGAACGCTTTGCGGACATAAGGGTTAAAGAGGTGCTTGACCTGGGCTGTGGCACGGGCGAGCTTACGAAGCTGCTTGCAGAGGGCGGCTATGACGTTGCGGCGTTGGACGGGTCTGAGGAGATGCTGGCAGAGGCAACGGAAAAATGTGAGGGCTTGGGCGTGCTGTTTTCGTGCCAGGATATGCGCGATTTTGAGCTGTACGGCACCGTGCAGGCAACGCTTTGCAGCTTTGACTGTATCAACTACCTGCTTTCGGAAAAGGACGTGGAGCGTTGCTTTTCGCTGGTGAACAACTACACGGAAAAGGGCGGGGTGTTTGTGTTTGACATCAACACGCCGTACCGTTACGAGGCTGTTTTCGGCAACAACGCCTACGTTTACGAGGACGAGGGCGCGATGCTTGTGTGGCAGAACTTTTTTAACGCCAAAAGCGGGTATTGTGACTTTTATTTAAGCCGTTTTACAAGAAACGGCAACGGCACCTATACGCGGGGTGACGATATACAGCGCCAGCGGCGTTATTTTCCGAACAGGATAAAGCGTTTGCTTGAGAGGTGCGGCTTTGAGGTGTGCGCTGTTTACGGCGATACCGATTGCGGCGCGTTTACGGAAAACAGCGAGAAGGCGTATTTCGTGGCAAAAAGCGTATCAGGCAGAGCGCAGGGCTAAGGATTTGGAGGGGCTTTTATGGACAACCTAATAAGATGCATTACAACGGACGGCAGTGCCCGTTTGATACTGATAAACAGCACGCAGATAGTGAACCGCGCCGTGGAGATACACACAACCGCGCCAACGGCAACGGCGGCGCTTGGCAGGGTGCTTACGGCAAGTGCCATGATGGGTAGCCTGCTTGGTGAGAAGGACGATTTGCTAACCGTTAGCTTTAAGGGCAACGGCGTGGCGGGCAACGTTATGGCAACAAGCGACTATATGGGCAACGTGCGCGGCTACATAGCCAACCCCGCGGCTGACCCTGCAAAAAGGCCGGACGGTAAGCTGAACGTTGCGGCGGCGATAGGCGCGGGCAGTATGTACGTTTTAAGAGACGCGGCAGGGTTTGAGGAGCCGTACGTTGGCGTTTTGGAGATACAAAGCGGCGAGATAGCGGAGGACATAGCGGCGTACTACGCGCAAAGCGAGCAGGTGCCAACGCTGTGTGCGCTTGGGGTGCGCGTTGGGCGTGACTACCGCGCTATATCGGCAGGCGGTGCGCTGTTGCAGCTTCTTCCGTTTGCGGACGAGAGCATTATAGACGTTATCGAGCAAAACATAAAAGGGCTGCCCCCGATAAGCGAGCTTGTTGAAAGGCACACGCTAAGCGAGATAGCTGGTATGTACCTAAAGGGCATAGAGTTTGAGCAGTTTGACGGTATGCGTTGCGAATACCGCTGTGCGTGCAGCCGCAAAAAGACCGATAAGGCGCTTATATCGCTTGGCAGGCAAGAGCTTTCGGAGATGATAGCGGAGGGCGGCACGGAGCTTAACTGCAAATTCTGTGACAAGATATATAAATACAGCGCAGAGGAATTAAAGGCGCTGTTGGCTGAAGGAGAGGCGCGCTGATGAACGGCAGAGAATACGCATATTCCGTAGCAAAGCAGCACGGGGCGGACGGTGCTTTGTTTGAGGACGGTATAAACCGCCGCTACGTAACGGGCTTCCCCTCCTCGGATGGGTTAGCGCTTTGCCTTGAGAACGAGGCGGTGCTGATATTGGATATGCGCTACGCGCTTGCGGCAGAGGGCAAAAACCTTGAGGGCGTTTGCGTTGTTCGCAGTATGGATGGGCTTTACAAAACGCTTAAGGAGCAGGTAGCGGCAAGGGGCATAAAGGCGCTTATAATAGAAAGCACCGCGGTAACCGTTGCGGCGCTAAAAAGGCTTGAGGAGGTGCTTGAGGGCGTTAAGCTGATACCCGTGGCGGATATAAACGGCAAGGCAAGGCAGATAAAAACGGCGTTTGAGATAGACTGTGTTAAGAAGGCACAGGCTATAACGGACAAATGCTTTGCCCACATATTGGGCTATATAAAGCGCGGGATGACCGAAAAGGAAATAGCCGCGGAGATGGAATATTTTATGAAAAAGAACGGCGCGGATGGGCTTGCGTTTGAAACGATAGCCGTATCAGGCGTGAAAAGTGCATTGCCGCACGGAGTTCCCGGAAACGAGGTGCTAACGGAAAACGGCTTTTTTACAATGGACTTTGGTGCTTCGTACAACGGCTACTGCTCTGATATGACGCGAACAATAGTGCTTGGCAAGGCAAGCGACAAGATGCGCCACATCTACGAAACCGTGCTGGAGGGGCAAAAACGCGCGATAGCGGCTATAAAAAGCGGCGCGCATTGCAAGGCGGTGGACAAAGCCGCAAGGGACTATATATACGCAGAGGGCTACGAGGGCTGCTTTGGGCATTCCACGGGGCACTCCTTGGGCTTGGAGATACACGAGCTGCCTTCCTGCTCTACCCGCAGTGAGGACGTTTTGCAAAGCGGTATGTTTATGACCGTAGAGCCGGGCATATATATAGAGGGACTTGGCGGCGTGCGGATAGAGGACACGGTGCTTGTTACCGATACAGGCTGTGAGAATATAGCCGTATCACCAAAACATCTTATAGAGCTTTAGTTCTAAAATAAAGCGTAACGCCTTAACGTAGGGCGGGGGTTTACTCCCGCCGAAACAAACGGAGTTGAATACGCCGTGTTTGGGAAGATTGTGCATTAATAAACGAAGCGGCGGGAGCAGACAGGCGCCCTACGAGGAAATGGCATCCCATTACACCGTAACGCAGTATTTAACCGTAATGTAGCGGTCGATTCGTGAATCGACCCTACGCACTGTACCGGGGTTTTATTTTTAAAAACAAGCGTTGCATATAAATTGTTGCGTAGCACACCGCAAAAGGATTTAGTTCTAAAATAAAGCGTAACGCCTTAACGTAGGGCGCCTGTTTACTCCCGCCGAAACAAACGGAGTTGAATACGCCGTGTTTGGAAAGCTTGTGCATTAATAAACGAAGCGGCGGGAGTAAACCCCCGCCCTACGAGGAAATGGCATCCCATTACACCGTAACGCAGTATTTAACCGTAATGTAGCGGTCGATTCGTGAATCGACCCTACGCACTGTACCGGGGTTTTATTTTTAAAAACAAGCGTGGCATATAGATTGTTTGGGCAACACATCTTGTATTTTAGTGAAGTTTTTGCTTAGTAAAAGTGAAGTTGTTATCAAAGATAACAGTTAAGTTTGGCCCAAAGGGACTAAGTAAAGTTGTGGTCCGGCTAAAATCGAACGATTTGAGCCGGACCATTTTACCTTTTATTTGGTTAAGCCCGAAAGCGCGCTTTTGGCTTTACAGCGCATCATATCGCTAAGGCTTAGCTTTTCTTTAAGCATAACCGCGGTTACATACGAGGACACAGCGCCTATTACCATTCCCGTTGCCGCGCCACTTAATACAAGGCATAAACACATTTTTTTCATCTAAACATCTCCTTGTCGCCGTTATTTTGGCATAAAAGGCATGTTTTTATACAAAAACCTTTAAAAAAGCTGTTGACAAAGCCAATAAATATTGATATAATACAGAATGCGTCTGCAAAGATGTGGGCGTTTACACGGGGGTGTGTTTAATTGCGCTTGGACATACAACAACTGCTTGCCGAGGGCAGTGGCACACTTGGGTTCAGCTTTGCTTTTCCTGTTACCGACATTGCGGATTTGGAAGCGGCAACAGCCAAGGTGGATGGCGTTTTACGCAACCACGGCGGATATATGGAGCTTGCGGCAAAAACCGTTGTTGAGGGGTTTGGCATCTGTGCGCGTTGCGGTGCACAGTTTCCGTACAGCAAGGTTATTGAAACGGTGCGCCCCGTGGCAAAGGCGCTTGTGGGTGACGAAAACGACGAGTACGTTGTTGCTGATGAGGACGGGTTTTTGTCCCTTATCCCTGTGTTTGAGGAGGAGCTTGTGTTGGAGCTGCCTTCCAAGCTGCTTTGCAGTGAGGGCTGCAAGGGGCTGTGCGTTAAATGCGGCGCAAACCTTAACAAGGTTAGCTGCGGCTGCACGGTGAAGGAGATTGACCCACGGCTTGAGGTTTTGAAAGCGTTGCTTGATAACGGCTGATATATTATTGCTATAAAGAGAGGGAGGTGCTGAAAATGGCAGTACCAAAGGCAAAAGTATCTAAGGCAAGAAGAGATAAAAGGCGCTCTTCCGTATGGAAGCTGGATATGCCCGGCATGACCAAATGTGCAAAGTGCGGCGAATATAATCTCGCTCACAGAGTATGCAAAAGCTGTGGCTCTTATGCAGGTGAGGAAATCATCAGCAAGGACAGCAAAAAGGCATAAGGCTTTGTTTAATGCGTGGGGACCCCGACGGGTACAAGCTGGCGGGGTCTTCCTTCACGGTGTTTTGCGCCGTTTGTGGCGCGGGGTAGCGTGATTTAATTGCGTGCCGTCTTTCCGGGCTAATATGCTTGGGCAGTCGGTGCGCCTTTTGCGTTTTAGGCGGTGTTTTTATGGTAAGGATAAGTGGTATAGAAAAGGGCAGCGCGGCAGAGGCGGCGGGCCTTTTAGCAGGGGACGAGATAATAAGCATAAACGGCAACCCTATTAACGATGGGTTGGACTATTATTTTTACACTACGGACAGCGTGCTTAACATCAAGCTTAGCCGTGGTGCGGTGCGCGTGGTTAAGGAGGAGTATCAGCCGCTTGGGGCGGAGTTTGAAACCTACCTTATAAATGCGCAGAAGCGTTGCCGCAACAATTGCATCTTCTGTTTTATAGACCAAAACCCCAAAGGGATGAGGGAATCTGTTTACTTCAAGGATGATGACGAGCGGCTTTCCTTCCTGCACGGTAACTACGTTACGATGACCAACCTTACCGATAGCGATGTTGCGCGCATCATAAAGATGCATATATCACCGCTTAACGTTTCCGTTCACACGATGAACGGCGATCTTAGATGTAAAATGATGGGCAACCGCTTTGCGGGCAAGTGCCTTGAATATCTAACCCAGCTATCGGAGCACGGCATTGCCATAAACGCACAGCTTGTACTGTGCGAGGGCATAAACGATGGCGAAGAGCTTGAGTATAGTATGCAGGAGCTGTATAAGCTTAAAACGCTGCAAAGCGTTTCGGCGGTTCCTGTGGGTGTAACCGCGCACAGAGAGGGGCTGTACCCCTTAAAGCCCTACACAAAGGGCGGCGCTTTGGACGTTGTTAAGAGGATAGAAGCGTTTGCAGACAAGTGCAAGGCAAAGCGCGGGGTGCGTATGTTCTACGCATCGGACGAGTTTTATATTACAGCAGGGCTAAGCATCCCTGAGGAGGACGAGTATGACGGGTATCCTCAGCTTGAAAACGGCGTTGGGATGCTTCGCAACCACAGGGAAGAGTTTGTGTATGCGCTTGAGTGCGCGGCAGAAGCGTTTGAAAAAAACGCTTTTGAGGGGCGTACCGTGTCGCTTGCAACGGGCGTTTTGGCGTTCGAGCATATAGTGGAGCTTTGCGAGATGGCTATGCAGGCGTTTACGGGGCTTAGCTGTAAGGTGTATAAGGTTGAAAACAGCTTTTTCGGCAAAACCGTAACGGTAAGCGGGCTTGTAACGGGTGGTGACCTTATAAACACCGTTAAGGGCAGCCCCTTGGGTGAGGCGCTTATCCTCCCCTGCAATATGCTTAGATATGAGCGCGATTTGTTTTTGGACGGTGTTTCCGTTGCGGAGCTTGAGAGCAGCCTTGGGGTTAGCGTGCTTGTTGCGGAAAGCAACGGCGAAAGCTTGCTGGCAAAGCTGCTTGGCGTTGATGAGGAGGAGATTATATGAAGGGAACAGTTGCTATAGTTGGCAGACCCAACGTTGGGAAAAGCACCTTTTTTAATAAGGTAGCAGGTGGGCGCATTTCTATCGTGGACGATACGCCCGGTGTAACGCGTGACCGTATATATGCCGAAACGGAGTGGAACGGCGTTCCCTTTGTGTTGACCGACACGGGCGGTTTAGAGCCGCAGGCTAACACGGAGATGCTCCGCCAGATGCGCTCGCAGGCGGAGCTTGCGATAGCCGCGGCAGACGTTATCGTGTTTATGACGGACGTGCGCGCAGGCGTAACGGCGGATGACCGCGATATAGCCACAAGGCTTTTAAAAAGCCGTAAGCCCATAGTGCTTGCGGTTAATAAGATAGACAGCGTTGGCGCACTACCCGGTGAGTATTACGAGTTTTACGAGCTTGGCTTGGGCGAGCCTATTGCGTTGTCTTCCGTTCACGGCACAGGCACGGGAGATGTGCTTGACCGCGTGGTGGAGCTGCTGCCGGAGTTTGAGGCAGAGCCTGAGGAGGAGGACGTTATACGCGTTGCCGTTATCGGCAAGCCCAACGCGGGCAAAAGCTCGCTTGTAAACCGCGTTGCGGGCGAGGAGCGCGTTATCGTTTCCAACGTGCCCGGCACAACGAGGGATGCAACCGATACCCGCGTTGAAAACGAGCACGGCAAATACGTGTTTATAGATACGGCGGGTATACGCCGCAATTCTAAGATAGAGGACAATATCGAGAAATACAGCGTGCTGCGCGCACGCGCCGCTGTTGAACGTGCCGACGTTTGCCTTATTATGTGTGATGCGGCAGAGGGCGTTACCGCGCAGGACGAGCGTATTGCCGGTATCAGCCACAACGCAGGCAAGGCTTCTATTATAGTAATGAATAAATGGGATAGCCTTGAAAAGGACAACAGCACCGTAAACAACTTTAAAAAGGATATATACGATGCGCTTTCTTATATGACCTACGCGCCCATAGCCTTTATATCCGCAAAAACGGGGCAAAGGGTGGACAAGCTGTACGAAATGATAAACGCCGTGCACGATAAGGCGCTTCAGCGTATCTCCACGGGCGTGCTTAACGATGTGCTTAACGATGCGATGAACCGCGTTCAGCCGCCTACGGATAAGGGCAGAAGGCTTAAAATTTACTATATGACGCAAATCGGCATCAAGCCGCCTACCTTTGTTATATTCTGCAACAGCGCAGAGCTTTTCCATTTTTCATATCAGCGTTATATCGAAAACTGTTTAAGAGACGTTTTCGGCTTCGAGGGTACGCCCATTAAGCTTATTGTTCGCCAAAAGGACGAGGGCTGATAAAAAGGGGGATTTGTTATAATGTGGTATGATTGGATTGCTGAAAAAATTGGGTTAAACACCCTGCTTTATAACGCAAACCTACTGCCAAACAACGTTTTGCCCGAATGGATTACTGTTATTGAGATACTGCTGTGCGCCGTTTGCGGCTATCTGCTTGGCAGTATCAACTCTGCAATAATCGTGTCGGGCAAGCTGTACGGCAAGGATATAAGAAACTTCGGCAGCGGCAACGCTGGGCTTACAAATATGCTTCGCACCTTTGGCAAAAAGGCCGGAGCTTTAACCTTGATAGGCGATATGCTTAAAGCGGCTGTTTCCATCTTTGTGGGCGCGTGGCTTTGCGGCGGCAACTATATCGGCTCTATGGACGGTGCGTATTTAAGCGGGCTTTTCTGCGTTATAGGGCATATTGCGCCTATCTATTACCGCTTTAAGGGCGGCAAGGGCGTGCTTGCCGCGGCTACTATGATTTTACTGCTGGACCCCTACGTTTTCCTTTGCTTGATTCTGTTGTTTGCGATTGTTTTGCTTATAACAAGGTACGTTTCGATGGGGTCGGTTATAGCGGCGTTTTTCTACCCCGCGATAACCTATATAACCCATAGCTACGTAACGGGTGCTTCACCGGGGCTGTTTAAGATATTGTTCTGCTTTGTGTGCGGGCTGCTTGTTATTTATATGCACCGCGAAAATATAAAGCGCGTATATTACGGCAAGGAAAACAAGCTTAGCTTCGGCCCGAAGAAAAAAACTGACGACGACGAGGACGAAGAAGACGAAGAAGACGATTAATCCCCACAATTTTAGCCCCATTGCTCACTACGTTCGCAACGGGGACCCCGAAAGAATAAGCCCCACAACTCACTTCGTTCGTTGCGGGGACCCCGAATTTGATATTTAGGCTTTCGTTCATTCGCATCTCGCGCCGCGTTGCGGCACTCGCGAAAGCCCAAGGAATATTTTTCGCGGCACATGTCCGCGAAAAATATGGATGTTTACATTTAAAGGGGCTGTATTGGGATGGATGATCAAAATGGAGAACAAAACGGAATTGCCGCAAAGGAAGCATCCGCGGCTTGATCGTTATGATTATAGCTCTGTAGGTGCGTATTTTGTTACGATATGCACCCAAAACAGAAGGTCTGTGCTATCTTGCATCGTAGGGCGCCTGTCTGCTCCCGCCGAAACGAACGTAGTGGAATACACCGCGTTTGGAAAGATTGCGGAGAAACAATTATTGTTGCTTGAAGACCGATATCCTTGCCTTTCTGTTGACAGATACGTAATTATGCCAAATCACATTCACGTTATATTTATCTTAAAAAGCGATGCGGCGGGAGCAGACATGCGCCCTACGATAATGGATGTGATTTGTGCGTATAAATCATTGACAACGAGAGAGTGTAAGAAGAACGGATTAACAGAAAAATTATTCCAAACGTCTTTTTATGATCACGTAATCCGTAACCAAAAGGATTATGAAAAACACGTTGAATACATCTGCGAAAACCCGATGCGTTGGTATTGCGACGAATTATACGCAGAGGAATAGGGGCAAGGGATTTGCCGGATGCGTTGGTATCTTGCGTCGTATGCCGCATGTCTGTTCCCACCGAAACGAACGAGGCGGCGGGAGCGAGCCCCCGCCCTACGATTGTGGATGTGATTTGTGCGTATAAATCATTGACAATAAGAGGGGTTAAGAGGAGTGTATTAACAGAGAATACGTTTATTTTGATGTAACGCGATGGGGCGGCTTAAATGCTTTTTAGCATTCAAGCCGCCCCGCTTTGCTTTTTGCGGTTTGTTGGTTTTTACATTCCCGTGTTTTGCTTATTTTGCCCAGGCGGGTTTATGCACGGCAGGGTCTATTTTTACTAAAAGGTTCCAAAGTGGGATAATAAGCACGCCTGCAACAAGGTCGCCTACCGCGTGCAAGGCGTCGAAGGGAAAGCCTGCCGCTATCCACGCCAAAAGCTGTTTCCACCCAAGCCCAAACATTAAAGCCTGTGCAGGTGAATACAGTATACCAAAAAGCATACCGTGCAAGCCGCACACTATCGGGTAAACAAACACCGCCGCCTTTAAGGGAAGGCGTTTTGGCAGTAGCATCGTTGCGCCCCAAAGCAAGGTCCATATATACAGATAAGGCATCCACCAAAGGTCAAAGCCCGCCCATACGCCGTTTATAAAAACGTACAAATACAAGGGTATAAGCCCCTTTTTGCGGTAAGCAAGCGCAAAAACCATTGTAAACATCCCGAGCAGGTGGATGTTTGGAAGCGCTTCCATAATTATTTTGGAGCAAAACATCAACGCGCCAAGCAGTGCAAAAATCACCATTTCGCGCACGGTTAAGCGCGCCCTTTTATTTGGTGTAGGTGATTTCATAGTGTTCGCCGTTGCTTATTTCCACGCCGTCAACACCCGTCATCAGCATTTCGCCGTTTTTGGTAAAGGACCAGTAGCTTTGGTCCACATCGTAATCAGCCGTTATGCCTATAACCTTCTTTACGTAGATGCCAAACTCGCCCTTGTCGCCGTCTATAAGGCTGTGCTCCTTTAGTGCATCGCCAAGCGTGGCTTTGTCCGTTTTGATGGTTAGCGTAACTGCCTTGTCCTCCGCTTTAACCTCCACCTCAATGGTGGTTGCGCCCATGCCGTAGCTTGCGTTTTCCGTAACGGTTGCGTTCTCCCAAACGCCTCCCGTTACGTCGTTAGCGCAGGCGGTGAACACAAGGCAGATTAAAAGACTTAGTGCTAAAAATTGTTTTTTCATAGTGGTTTTATCCTCCGTTTTTTTAGTATGCACAAAAAAACGAACCAAAAAACGCCCCTCCGTAAACGGAAGGGCGTTTTATACAATGCTTGTTAAACGGTGGCGCACCTGCTCTTAACGCCATCGTTTTTTGCTTGCAAACCATCCTTCCGTATTGCCCAAAGGTGTTTTTTGCTTTTTCACAAAGCGATAAGCATTCCGACTGTAACGGTAATGGCTGTTGCCGCGGATTTACACCGCTGTTTCCTTATCCCCGAACAAGCCTTAACTTGCCCGACAAGCAGGGCGAAAACGCCCCAACATGCTTTGCGCGTTATTCTTTTGTACTGATGCGATTATAGCCTACCTGATAGGCTTTGTCAAGAGATAGGCGCGGATTTTATTTTTGCCCACGCGCGCGGATATTTTGCGGGTGTGGGGGTGGTTTTTTTGATTATTACAAGGCAATGCTCGTCCCCACGCTGTGGTACGGGTGCGGGGATTATCTCCACAAGCGTGCCGCCAAGCGTTTTTATCGCCTTTTCCGCCTCTGCCGCTTCCTCCTTGCCTGCCGCGCCCTTCATTGCCACGAATAAGCCGCCAAGCTTTACGTAGGGCAAGCACAGCTCGCACAAAGCGTTTAGGCGCGTTACCCCGCGCGATACCGCTATATCAAAGGCTTCTCTGTTGTCTGCCGCCTTCTCCTCTGCTCTACCGCAAAGAGTTGTTAGGTTGTTTATCTCCGCAAGGCTTGCCGTTTCCGCAACAAAGCTTAACTTTTTTGCGGTACTGTCCAGCGCGGTAAGCTGCATTGTGTCCTCTGCCGCCGCCAAAACCAAAGCGGGAAAGCCTCCGCCACAGCCTATATCTATAACGCGCTTGCCTTTGAAATCCACGTGCTTTAAAAGCTGAAGGCAATCGGCAAAGTGTAACAGCGCAACGTCCTCGTCCTCGGTAAGCGCGGTTAGGTTGTATTTTTTGTTCTCGCTTTGCAAACGGCTTGCTATAACCGATAGCTTTTCTTCCGTTTGCGCGCTAAGCTTTACGGGGCTGTGCGGCTTTAGTATATCTATAACGCTCAATTTTCTTCTCCTCCTCTGCGGGATAGGTACACAAGCAGAACGCTTATATCCGCAGGGCTTATGCCCGATATGCGTGAGGCTTGACCTATGCTTTGCGGGCGAAGCCTTTGCAGCTTTTGCGCCGCCTCTATGCGTATGCCCTTTATCGTGCTGTAATCAATATCTTCGGGTAGCTTTTTTCTTTCAAGGGATGCAAAACGCTCCACCTCGCGCTGTTGCTTTTCTATATAGCCCGCGTATTTTATCTCCGTTTCCACGCGCTGTATAAGGCGCGCTTCAAGGCTTGGAGCCTTGCCCTCCAGCTTATACACGTCCATAAGACTTATGCCTGAGCGCAAAAGCAAATCCCCCTTGCGTATGCCGCCTACGGTGGGCGTGTAGCCCTTGGCTTCAAGAAGCGCATCCAACGCTTCCGTTTTGCTTTGCGTTTCGCCCTTTAGGCGCGCTATCTCTGCTTCTATCGCTTCCTTATCCGCCTTGTAGCGTGCGTACTGCTTGTCACTTACAAGCCCTATCTGCCTGCCTTTTTCTATAAGCCTGTCCTCCGCGTTGTCCTGCCTTAAAAGCAGGCGATACTCGCTTCTGGAGGTCATCATACGGTACGGCTCGTTTGTACCCTTGGTTACAAGGTCGTCTATCAGCGTGCCGATATAGCTTTCTGCGCGGGTTAGTATAAGCGGAGCTTTGTTTTCAAGCTTTAGTGCCGCGTTTATACCCGCAATAAGCCCCTGTGCCGCCGCTTCCTCGTAGCCGCTGCTGCCGTTAAACTGCCCCGCGCCGTACAAGCCGCTTACGCTTTTAAACTCCAAGGTGGGAAGCAGCTCCGTAGGGTCGGTACAATCGTACTCTATCGCGTAGGCGGTACGCATAAACACAGCGTTTTCAAGCCCTTTTATAGAGTGAACAAGCTCCTTTTGCACCTCCTCGGGAAGCGAGGACGAAAGCCCTTGCAGATACATTTCCTTCGTATCCACGCCCATCGGCTCTATAAATATCTGGTGGCGCTCCTTGTCCGCAAAGCGCACAACCTTGTCCTCTATGCTGGGGCAGTATCGCGGGCCAACGCCCTTTATCTCGCCCCCGTACAGCGGACTGCGGTGCAGGTTTTCCTTTATTATTCGGTGCGTTTCTTCGTTGGTGTAGGTTATATGGCAGGGGATGCCGCCCTTGTTTTTTTCGCCCTCCACGGTGAAATAGGTTGGCGGGTTATCGCCCTCCTGCTCCTCTAAAACGGAGTAGTTAATGCTGTCCTTATGTATGCGCGCAGGCGTGCCCGTTTTAAAGCGCCTTAGCGGCACACCCATCTCCGAAAGCGAGGCGGTAAGCGCGTTTGCCGCCTTGGTATTGTCCGGCCCTGAAGCATACGCGTGCTCGCCCACTATTATCCTGCCGCCTAAGGAGGTACCTGTGGCGATAATAACGGCTTTTGCCGCAAAATGGCCGCCAAACGCCGTTGTAACGCCTGTTACTGCGCCGTTATCGCTTGTTATCTCCACCACCTCTGCCTGTATAAGGCTTAGGTTTTCCGTTTCCTCCAGCACCTTTTTCATATAGCTTTGGTATGCGCGGCGGTCGGATTGCATTCTAAGCGAATGAACGGCAGGCCCCTTGCTTAGGTTTAGCATACGGCTTTGAAGCATAACCTTATCAGCCGCGTAGCCCATCTCGCCACCCAGCGCGGTTATCTCGTATACCAAATGCCCCTTGCCCGTGCCGCCTATGGACGGATTGCACGGCATATTGCCAACCAAATCCAGCGATAGCGTAAACAACGCCGTTTTGTGCCCCATACGCGCCGCCGCAAGCGCCGCTTCTATGCCCGCGTGCCCAGCGCCTATTACTGCTATATCAAGTGTATCAGCTTCGTATTTTATCATAAAAGCTTATCTTCCTTTTAAGTTATTTGCCAACGCAAAAGCGAGAGAAAATATCGCTAACTATCTCCTCGCTAACGCTTCTGCCGTCCAGCTCGCCAAGCGCCATAAGCGCGTTTTCCATATCCATCCCCGCTATATCCTGCGTAAAGCCGCCCTTTAGCGCGGATATAGCACCTTCTATACAATCCAGCGCGCGGCATATAGCACCGTATTGGCGCGCGTTGGTTATTACCTCGTTACCGCCGTCCGTTTCCGCTTGCGCGTACAAAGCACTTACCGCTTCTTTAAGCGCGTCAAAGCCCGCGGACGTTTTTGCCGAGATGCTTATCTGCTTAAACGGCAGCAAGTAATCGTATTGCTTGCCCTTGTCGGATTTGTTTATCAAAGCTATGGTTTGCTCCGTTTTGCCCGCGCTTTCTATATGGCGAACAACCTCGTTGTCTGCATCGCTTTGCTTTTTGGAGCCGTCAAACACCGCTATAATAAGCTCCGACTTCTCTATGCTTTGGATACTGCGGCTGATGCCCTGCTTCTCTATCTCGCCACCGCCCGCGCGGATGCCCGCCGTGTCGGACAAGCGAAGCAATATATCCCCAAGCCGCACCGTTTCCGTAATAACGTCACGCGTTGTACCCGCGTATTGCGTTACTATGGCGCGCTCCTCGCCCGCAAGCAGGTTTAAAACAGAGCTTTTGCCCACGTTGGGGCAACCAACTATCGCACAGCTAACGCCCTCTGATATAGCCTTGCCGTAGCGATAGCTGCCCTTTAGCGCGGATAGGTTGCTTTTAACACCCTCTAAGGCTTCAAGCAGCTCCTTCTCGCTAAGGTCGGTCATATCCTCCTCAGGGTAGTCTATAAACGCGTAAACCGAGGACGTAAGCTTTAAAACCGTTTCGTAGCAGGCGTTTATACGCTTGCTTAAAGCACCGCCAAGCTGGCGTATACTAACGCCAAGGCAGGCATCGGTTTTAGCCTCTATCAACGCGCCAACAGCCTCCGCCTGCGATAGGCTTAGCTTGCCGTTGATAAACGCGCGCTTTGTGTATTCACCTGCCGCCGCAGGCACAGCCCCTGCCGCTATCGTTGCCGCAAGCAAACGGCGCGTGCCCAAAACACCGCCGTGGCACATAAGCTCGCAAACGTTCTCGCCCGTGTAGGAGCGCGGAGCGCGGTATATGGTTACTATACCGTCGTCAAACTCCCCGTCCGTATCAAAAAACACACCGTATACGGCTGTGTTTGCATTTATTTCTTTAAGTGGCTTTTTGCCTGCGGGCTTAAAAACGCGCGCCGCTATATCAAAAGCATCGTCACCCGATAGCCTTATCATAGATACCGCGCCAACCCCGTGCGGCGTTGATATCGCGCTTATCGTTTTCAAAATACCACCTGCCCTTTCTCGTCCACCGCTGTGGGGAAAAGCTTGCCCGCTTTGTTAAGCTCGTCAAAGCCCTGCTGGCGCAACGCCTCGTACACGGCTATTGCAACGCTGTTGGATAAATTAAGGCTTCTCAGGTCCTCAAACATAGGGATGCGAACGCATCTCTCCTCGTTGGCTTTAAGCAAGCTTTCGGGTATGCCCGCCGTTTCCTTACCAAACACAAGAAAACAGCCCTTTTTATACTCCACCTCCGTGTAGCAACGCCTTGCTTTGGTAGAGAAAAAATATATCGGTGCGCCACCGTGCGCTTTTTCAAACTGCGCCCAGTTATCGTAATAAGTTAGGTCAAGATACTGCCAATAGTCCAGCCCTGCGCGCTTTAAGGTTCTGTCGTTCACCTCAAAGCCCAAGGGGCGTATAAGGTGCAAGCTGCTGTTTGTTGCCGCACAGGTGCGCGAGATGTTGCCCGTGTTTTGCGGAATCTCCGGCTCTAAAAGGCATACGTTTACGTTTTTCATAAAATTTATCCTCTTTTTCTCAAAAAAGCTCACCTTATTATAACGGTTTTTTCTTCAGTTGGCAATTATTTTTTGCAAAACGCTTTCAATTTGCAAAGAAATATTGTATAATAGGGTAATTACACAAAAGGGGAAGATTAACTATGTCCTTAATATCTAAAGTTTTTGGTACAAGAAGTGAGCGGCAGGTTAAAAAAATAATGCCGCTTGTAAATAAAATAGAAGCGTTGGCAGGCAAGTATTCCGCTATGGACGATGCCACGCTTTCCACACAAACCGCCGTTTTTAAGGAAAGGCTTGCCAAGGGCGAAACGCTGGACGATCTGTTGCCGGATGCGTTTGCCGCCGTGCGGGAGGCTTCTACCCGCGTTTTGGGCAAGCGGCACTATCAGGTGCAGTTGATAGGCGGCATCATCATCCATCAGGGCAGGATAGCGGAGATGAAAACGGGCGAAGGTAAAACCCTTGTGGCAACCCTGCCTGCATACCTTAACGCGCTTGCGGGCAACGGCGTGCATATAGTTACCGTGAACGATTATCTTGCAAAGCGTGATAGTGAGTGGATGGGCAGTATCTTCCGTTTTATGGGGATGAGCGTTGGGCTTATAGTGAACGGCTTGAAATCGGACGAACGCCAAAAAGCGTACGCCGCCGATATAACCTACGGCACTAATAACGAGCTGGGGTTTGACTATCTGCGTGACAATATGGCTATCTACAAGCGCAACACCGTACAGCGTGGGCACGCGTTTGCCATTGTTGACGAGGTGGACAGTATCTTGATAGACGAGGCAAGAACGCCGCTTATTATATCCGGCCCCGGGGACGAAAGCGACCCGCTTTATCAGAAGGCGGATGATTTTGTGCGCCGTTTAAAGGTACAGCGTATTAAGGAGATAGACGCTAAGGAGGACCAAGAGGACCTTGATGCAGACTATATAGTGGACGAGAAGGCGCGCACAGCCGTGCTTACGGGCAAGGGGCTTGAGAAAGCCGAAAAGCACTTTGGCGTAGAAAACCTTGGCGACCCTGAAAACAACGCGCTTATGCACCATCTTAACAACGCTATCCGCGCGCGCGGCGTTATGAGGCGTGACGTGGACTATCTTGTTAAGGATGGCGAGGTGCTTATTGTAGACAGCTTCACGGGCCGTATTATGCACGGGCGCCGCTACTCTAACGGCTTGCATCAGGCTATCGAGGCTAAGGAAGGCGTTAAGATAGAGCGTGAGAACAAAACGATGGCTACCATCACCTTCCAAAACTTTTTCCGCCTTTACAAAAAGCTTTCGGGTATGACGGGTACCGCGCTTACCGAGCAGGACGAGTTTATGGAAATATACGGGCTTGACGTAGTGGAAATACCCACTAACAAGCCGCTTATCCGCAAGGACCAGAACGACGTTGTTTACACAACGGAGCAGGGCAAGTACCGCGCTATCATCAAGCAGATACAGGAGTGCCACGCAAAGGGGCAGCCCGTGCTTGTTGGTACCGTTTCCGTTGAGAAGAGCGAGCTGCTTTCCGCTATGCTTTCCAAAACGGGCGTGCCGCATACCGTGCTTAACGCAAAGCACCACGAAAAGGAAGCGGAGATAGTTGCACAGGCGGGCAAGGCAGGTGCCGTAACGATATCCACCAATATGGCAGGGCGTGGTACGGATATTATGCTTGGCGGCAACTCGGACTATATAGCGAAGGAGCGTCTTAGAAAAGAGGGCTACGAGGAAGCCAAGATATTTGAAGCAACGGGCTTTGCCGCAAGCGAGGACGAGGAGATACTTGAGATACGCGATAAATACGCTAAATATACCGCGGAGGCGGACAGCGTTATAAAGGCAGAGGCTGAAAAGGTTAAGGCGGCAGGCGGCCTTTATATACTTGGTACGGAAAGGCACGAAAGCCGCCGTATAGACAACCAGCTTCGCGGCCGTGCGGGCAGACAGGGCGACCCCGGTGAGAGCAGGTTCTTCCTCTCTATGCAGGATGATCTTATGCGCCTTTTCGGTGCGGAGAGGGTGCTTTCCGTTGTATCGCGCACGGGCATGGACGAGGACACGCCCATAGATGCAAGGGTGCTGTCAGGCTCCATAGAGAACGCGCAAAAACGCCTTGAGGGCAACAACTTTGAGCGCCGTAAGAACGTTTTGGAATACGATGACGTTATGAATCAGCACCGCGAAACCATCTATAAGCAAAGGCGTTCCGTTTTGGACGGCAAGGATTTAAAGGACACCATAACGGGTATGTTTGGCGAGTATGTTGACAGCGTGCTTTCCAAGCACACGGTTGGCACTCCGGACGAGTGGCAGTACGATGCGTTAAGGCAGGAGCTTTTGGGTATACTTTGTACGGAGGACGATTTCCACTACAGCGGTACCGATTTTGATAAGATAAGCTACGAAAGTATGCACGAGCTGCTTGTTGAGCGTGCGGCTGAACGCTACGAGCAGCAGGAGCAGCTTTTCACGCCCGAAATATTCCGCGAGCTGGAGAGGGTTGTGCTGCTTGAAAACGTTGATAGAAACTGGATGGACCATATCGACGATATGGATGATCTTAAGTCCGGCATAGGGCTTCGCTCCTATGCACAGCATAAGCCTATAACGGAATACAGGATAGAGGGCGGCAATATGTTTGACCGTATGATATCCGATATCCGCGAAAACACGGTGCGTAAGCTGCTTACAATCCGTCCGCGTACAAGCCAGCCTGCGCCCGTTCAGCGCACGCAGGTGCTAAAGGGCGATGCCGTTTCCAACGGTGAGAAGCCTGTTATTAAGCGCACCGTTGTTAAAAAGAAGGAAGAAAAGGTTGGGCCTAACGACCCTTGCCCCTGCGGTAGCGGCAAGAAGTATAAGAAGTGCTGTATGGGCAATACAAGCGGCGGCGAAAGGAAAGAATAATGGGCTTTGGGCTTTGTTTTGTTGGCTTCTTGGCACTTATGCTGGATTCCGTGGGCTTAGACGGTGTTGGCTACGCGCTTATTGCCGTTGGCTTTTTAAAGGTTTCGAAGGAGCTTACGGGCTATAAGGGCTACCGCATAGCAAGCGTTTGCGCTTTTGCGGCTATACCCGTTGCGGCTTTAAGTATGTATTCCTTTATAACCGTTTTAACTGATGCCCCACAGCTTCCCGAAACGGTTCTTAAAATAAAATCCGTTTATCTGTGCGTTATGGGTGCCGCCGTTTGTATGGCGCATTGCCAAAGCACGGCAAACGTTGCAAGGCTTGGCGGCGCAAAGTTTTTTGCGTTTCGCGCTACTGCCACGCTTTACGTTTCCGCGCTGTATTTTGCGGGCAGTATCGCAGGTGCGCTGTTTGGCGCACCCGGCGGTGTTGCGGCGGTGCTGTTTGCGTGCAAGTTCCTTGTGCCATTGCTTAACGCGTTGCTTTTGTTCACCTGCTTTACCACCGTTACCACCAAGGCGCGCGCGGTAGAGGAGGAACGGATTATAAAGGAGCAAACGGAGATATTAAAGCGCAAGCAGGCGTTGAAACGCCAAAAGGATACGGAGGATAAATAATGGCACTAAAACGCTTTTTCAGTGTTCGGTTCGTTATAGGGCTTATATTCCTTGCTAACCCTGTTATAAGCCTTTTCGACGTTTTGCCCGATTTTATAGGCTTTTTGCTGTTGTTTTCCGCACTAACGGAGATAGCGTTTTTGGACGAACGGCTTGAAACCGCGCGCCGTATGACGCTGTATGGTGCGGCTGTAAGCGGGGCGCGCACGGTTTTGATGTTCTTTGCCTTTGATATGGACGAAAACTGGATTTTAAGCTTGGTTTCGCTTTTGGGCGTGGCAGAGTTGTTTGCCGCCATATATTTTTCCGTTAGCTTTTTCGGCGGTATAAGCTATATCGCACAGCGTTGCGAAAGCGAAAGCGTTTTAGGAAATGTGGACAAGCTTAAAAGGATATGGATAGCGTTTTGGCTTGTTCATACCTTCAGCACCATCCTGCCGGAGCTTGCGGCACTGCCCCAGCTAACGCTTCAGCACGACCCCTATGCATACCCCAACCTTAGCGAAAGGCTGCTTTTGCTTTACAAAAACGGCACGATTATGATACTGTTTGCCGTAAGCCTTATTACGGGGATATGGTGGTTTATAAAAACGGCTTCGTTTTTAAAGGGCGTGCGGAACGATGAAAAGCTTAAAGCATCGCTTGGGGTAAGGTACGAGGGCTTTTTAAAAGCAAACCCCTTGCAGGAAACGTTTTTGGCGTGCCGCTTGGCGTGTGTGCTTTTCACCGTTGGCTGTGCCTTGCAGATGAACCTTGCTTTGGACGGTGTTTACGTTATACCTGCGTGGGCTGGCACTATCTTTTTAGCCGTAGGGCTTTACCGCATCGGCGTTAAGCGGCTTAAAAGCTACGCGCTTATTGCCGTAACCTTTGCAGTACAGCTTTTTTGCGCGTTTGCGCGTGTGGAGGGCGCGGCTAAATACGCTGTTCCGCCCCTTTTGGCACTTTCGTGCTTTATAGCTGTGTTTATGGCGGAGCGTTTGTTTACAGAGCGCGTTAAGGCTATGCTTAGCTATGACCTTGAGGGCGGCTTTATGTTAGCGCGCATACCGTTTGCGGTGTTCCTTATATGCCGTTGCGTTTACGGCGTTTACCCTAACTACTGGTTCCATTTTGCAAGCATAGTTGGGTTTACTGTATGGATGGTTATTATAATTTGGATATGCTCTTCTTTAATGAGCGAGATAAAGCACAGAAGAAGGCTTTGATATAGGGGGAAGTATTTATGTGCGGCTTTGCCGGTATATACAAATACGATGTTGTTAAACCGATGGACGTTTCCTCGGTTAAAGCTATGGCGGAGTGTATCAGCCACCGCGGCCCTGATGACAGCGGTCTTTTTGAGGGCGAGCGTGCGGTTTTCGGCTTCCGCAGGCTTTCTATTATAGACCTTGCGGGCGGCGCACAGCCGTATACGGAAAAGAACGGGCGTTATACCGTTGTGTATAACGGCGAGATATACAATTATTTAGAGCTGAAGGCACAGCTTGAGGCGGACGGTGAGCGCTTTGACGGTAACAGCGAGGTGGAGGTTATGCTTCGCCTTTACAGCGTTTACGGTGCGGCGTTTGTGGAAAAGCTGCGCGGTATGTTTGCATTTCTTATCTACGATAGCGAAAAGCACACCTTGCTTGCCGCGCGGGACCCTTTTGGGATAAAGCCGCTTTACTACCGCGAAACGGAAAACGGAAAGGTGTTCTCCAGCGAGCTTAAGGCTTATCGTTACGACGAGGGCTACAACGGCTTTAAGGTGGATAAAACCCTGCTTCAGCACTATTTAACCTTCCAATACGTAACCGAGCCCGACACTATAACGGGCGATATCTCTATCCTGCCCAAAGGCAGCTATATGCTTTGCAACGGTAAGGAAACCGAGATACATAACTATTGGAAGCCCATCTTCCGCCCCAATATGCAGATAGGCTACGGCGCAAAGCAAAAGCGGTTAAGGGAAGCCGTGGAGGATTCCGTGGCGCACCACATGCTTAGCGACGTGCCGCTTGGCAGCTTTCTTTCCAGCGGTATAGACAGCGCGGTTATAACCGCCGTTGCCGCAAAGCTGCAACCGGGCATTAAGGCGTTTACCGTTGGCTTTAACGTTAGAGGCTATTCCGAAATAGCAGATGCGGCGGCTATCAGCTCTCACCTCGATATAAACCACGTTAAGCTGGAGTGTACGCTGGACGATTTTGTGGAAAACTTTGAAAAAACCGTGTACCACTTGGACGGGCCCGTTGGGGACCCTTCCGTGGTTGCGATATACCTTATAAGCAGGGAAGCGGCGCGCCACGTTAAGGTTATCCTTTCGGGCGAGGGTAGCGACGAAATTTTTGCCGGCTACCGTATATACGATACCTCGCGCTCCTCTGCATCGTTAAGGCGTTTGCCTTCGTTTGTAAAAACGCCGCTGTATGCGCTTTCGCGCCTGCTTCCCGATGGTGTTAAGGGCAAAAACCTTTTGTATCGCGGCTGTGTTCCGCTTGAAAAGCGTTTTGTGGGAAACAGCTTTGTGTTTACCGAAAAGGAAAAGAAAAAGCTGTACGTTCCCTATGACAAAGGCGTTTGCTATACCGACAGGACGAAGCATCTGTATAAGGAAGCGGAAAGCAACGGCTACAGCGAGCTGTTGAAGATGCAACACGTTGATTTTAATACTTGGTTGCCTTCGGATATCCTCGTTAAAGGCGATAGGCTTAGCATGGCTAACTCTTTGGAGGCGCGTGTGCCTTTCCTTGATAAAGAGGTGTTTAAAGCCGCGCACGACCTGTTGGACGGCGAAAAGCTTAACAACGGCACCACCAAGTTTATCCTGCGTGATACCTTCCGTGACCTGCTTAATGCCGAAACCATTGTGCGCCCCAAGCTTGGATACCCCGTGCCCGTGCGCGTGTGGCTTAAGGACGAGCTTTACGATTGGGCGGCAAGCATTATAAAGGCAAACCCTGCGGAGGAATACATTAACACCGCAGAAGCGCTAAAGCTTTTGGAGCAACACCGCAAGGGCAAGAAGGATTTGTACCATCATATATGGGTTATACTCTCGTTCTTAACTTGGTATAAGCTTAACATAAAATAGCTCCAAGGGGGGCTGTCTCAAATGCAAGGATTGAGCATTTGAGGCAGCTCTTTTTTCTGCGATTGGGACTAATACATCGAAGAAAAAGAAAAAAGCCTCGTTTTTGAGGCAAAAAGGGTACAGCGAGAAGGAGGGTTAGCAAAACCCTCGTTTTTGGCGCATATCGGAAATGTGGGAAACTCAATCAAGAG
>JAZNUB010000011.1:0-25089 GCA_045592105.1 Eubacteriales bacterium | reverse complement strand
TACAATGCTCGTAAGAAAAAGCTGTTCTTCTTCACTTAAACGGATTTCTTTACTCATATGGCTACACATCCTTTTTTGTAGTAGATGTGATTAGTATACCATACTATTTGCAAAATGTGAAGTTTTAATATTAACGATGTAGTAGGGGTCTCCCCTGCGCCCTGTACTTATGTACATAAGTACGAGGGCACATACTTATGGTATAAGTCTTATGACAGCTCGGTAATATTTCAGATAGCCAAAAGGATCTTCGAGAGGATAAGCGGTTACCTGAAAAGCAATGTGCCCGAAGAAAAAAATCCCCGACCACGTTATCAAATCCCTATCCCGTCTTTTCCTACCAATATTCTCGAATTTTACTCCACCGAAAAAGGCAAAGCCAAGTTTAAAAAAAGGGAGACAGGTATTAAAACCCGACTCCCTAAAGTTAAATTTTACAGTAACTCAGTTCGTTACTATGTGTTGCCACTTCTTTAACCTGCCGAGGAAAATCAGCTCTTCGGCGTGTTTTGTTAATTAGTCAATTAATTAAATTTGATATACATACCATAATTTGACTTTTTTGGGTCGCCCGGTAAAACAAGATAACCTGCATTTACAAGGTCGTGTACGGACATCATTCGTGCCGCAAGCATCTCCATAGCGATATTGTAATCCAAATTATCGTGAAGTACCTCGTGGCTGTACCTTTTGAATATGCCCTGTATTTCATCGTATGCTTTTTTGAAATAAGAATGAAACTCGGAATACAAAGGGTGGCTTACAAAAAGCTCTTTCAGCTTTTCAACACCGCCGTTTGCAAAAACAACTATATCGGGTATTACGTTGCCTTCATCGTCTGCGTGGGCATATTTCCCTGCAATACCTTCGCTCCAACGGATCTGCTCCGTCTTGGAAAAGCTGCTTGTTTTTCTACTGTTTGTCAAGCAATCCACAAGGAGTAGCAAAGGCTCGCCCTCTATCTCGCCACACTGGTGCCACATACCGTAGTCATCGTATTTATAGCACCAAAACATCATTCCACCGTCGCCTTTGCCGTTGTTGCCCATGGAACAGCTTTCGGGCAGCTCTGCGTTTTCGTAACCCACAAAGCCCCATGATTCTCCGTTTGAGCGTTTTGTTTCGGTTAAAACCGCAAAGTCTACAATCCTGTACACACAAAAATCAATGAAAAGTGGCACGAGCAACCAACGGAAAGCGTTGTCGCTTATATGCTCGGGCTTTATGCACAGCGCTCTCACATCCTCAAGCGTATCGTCGATAATGCGGCTTAAAATATCGCTTCTTTCCTCAGACTCCCCACGCAGAGCGTTATACACACTAAGTCTGCATTCCTTATCCAATATAAAAAAGTTGGTTATATATTTGTCCACTTGCTTTTCAAGAAGCGTGGCTTTTCTGAGCAGCTCCACCTCTTCCTCCATATAGGGCAAGGCTATGCCCAACTCCATGGAAAGCTCCTCCAAGGTAGAGGGGTTATTGCTTGCCTGGAGCAATATGTTAACGGGGATAGCTCTTTGCACGGCAGACCACGGAAGCCCTGAGGGCTGATGTCCGCTTGCCGCAAAGCTTATATTTTCGGGCTTGTAGCTTCTTACACCAAATTCTCTTGCCATATCCATACCTTCTTTCAATGTTTTTCTTGCTCTTACGAGCCTTTGCTTAACTGAATCCACGGAAACAGAAAGAGCAGCGGCTATATCCCTGACAGAGTTATCATTTACATAATAGGATACAAGCAGTTGTCGGTAGTCACTTTTAATAAACGCAAGCTCACGCCTTAGCAAAGAAAGTTGTTCGCCTTGAATAATACCTTCAAGCACGTCTACGCCGTCATCCGCTATTTCGTAGTCGCCTATATCAAAGCCGCTTTGAGTTGCCTGCGTTTTGCGTTTATCCTTTGCCCACGCCGCATATCTGTTGCGTGCGATTTTCCACACCCAGGCAGAAAACTCTGTAGGAACCGTACCGCTGCTGATTGCAGACACAATTTGTAAGGATATGTCCTGTGTCAGCTCCTCTGCCGCATCGGTGTTTCCCGTTTTCTTAAGGCAAAAGTAAAAAAGCTTATGGAGATAGTTTTCTGTAAAATCCGTCAAAAGTACACCTGTCATGGCTCTTCCTCCTTCCGCTTATATAGTGTGGCAACTTTGGGTTTGGTGACAAGCTTTTTATTTATTATATCAAAAAACACTTGCAGAGAGCAAGTGCTTTATGCATAGATTCTCTTCTTAAACCGGTCACAACCAACGGTTGAACAACTTTCAACGCTTAGGTTATTGAAATCAACGGTGGTATGGGATAAAATAAAGGCAAGAAAGCTTTCTGATACTGTTTTTTAGAAAGGAAATACGATTATGAATAAATCCATAGCCGAAAAAATAAGTGAATTTAGAAAACTGCGTTCCCTTTCCCAGCAGGATCTTGGCGAAAAGTTAGGTGTTACGGGACAGGCTGTGTCCAAATGGGAAAAGGGTGAAAGTATGCCCGATATTATGCTTTTGCCCGAGCTTTGTCAGATACTTGGAATTACTGCCGACGCTTTGCTTGAAGTGCCCAGTGACGTAAAAAAGGATAGCTGTATGGCTTCCCTTGCGGAATACGCCAAAGAGGTGGGCAGACTCGAGGCAACAAAGCAAGCGGTAGAGGTTTGCGTTAGGGCAACGGACACACGAATGGTTACAGGCTCGGCAACGGAGAGTAGTAACGGTACAAGCGTATACGCCGATACCGATGACGGTACGATTATAAGCGTGATCTACGGTGCCGATATGTTATCCAAGCTTAAAAGCCAAAGCCTTGCCGATATCAAAAAAGTTTGCGATCTGCTTTCTGATGAAGATACTTTGGGTGTTATATCCACCCTTGATTTTTGCAAGGGTATAAGTGCCGAGGATATCGTTAAGAACACAAATATTCCCCTTGAAAAGGTGGAAAACGTATTGTTTAAGCTGATGAAGGGTGGCTTTTGCGACTGCGACTTCGACGGAAAATACGAGCTGGGGCACTCTGCATACGCACTTATGTCTATGTTTGCCGCAATTTTCTTCACTACCGAGAACGGACGCAAAGCCGTAAACAGCGTTACGAAAAATTACCCCGTATAGCAAGCTGGCAGAGCGTTGAGAAAGAGTGCAGACGGGACGAACCGAGGCGAGAACTGTATTCCCACCCCACAAAAATACATTTTTGTGGGGACCTCGGGGAGTACTGTGAGCTGAGGTTCGTCACGAACGAAAAATTACAATAAAATGCAGAAAATTGGGTGAAATTTGTCACCCAATTTTCTTCTTTGTAATGATGCAATTTGCCTTTTTCGTGCTCTGTGCTTTTGTCAGCGATCTGTGGGCTGTCTCAAATTCAGAGATAGTCCCTTTATTTTCGGAAAAGCCGTTCTTAATGCTGCCGAATATTCAAATACCATTTAGGAACCGCGCTATTCATGCCGTCGTACCAGTCAAGCACATCTGCTGCAAGCTTTCGCATTATCTCTACCTCGCCCTCTCCGAAGGGTATTGCCCAAGGCAGGGATGAAAGTATGCCTGCGGTAACGTACAGTGCCAAAAGAGACCAAAAGCTTTGGGGTATCTTTCCGTCAAAGTACCCATCAATTCTACCTTTGGCAAACACAGGGCTTACTGCCACGTCCCAAGTGATAGGTTTAATGTCCTCCCACGGGTCTCCGAAATCGTTTCTGTCAAAGAAGTCTATTACATACAGCTTCTTATCCTTGCCTATCATCATGTTTCCTACATGATAATCTCCGTGCTGATAGGTCAAGGGGCGGTTGGCTAAAAGATGTCTGTTCTTATCTACAAACTCCACAAGCAGCTCTCCCTTTTCGTATTTAAGCGGACAGCTTTTGTATTTTTCAAGCTTGGTATCAAGCTTTTTGTTATATCTCTCCTCCCAATCGGGCGAATCTTCGGGAGCAGGAATTGAATGAAGTATCCTTTGTATACGTCCTGCTTCTACACCGTAGGCATAAAGCTCTGCATCGGTACAAAAAGGCAAAGCATCTCTGGCATCCTCGCCGTCTATCCAGCTATATACGCTGTAAACGCCGTCCTCGCACACCCAAAAATCCACAGGTATACACATAGGTATACCGAGGGAGGCTACCTCTTTTGCCATTGCGTACTCAGCCTTTTTGCGATCTGCCTTTTCGATAGGAGAGATGCGGAGCAAATACTTATTGCCGTCCCTATCAACAGCGCAAAACTTTCTGTCTCCCGACCAGCCCTTATGTATTTCAGTTTTGCTGACAAAGTTAATCACGCTGTTCCCTCCTTTTTATGTATTCATTTAGTTGGCGCTTCGTGCGTATTACCGTGGTTTTATCTTTGTATTGGTTTTCTATGTCTTTGTAATGCTGTCTTCTCTTTTTTGTCCTTCCGCCAAAGAGGACAAAACATATAAAATCAAAATTAAGACTTTTAACGTAGCCCATTCTTTTGTATTCTTTTTCTCTTTTTATAACGCCCCACAGGCATCTTAGCCTACCCGGCTTTACTATTATTATTTCATCAGCCGCCAAAAGCCTTTCTTTTTGATAAAGGGCACTATAATTGCCGTCTATTATCCAGCTTTCTTTCTCCATAAAAAGGGCAACCTGATTAAGGACGAGAGTTTTATCCTTTGCTACCCAGTTTTTATCATACTTTACGGCATCAAGATGCATTACGGGGACACCGTAATGCTTTGACAGCTTATCCGAAAGGTAGCTTTTTCCACCGCCTGAGTAGCCAACTACTGCAATTTTCATCTGTTTACCCCCCTTTTTTCGGAAAAGTATTGAGAGTGTAACACAAAACGGTGTTTAAGTCAAGACCTTGTATAAAAACTGCCGCGATTTTCTCGCGGCGGTTTTCGTACTGTTTATTTTACTTTAGCGACGCCTTAAAGGCTTCGTATTCTTCTTCCGTGCCCTTGAAAACGAATTCCTGATTATCTGATATAATGAAGTTGTCGTTTATGCCACAGTCAATGCGCATAAAGCGCTTTGCAAGGTAGCCTTCCTTTGTAAGATTTATCTCGTCATACTCCCAAGTGTTGCCTATCTGTATGGGCATATACGAGCTGTCGGCGGCAGGAACGTTGAAGCTTACAAGCTCGGCGGTGGAATCAAGGCTTTTGCCCCATATACAACGGAAACGGACCAAGCCTACACCTTTGGCAAACCAATATTCCTTGGTGCCGCAAAAGGTATATTGGTAGTTATACTTCATGTAATAGTCATCGTCCATACCTGCCTTTTCACAAACCACCGTAAGCTTTATCGTACCCGTAAACACCCCTGCGGCTGTAGTAACCGTACCACCTTCCGTAACGCTTACGTTTGCCGTGATATTATCGCCAAGGTCTTTGGTTTCGGTATACCCTATAACCCATTTGTTGTCGTACATACAGCCCAGTATTCGTTGCAGATAGCGGAAAGGCTTCACGCCGAAGATACGGTTTTCTTCGCCCCTCGAACCAAAGCGGTATGGGGAGAAGGAATACAAAGCGTTTTCGCCGTAATGGTATACGGAGGAGTTTTCCTTAGCACGAATATAGCCCGTATTGATAGACGAAGGACAGAAACGCCACCCCTTTTTATGATACTCCGAAAAACGGCTGAGCGCCTCTATACCGTTGAGAGCCGCGAAGGTTGCCGTTTGGTTGGTGTTTACACGCACAGCCTTTCTCAAAGCCTCAACTGCTTCGTCAAGCTTCCAGTCACAGCATAGCTGTTCACCCTGGCCTATATAATAGTCGCTGTCCAAATCACAGCATTGCTCGTAGTTTTTACGGAAATTGACGTAGGATAGAGTTGACAAAGTGGCTCTCTCGCCATCCGTCCAGACTATCTCATATTCAATGCATTGGTAAAGGTAATCGGGCAGATCGGGATTAACGTAGTGCCAACGGTTACCTACCCCAAAGGGGAAATATCCGTTACCGCCGACTATGTTGTATTCATCAAGCAGATACGATTCCGTGTCACCGTTCTCCTCGGTAAAGGTTGCCTTAACAAGTCCAACATCCTTTTCATACCACGCATCGGAAACGCAGTCCTCTGCCATGCATCTTACGTGCATACAGCTTTTGAATATACCTGCAGGTGTTTGAGCAACCGCATCCATACTGACAAGGGTTAGAGTGGTTCCGCTTGCATCGGTATAGCTTTGTCCTACCGACATAGAAAGGTCGTAAAACAATCTGCCTGCCAAGGACACGTAGTAATGTAAAGAATCCCACTTATGCTTTTCATAAAGAACCGGAGGAGTGCTGAAACCCGGCTGGCTTGCGAATATCAATTTGCCGTCCTTCTTCATACAGGTTTCCGACACTACGCTTATTCCCATAGTTGGGTCGTCGGTGTTTTCTATAGCCAACTTCAAGTTTTTAATACCGCACAATGCGCAGGCACGGTAAACTTCGTCCTCATTGCAAAGCCTTACGCATTCTTCAAAATCCGACCTTGCTTCTTCCAAATTTTTCAAGCGCACGTTGGCGGCACCACGCCAGAACATAAGAGCGCCTTGCTCGTTTCTTGCACCCAACGCCTTTAGCCTTGGGATAGCCTCCTCGTCTATTATGCGTAGCTTTCCCTCGTTATCATCGTTATCGGTAGCAAGAATTTTATCCACCAAAAGCGAAGCGATAACCTTTGCGTTGCTTCCTTTTTCAGCCGCATCCTTGGCTTTTTCCATAATAACAGGGTCTTCGTTTTCCTGATAAGCCTGCATTAAGTACACATCTGCCAGCACCGCTTGTTTTTTCGCAGATTCGGGCAACATACCGGCAAGCTTTTCCGCTTCGGCAAGCAATGCATCAAAACCTTCAAAGGATGCTCCGTTAAGGGCGTAGTAATACTCAAGCTGTTTAAGCTTCGCACGCAGCATTTTATCAAAATCTTCGTTTCTTTTGGATTGTGTATTTGTTGGGTTATTGTTTTCTGTCATAAAGGCAAGTCCTCCTTTTAGCTTCTTCCTCGCCTCGTGCAAACGGCTCTTGACCGTACCCACAGACACTCCCAGCCTGTTTGCGATATCCGAGACGGACATATTTTCAAAATAGTACAGCAAGGCAACGCTTCTGTTTTTGTCGGACAGCTCTGAGATAGCCTTTCTTACAAGACAGGCGGTTTCGTTTTTTATAACGTAATCCTCGGGAGAGTTGCCCGTAGGTAAACCGGTGATACCTTCTTCAAGGGAATCATAGCTTACATAGCGCTTTCGCCTTGTATAGTGGTTAAGTGCCTTGCGTTTTGCTATTCCGTACAGCCAGGGTGCAAGAGCGGTGTTATCACGCAGAGAGCCCAGTCTGAAAAAACCGTCTATAAAGGTTTCCTGCGCTATGTCCTCCGCATCGCCGTCTCCCGAGAGGATATGTAAAATAACGCTATACACCATGTTCTTATAACGGGACATAACCTCTGTATATGCATCGGTGTCGCCCTCAAGAATAGCTTTTACAAGCTCTTCGTCACTAAAACGGCGGTAATTATTCTCTTTTGACAACGTATCACCCCATTCCTTTGCACTTCTTAATCGCGATTACATACTATAGTGTCTGTTTCTGACTAAAAGGTTGGATTGTTTTCGAAATTATTTTACCTTTAAAAATCACCCCAAGAAGTCTGACGACTTCTTGGGGACCCCGACAATTATCCGCCGAAGTAAAACGAATCCTTCGGCGGACACTTGCGTTAAAGCTATGTATTTGATTTTATTATGAGTCTCTCGCCGCCTTCAAAAAGCATACCGTCACCATCGTTAAGTCTTACCAATGTACAATTATTGTCAGCTTCGTAACGCCTTAGCTTTTCTTCAAAGGCTTCGTAACGGTGGAGAAATTTACTGTAATGAGGAATAATGTGTACGTCTGCCAAGCGCAAACCTTTCAAATCTGTCAAATCCACAAAATTCATTTGTGGTTCAAAAGCGTCTATTACAGCGATCGATGAGGTCATAACCAACGCCCCGGCGCTCCAGCCGATTAACACTTTATCCTTTGCAAGCTGTTCTAAGACAGGATCGGCATCACAACGTCTTATAGAGTTAAGCAAATAATACGGATTCCCACCGATAAACTCTACAACATCATAGTCAAGCAAAAGGTCGGGACTTTGACTGTCAAGGTCAAAAAGCTCGGTTTCCAAGCCATATGAGTTAGCTCACTGACCACACGGGGGATATGATAGTTTCTTGTTTTGTATTCATTGTCAGCAGTTGCAACAACCGCTGCTTTTTTCTTGCCAACAACGTATTTTTCAATAGCTTCTTTGAGTGCCAAGCTTGTAATTCCGTTAGATAATAGCGCCAGCATATTTTAGCCCCTTCAAATTTTACACCACTTATTTGTATTTGTTCTTTAAATTGATATACTCCCCTATATAGTGATAGCTGTTACCGTTTTTAGATTCACCGAGCTGCTTTAACCCTAAATGCTCTAAGATGCCTTGAGATTTGACGTTTTTCTTATTGGCATAGGCTTCAGCGAACTCTATATCGTTGGGTAACTGATACACTAACCATGAATAGAAGGCAGAAAAAATTCCTGTCCTTTGATATGTCTTTTCTATTTGAATTTCTTCCATCATAAACGTTCTTAAATTTATATAGTATTGGAAATACCCAACAATATCGTTATCGCAAAGCATCAGGATAATTTGCCTCTGAGGTTTCTGCATCGCAGGCTCTATATTCGAAAGCCATATTTTGTAGTCCTCGTCGTACGAATTGCCGGTAGGAGCTATTATGCTCATATTTGAGCTTAGAAGTTCAAACAGCTTAGGAAGAACCGTTTCAAGTTTATTCTTGTCTGCATACTCAAATTGGCAATTCATTATTATCCACCCCTGTAACTCATAATGCAACTTTTCTCCTCTGTATTGTAGCAAAATTTTCAGCTCAGGTCAACAAGCAATGCTTTGGCTCTATCCTCTGCGGTCAACGGTGAGAGTACTGTTCTCGCTTAGCTTTTCTGTCGAACGACCTTTAATGTGCCCTATATGGATATCGGCAGAGCCTCCTACCGTCAATTCTGCATCGTCAACCGTCAACTCTTTGCCCTTAAAGTCGCCTGCTCCGTTTATAGTAAGCTTTAGCAGCTTTGCGTCGCCCCCCGCTTCAACATCACCGGCGCCGTTTACCGAAAAGTCCATCACTCCCGTAGCCGTACCGATAGACACGTCACAGCTACCCGAAACGGTTGCTTTTATATTGTTTACCGTTCCTATTTTCAAATCTCCGCTTCCGCTTATGCGGCAATTAGCCGAGGTGGTAATAGCGCCAATGCTTACGTCCGAACTACCGGAAACGGCAAGTTCAAGGGTGTCGCATCCTTTAGCCTCAAGCTCACCGCTTCCGGAAATATGGACGGAAAGCTCTTCAAAGAAAGGCTCTGCCTTCGCTTCACAAGCACCGCTTATTTTCAGGGCAAACCGTTTTCCCTTGTTGAAAGGAACGTATATTATAATCTTGTTCCCGCGCCAGCCGTCAAGGTTGCCGTTTTTCCTTGCGGAAAGAGTAAGGGTTTTAGCCGAAATCTGTGGCTTGATAAGAGCAATAAACTCCTCATTTCCCTCTGCGTATATTCTTCCGATGCCGTCTTTGGCGCTGATTATCTCAAGCTCTGTCCCAAGACCCAGGCTTAAATCTATGCTATCAAACTCCCTGAAGGTTTTTTCGTAGCTTGTTTGCCCCTTGAACTGTCTTTTTGTATCAAGGGTTCCCTTACCAAAGCGTATCTCGCCCTTGCCTTGGTTTATAACCATTCCTTCGGCTATATATGCGGTACTGCCATCAGTAAATAGAACAACGCCGTCCTCTGCCGTGTATTTTTCTACAGTCTTATCAGAATAACAGCCCACCTCACCAAAAGAGCATACAAAAGGCAGACCGTTTTTATTTTCGGAGAAACGCACCGTTATTTCTGCATCAGAGTTTTCCGTACCAAAAAGCTCGTCAAGAGATATATCAAGTGTTTTTGATATCTCGGGCAATAGCGTTACATCGGGGTATCCTACGTCGTTTTCCCATTTAGAAACAGCCTGTGGAGTTATCCCAAGCTTTGCCGCAAGGGCTTCCTGGGTAAGCCCCGCCTTTTTTCTGGCATTGGAAATAACAGTACCTATCTTATTCATCAACATCAACTCCGTTTGTAGTTTTTACAGCAACGCGTTCCTTGCGTAAATGATTATACACTAATATCGTCACGGTTGCAATAACCGCTTAGTTTATAAATCAAAGAACATCTGCGCAATACAAAAAGCAATTTTATACGCTACTCAACTTTGGGTTTATACAAAGCAAGGTCAACTTTCGGTTTATTCGGTTGACTGTATTTGCCTAAAGCAATCCCTAGTCGTTGGGATACTTGCGGTAGGCTTTGCTTCAATCGTATTCCGTTTTAACTTTTACTCTAACTATTGGTGAAGAGCCATCAAAGCATAACGAAAAATCCGAACCCTTCTCCAATTGGATAAAGGTTCGGATTTCCACTGTCTGGTGCCGGTGGCGGGGGTCGAACCCGCACCCTGTTGCCAGGACTGGATTTTGAGTCCAGCACGTCTGCCAATTCCATCACACCGGCGTATTTACCCCGCTTTATGCGGGGATTGTTTTATTTTTCAAATACCCAAAAAGAGCCTAAAACGCCTTGGTTTATTACCCTGTTGTAATCCCATTCTACCAAGCAATTGTTGTAATTACCGCTATCCGCAAGGAGAAGCTTTCCATCCTCCGTTATGCCGCGGATTAACAAGAAATGGCGGCCGTTTGTAAAATCACCGTATCCAACAACCGTTAGTAAAAGCTTGCCGCTTTGCAATGCGGAAACAACAGCCTGCTTATCATAAGCGTTTATAGTGTTGCATTTGATACCAAATGCCGCAGATGCCGCAGGGAACAACCCGTATGCAGTGCCGCGACCGCGCACATAATACCCATTTTTTACAGACCAATCAGCCATATACTTAGGGCTAACCGTTACGCCTGTAAGATGCGATATAACCATCGCCATAGACGTTGGCCCGCAACCGTGGCTACCAACGGTATTATAGCCGTAAGGATAGCTTGTGTATGCAGCCCACGTTTGCTCATAATAAATAAAGCTTTTACCGTTTGGCTGGGTAAGAAGCGCGTATGTAACATCCTTCTCTTGCACGGCAGGAGGAGTAACAACATTGCTGGGTGGAGCTTGAAGAACAGGCGGAGCCTGTACCGTAGGTGTTGCAGGCTTTGACGGTGCCTGCTTATCACTACTACCGCTACCAAGACCTGCCAAAACCTTATCCGAGGTGGCTAAATCTTGAATATTTTCAACATCGTTACCTATTACTACATCCTGAGTAATAACAGGGGGAAGCGAATGCCTATCCGAAGGGATAGCCGCCAAAGTGCCGCCCTGTAAAGCAACGGAAAAATCACTATCAGAAGAAGCAAAAGCAACTTTTGCTATGTACAAGCAGGGGGTAATTACTATCGCCCAGCATAGCAAGGCGCATATAAGACTTATGGTATACCGCCGAAGCTTTGCTGCCACAAGCACCCTCCTTTTCACTTTCAAACGTTAGCTCTACGCCAACCACCAAGCATTATACCACAAAAAACCAAGGAAATCAATAGTTTTTTTTATTTATCCCCATCTTCGTTAAAAATAACAGCGGGATCGTATTCAATAGCCGCATTATTTGTTTCTTTTACACCAAGAGAAAATAACCTAACATACACAAATACAACCATCAAAAGGTCCACAACGCAGTATATAATAGCGGTAGTACCTCTAAGCGGTGCCACACCGTTTGCGTTAAGCACGAGCGAGGGGATAGCGTACAGCATCCCCGCCATTGAGCCTGCAACGCCAAAGAAAACGTACAGCGCAGGTGCCGCCTTGCGGAGATACACCCTGGACTCATTCACGGCAAACAGCATAAAGAACGCCAAAGCCACCAAATGGAAATTATAAAGCTTGCTGTAACCGTTGGTATTTTGCACGAGAAAATCGCATATTAGCTTTATAGCCAAGGTAGCGGGCAATAGCAAAGAGATAGCGGCAAAGGTGTTACTTTTCTTCTCCATTTTGCCGAAAGCACCAAGCAGAAAATATGCAGCCGTGCCAAGCAAAGCAATAATGAACAGCACGTTTGGAAAATATATGCCCGATATAGGGGTTGGAGATTGCAAAAGGATGTTGCTTTTATCCAAGCTGTTATGCGCGTTAAGCTGGGCAACAAAGCCGTATATTGCAAGGCCTGCGGAAATTAGCGCGCCTAAAATACTTGTAAAATAAAATGAAGACGATTTGAATTTTATCTTTTTGGAAAAGCATTTTTTAAAAACAAAGGTAAACACCAAAAAAGCGACCAAACAGCCCACAAACATCCATGAAACCGTTTTAAAAGCCAAGGTTTGATCCACCCTAAACGCGCCATCGTTCACACCAACCGAAGCGGTTGAAATAGATACCGCCATAAACACGCTGCAAACGATTGCCACCACAAGGGAGAACGCTAAAAACGAATACATTATAGATTTATTGTTCATCAGCCAAAGACTTCCTTAACAACTTTAATATTAACATAGTGTATTATACACCAAATATTTCCTGCTGTAAAGAGTTTTTTAATAAGTTATGTTTTCAAAAAAAGCGGCATACAATAAACAAAGGAGGCGCAAGGAATATGAAAGGCTATTTATCAATGTTTGCGTTGGTGTTTTTGTGGTGTGCCGTGATGCCAGCCATAATTAACGCCAAAAACGGACAGGCTTATTATGAAAGCACTCCTGCGTTTACGGAAACGGCAGACACGGAGGAAACAAGTGCTGACAAGAAGCCGATATACATACGGGTGTATAACGCAGAAACGGACAAGCGCGAGGAGTACGAGCTTGAGGAATACACCGCGCTTGCGTTAAGCGCGATAATGGACGAAGGCAGCGAAGCAGAGGCGCTTAAAGCGCAGGCGGTTGCGATACGCTCGGTTATATGCTATAGGCACGAAAACCCTTGCCACGAGGGCTTTGAGATATGCACCGACAAGGAGCATTGCTTTGCGCTTTCCGAAACGGCAAGAGAGGAATGCTTAGAAGCCGTGGACGAAACCGAGGGGATTATTCTAACCTACAACGGAAAAGCGGCGTTTGCGGTTAGCCATCTTTCCTCTTGCGTTAGCACGGAAAGCGGGGCTGTTGTATACGGTGAGGAGCTTCCCTACCTTATGCCCGTTTCCGTGTTGGATGAAAGCGGATTTGCTTATTATAAAACCCAAAAGCACTTATCCGCAGAGGAATATCAAAACGCCTTTTCCTCATACAACACAAGCTTTACAGCCGAAAATATGCTTGGTGAGATATGCTTTACCGAGGGCAACAGAGTTTACACGATAGAGGCAGGCGGGCTATGCTTTAAGGGCAGTACCTTTGCAAGGCTTTTCGGTTTACCCTCCACCTGCTTTACCGTTTCAAAAACCGATAACGGCGTTACCCTTACCTGCTACGGAAACGGCAACGGCGCGGGGATGAGCCGCCTTAGTGCTGTGCTTATGGCTAAAAACGGCAAAAGCTACAAGGAAATACTTGCACATTTTTATACGGGCACGCTACTTTCGCACATCTGCACCGAATAAATGCGGGAATAAAAGTCCAAAATAGGGAAAAGCCTGATGATATCGGGACTAAATTTTCCGGAGGATTTTTATGGACGAAAAAAACACTAACAGCAGTCAAACCCCTAACCCGTTTGAAGAAAAGCCAAACAAAAAGCCCGCGAAGGGGCCCAGAAAAAAGGCGTTTCTTACAAGGCGCACCGTATCAGCCATATATTTAGGCATTGCCTTTTGTATGGTTGCGGTGCTAACGGTAAGCCTTATCTCTACAAACAGCAAGGTGCAGGACAGCATAGATGATTTGGACGATCTAAGCATAAGCGTGCCTGATATTTCCATCTCTATGCCCGACATTAGCAAGCCCTCCAAGCCTAACGATAAGCCCACAGGTCAAGAAACGCCCGGTGTGAATGACGAGGTTTTACAGCCCACAGAAAAGGACCCGCCCAAGCCTGTTATAAGCTACACGGCACCTGTGAACGGAAATATTATCAAGGGCTACCATTTTGATACGCTTGTATTTTCCGACACCATGCAGGATTACCGCACACATAGCGGTGTGGATATTGCCGCACAGGTTGGCACAAAAGTTGTTGCATACACGGACGGCACCGTAAGCAAGATAGTAAACGACCCGTTTATGGGCATGACCGTGGAGATAACGCACAAGGCGGGCGTTGTTTCGGTTTACAAAAACTTGGGTAGCGAGCTTTTGGTTGAAACAGGCGCAGAGGTAAAAGCGGGTGACGAGATTGGCACCGTTGGGCAGACCGCTATACTTGAAATTGCTGACCAACCGCATTTGCACTTTGAGCTGTGGATGGACGGCGAATGCATTAATTCCGAGGCAGAGCTTAAAACACTTATAAAAAGCTGATATAGAGCAGCCGCGCCTTTTTTGGGGCGCGGCTTCGCTTTGCGCATTATGTCAACAAAATCTTTGTGCGGATATCCGAAAAGTCCTTTTGCTTTAGCTTTTCCGTTTCTATCAAAAACCAAAGCTTGCCTATATCGCTGAAATGCAAAAATCCGCTTTCTATCCTAAAAGAGCTGATGCAAAACAGCGCAGTATATCCCTCCTCCACGTCGTTTGCCAACGGGATAAGAATATTGGGCTTTTCCTTACTACTTGTTGGGCGCGAAAAGCTTAACGCCTTTGGGGTACACAACGCACAATCCCTACCCTCGCTATCCACCATCATTAGCTCGTCAAGCTTTTTGTCGTTACTATACACAACGCGTGCGGAATTTTTATCATTTATATCCCCGCTGCTTTTTGCAAAATCATAAAAGAAATACAGCATACCGCTATGCGGCAAAAGCTTTTGCTTATCGTAATCCGCAAGCTCGGCACAATTTAGCTGGCACAAAAAATCCAAATCATAGCAATTTGCGGCATCAATAATAGCAGGCCACTCAAAGCCCACAGGTACATCCGGACTACCGAAAAGCTTGCTTGTGCCAAGCCTTACAGCCCCTCCCCTTTTCTGCCTTACAACAATTCCGCCCATCTGCCATACCTCCTATTTTATAGAAACAGTATAGCAAGCAACAAGCAAAAAAACAAGCAAAACAAGTTAAATCAGCAAAAAAACTTTGCCACGGCGTTTACCAACACGCAAGCACATACTCCAAAGGCTGTTGGCAACAACGCCGCTACAATCGCCCACTTAACGCTTCCGCTTTCCTTTTTAACCGTTAACAGCGTTGTGGAGCACGGCCAATGCATAAGGCAAAACAATATAAAGCATATAGCCGTTACGGTGTTCCAGCCGTTGGCGGTAAGCACCTCTTTTAAAGCAGAAAGGTCGTTTGTGCCCGCTACGGTGCCGCTTTGCATATAGGCGGCAAGCATTATCGGAAGCACGGTTTCGTTTGCGGGGAAGCCTAAAATAAACGCTGTGATTATAGTTCCGTCCAGCCCCATAAGCTTACCCAAGGGGTCGAAAAACGAACACATATATGCAAGAATACTAGTCCCGTTGATATCAACGTTTGCCGCAAGCCATATAACAAGCCCTGCGGGTGCCGCCACAACCACTGCCCTGCCAAGCACGAAAACAGTTCTGTCAAGCATCGAGCGCACTATGATTTTAGCCGTTTGCGGCTTGCGGTACGATGGCAGCTCAAGCGTAAAAGATGAAGGTGCGCCTTTTAAAGCCGTTGCAGACAGCAGCTTGGTTGCCGCAAGCGTTGCCGCAACGCCCAAAACTATAACGCAAGTTAAAGCCGCGGCGGAATAAACGCCCGAAAAAGCCTTGTTTGCACCGCCTATAACAAAAAGCGTAATAATGGCTATCAGCGCAGGAAAACGCCCGTTACACGGCACAAAGCTGTTTGTAAGTATGGCAAGCAGCCTTTCACGCGGGGAATCAATAATGCGGCACCCCGTTACGCCAACAGCGTTACAGCCAAAGCCCATACACATTGTTAGTGCCTGCTTTCCGCAAGCCTTGCACCGCGCAAACGGCTTATCAAGATTAAACGCTATCCTTGGCAGGTAGCCCAAATCCTCCAAAAATGTAAACAACGGAAAAAATATTGCCATCGGCGGTAGCATAACCGACACAACCATAGAAAGCGTTCTGTATACACCGTCCACTAAAGCCCTGTGCAAGGCATCGGGCAGGTTTACCGCATCAAACAATCGGTTTAGTGCGGTTTCGCCTTTTAAAAATAAGCTGTATAGCCAATCGGACGGATAGTTTGCACCGCTTACCGTTATCCAGAATACAAGCATCAAAAGTAATATCATTATCGGGTATCCAAACGCCTTGCTTGTAACTATTTTGTCTATCCGCCTGTCACGGTTTGCGGCTTTTACATCGCGGTACACTACAACACCGCTGCAAAGCATCTCGCTTTCCGTTACCAATTGCCTTGCGGTTATATCCCTTATGGCTTGGGCGTTTTGTCCGTTGGCTAAAAGCTTTGCCTTTTGCTCATCCGCCTGCTCCCAAAGCCTTTTGTTTTTGGGAGCGGATTTACAAAAAGCCTCGTCCTCCTCCAAGATTAGCTGTGCGGCAAAACGCTCGTAGCCCTTGAAAAGCCCCTCTCCCTTTATTGTGTTGCTCAAGCTATTTACCGCGCCTTCTATTTCGGCAGGATACCGTGCTGTTGTACCGCTTATATCTATCTCGCTATCCACAGCGCTGTCAAGAGCTTCCAAAAGCGCCGTTAGGCTTTTTTTGTTGCGTGCAGTAACGCCAACAACGGGAAGCCCCAAGCGTGAAGACAACAGCTTTAAATCAATTTCTATGCCCTTACGCTCCGCTTCATCCAACAGGTTTACGCAAACTATCAAACGGTTGCACAGCTTTTTAAGCTGTAACACAAGCAAAAGAGAACGCTCTATACAAGTGGCATCGCAAACGGCTATTACAGCCTGCGGTCTTTCACGGCACAAATGAAAAAACGCCGCTTCCTCCTCCGCCGATTGAGTGGAAAGCGAATAAGTACCGGGCAGATCCGTTATCGTATACGAATGCTTGGCGGTGGAAAAGCTGCCCTTTGCCGTTTCAACCGTCTTGCCGGACCAATTACCCGTATGCTGATGAAGCCCTGTAAGTGCGTTGAACACCGTGCTTTTGCCCACGTTGGGGTTGCCAGCCAAAGCGATTTCTATATTTTCCATCATTCGCTTCCTCCGCACTGTTTTTCAACCATTACGCCGCTGCCATCCTGTTTGCGTATCGCCATAACCGCCCCGCGAAAAAGATACGCCTTCGGGTCACCCATAGGGCTTGTGCCAACGCATTTAATAATCGTGTTTTCGGTTAGCCCTATATCAAGCAAACGTTTTCTTATTCCGCCTACGTTGTTTATCTGCCTGACAACGCCGCTTTCTCCGTTTTGCAGGCTGTCAAGCCCTATATATCCATTCATAGCACCAAACCTTTCAATAAAAGCACACAAGCAAATACCTGCTGTTGTCATACTATTCCGAATTTTGCCGTATTGCCACAAGGGTTTATGTGTTGGCGCAAAAAATAAGCCGATAGAATACAACTGTACCTACCGGCTGTGCTTTATTGTTGCTTTCTTTTATCACTTAATAAGCTTAATTATATACCATATCGCGCCTATTATCATAAGCAAGATGCCTACATAAAAATAAACGGGCACATACGCACACTTGCTACCGTATATCTCAAACACACCTGCAAGGCAAAAGCCAACCGCAAGCGTTGCAACGCCGCAATTATAAACGTGCTTTATCAACCTTTGCGGAGATTTAAGCTTTAGCAGATATAACAGCGTATAGGGTATCACGCCGCATATAAAGGGAACGGCACACAAAAACACCATATAATCAGAGCTTACGCCGTGGCTGTATTTAGCGTAAACAGAGCTGAAAAAGCCGCAAAAAGCGGTACTGGCTAAAAAAGCTATAGCCGTGATTGCGTTTTGCTTTTTGTTGTTCTCAATATCCGATGTATACAATATCGCTTACCTCCCTTTCAGATATACGCTTGCCGTTCGTTGTGGGGTTATTGATAACCTCTCCGCCGAAATACATGGTAGATGACCCGCCGCCATCCAAATTATACGCCGCCTTTACACCAAGCCCTTGCAAAAACGTTGCAAGCTGGTAAAGCGATAAGCCTTGGCTTTCGCTTGTTCTACCGTCGCCAACAACAAAGGCGTAATGCGTGCCGCCATACCACGCTATCGCGGTGCGCGGATTGTTCCTCATCGCTTTATCAACCTCGTCGTTCACGCCAACGCTTATTTCGCCATCTTTAACCAATGCAGGGCCGAAGGACAGCACCTGCAACGCCTTTTGAGCCACAAGCTCGTCTGCGTTAGCTTCGTTTTCATATACGAAATCAAAGCTACCGTCTGCGTTGATAATAAGCGCTTCCTGCTCGCTATCGCCCGAAAATTCTCTATACAGCACGCCGTTACGCAATACACAGCCTTCTCTTGCGCTGTAATAATCCCCGTTTACGGCAAGCAAAGCGTTTTTGTTTGCCGCAGTTACGGAAGTTTTTTCTTTCACGTTTTTGCCGTATTTATCCTCGGCAAAAGCGGTTTTCAAAAACGAAACGTTTTTTATATTCACGTCCGCCACGTATACGGTTGTGTTTTCAACACGGTGCTCCGTTATAACGATGCTTATGTTTTCGTCCGTGTAGCTGTTTTCTGTTTGGATGCCGCTATCAACGCTTATATCAGAGGCTGTACTCCCCTGCTCCGAATGCTCAACGCTTGAGCTTTCCACTACTACGTAAACACGCTCTATCACAAAAAAGTCCAGCAAAACAAAAACCGTAAACGCCGTTAGCAGCAACGGATACAATATACCAAAAAGTTTACTTTTCATATTACCCTCTCAACACCTTGATGTTTGGGATTATACAGCGTTTTTCTTAAAGCACCGTTAATAAAAGCCGTATCTTCCATAATTCGACAAATTATCTTAAAAGTTGACAAAACGATATAATTATGTTAAAATTGCGTATTAAAAGGGACAATATTGTATTTTATATAGTTTTTAATTACACAGGTGTTGATATGAGCTTTTTACTTGGTATTGATATAGGGTCTACAACAGCAAAAGCCGTGCTTTTAAAGAACGGTACGGTTGTATACGAAAAATACTCACGCCATTTTTCCAAGGTGCGCGAAAAATGCTGTGAGCTTATTGAGGAGATTTGCCCGCTTGCAGGGGACAATGACATTTCCGTGGCTATATCAGGCTCTGCCGGGCTTGGGTTGGCGGAAAGCGCGGGTATTGCGTTTATACAAGAGGTTTTTGCCACGGGCGAAGTGGTTAAGCAGCTTGAAGCGGATACCTCCTGCGTTATCGAGCTTGGCGGCGAGGATGCAAAGATTATTTTCTTTGATGGCGGCGTTGACGAAAGGATGAACGGTAGCTGTGCGGGCGGTACGGGTGCGTTTATAGACCAGATGGCAACGCTTTTGGACCTTGGCCCCGACGAGCTGGACGAGCTTAGTTTAAAGCACACAAAAATATATCCGATAGCTTCGCGCTGCGGTGTTTTTGCCAAAACCGATATACAGCCGCTTTTAAACCAAGGTGCGCTAAAGGAGGACGTTGCCGCAAGCATATATCAAGCGGTGGTAAACCAAACTATCGCAGGGCTTGCGCAAGGCAGGCGAATAAGCGGCAAGGTTTTGTTTCTTGGCGGCCCCTTGCACTACTGCAAGGGCTTGCGCGCGCGGTTTAAGGAAACGCTTGGTCTTTCCGACGAGAACGCTGTTTTCCCTGCCTATGCGCGTTTTTCGGTTGCTATGGGTGCGGCTATATACGCAAAGGAAAACGGCACGGTGCTTTGTGCAAGCGAGCTATTGAACAAGATAAAGGCAGTTAAGGAAATCACGGTATCACAAAACAGGTTGCCTCCGCTTTTTGAAAGCCAAGCAGATTACCGCGCATTTATAAACAGGCATACCGCCGCAACGGTTCCTTCCGTGAATATAGAGGAATACAGCGGAAACGCTTATTTGGGCATAGACTGTGGCAGTACCACGACCAAGCTTACTCTTATATCCGAAAACAAGGAGATTTTATATAGCTATTACGCCTCTAACCGTGGGAACCCCGTGGAGGTAGTTAAAGAAGAGCTTACAAAAATATATAGCCTAACAAGCAACAAAATAACGATAAAAGGCAGTGCCGTTACGGGATACGGCGAGGAGCTTATTAAGCACGCGTTCGGTGTGGATTTGGGCATTGTGGAAACTATTGCACACTACACCGCGGCAAAGCATTTTATGCCGCAGGTGGACTTTATACTGGATATCGGTGGGCAGGACATTAAATGCTTCCGCATAAAGAACAACGCTATTGACAGCATTATGCTTAACGAGGCGTGCTCCTCCGGCTGCGGCTCTTTTTTGGAAACCTTTGCTAAATCTATGGGCTTTGATATAGCCGAGTTTGCAAAGCGCGGCATTTTTGGGCATAACCCCGTAAACCTTGGCAGCAGATGCACCGTGTTTATGAACTCCTCCGTTAAGCAATCGCAAAAGGAAGGCGCGGCGGTTGAGGATATATCCGCAGGGCTTTCCATAAGCGTGGTTAAGAACGCACTTTATAAGGTTATTCGCGCTTCCTCGCCTGAGGAGCTGGGCGAAAACGTGGTTGTGCAGGGCGGAACGTTTTTAAACGATGCAGTTTTGCGCGCTTTTGAAAAGGAGCTTGGCAGGAACGTTATACGCCCCGCGATAGCAGGGCTTATGGGCGCGTTTGGTGCCGCGCTGTGCGCTATGCGCTGTGAAGAAAGCACGCTTATAACCGTTGAACAGCTTAAAAGCTTTACGCACGACGTAAAAAGCACGGTATGCCGCGGCTGTACCAACAATTGTCATCTAACCATAAACACCTTTGAAGGTGGCAAAAAATACATATCGGGCAACCGCTGTGAAAAGGGGTTGGGGCTTGCGTCAAGCGAAGGCAAGCTACCTAACGTATACGAATATAAAAGGGAGTACCTTTCTTCCCTACCCGTTGGCAACGGAACGCGCGGCACTATAGGCTTGCCGTTGGCTCTTGGTATGCTGGAGCTGTTGCCGCTTTGGCACGGGATATTTCAAAGCCTTGGGATAAAAACCGTTATGTCGGGTCTTTCAACAAGACGCACTTACGAAAAAGGGCAGTTTTCCATACCGTCTGATACCGCCTGCTATCCCGCCAAGATTATGCACGGGCATATTGAGGAGCTGGTTGAAAAAGGCGTGGACGCCGTTTTCTATCCCTGCCTTTCATATAACATAGACGAAAAAGCAGGGCAAAACCACTTCAACTGCCCCGTTGTTGCATATTATTCCGAGCTTTTGGCAGGAAATATGGATATAAAGCAAGGTACAAAGCTTTTATATCCGTACCTTAACATAAATTCTACGCGCATTTTGGCAAAAACGTTGGGCGAGTGTTTAGAGGAAACCTTTGGCAAATTCTCCTCGCACCAGCTTATGCGCGCTGTAAAGCACGGCTTTAAGTGCTACAACGGATATATGCAAGCCTTGCGCCAAAAGGGTGAGGAGGCTATTGCTGAAGCAAGAAGAAGGGGCGCGCGTATAGCAATTCTGGCGGGTAGACCGTACCACTTGGACCCCGAAATAAACCACGGGATAGACACGCTTGCTAACTCCTTGGGGCTTGCCGTTGTTAGTGAGGACAGCGTTTGCCATCTTGCAAAAACGCCGGATAGTCTTGGCGTGCTTAATCAATGGACGTACCATTCCCGCTTATACCGTGCGGCGGCGTTTGCGGTTGAAAACAGCGATGTTCAGCTTATACAGCTTGTTTCCTTTGGCTGTGGCGTTGATGCCATCACTACCGACGAGGTTAGAACGATTCTTGAAAACGGCGGTAAATACTATACACAGCTTAAGATAGACGAAATTACCAATCTTGGTGCAGTTAAAATACGGCTTAGAAGCCTTATCGGGGCTTTAGAGGAAAGGGGGTTATAGCCTTGGAGGAAAAATACGTTGCGTTTACGGAGGAAATGAAGAAGGACTATACCATCCTTGCCCCTAATATGCTTCCCTTGCAGTTTCAGCTTATAGCAAACGTTCTGCGCGGAGAGGGCTATAACGTGGAGCTGCTTAACAATAACAACCCGCAGATACCGGAGATTGGGCTTAAGTATTGCCATAACGACACCTGTTATCCCGCGATATTGGTTATAGGGCAGTTTATGGATGCGCTTCTTTCGGGCAAATACGATACAAGCAAGGTTGCGCTTTTATATTTTCAAACAGGTGGCGGATGCCGTGCATCCAACTACATCTCGCTTATACGCAAGGCTTTAAAAAAAGCAAACCTTGGGCATATCCCCGTTATCTCCTTCAGCTTCGCAGGGCTTGAAAAGCACCCCGGATTTAAGCTTTCCATCTCTGCCCTTAAACGTTGCATTTACTCTATCATATACGGGGACCTGCTTTTCTCGCTACGCAACCAATGCAAGCCGTACGAGCTTAACAAGGGCGAAACGCAAGCTACTGCCGATAGGTATTGCACCATGCTTATAGAGGATATGGAAAAGGAAGGTATCTCCTTCAAGAAGCTAAAGGCTAACACCGTTAAAATTTTGGATGCGTTTGCCGCTATCCCTAAATCCAAGGATAAAAAGGTGCAGGTTGGCATAGTTGGCGAAATATATGTTAAGTTCTCACCGCTGGGCAACAACAACCTTGAGCAGATGCTTGTTGATAACGGCGCGGAGGTTACTATCCCTGGGCTTTTTGATTTCTTTTTGTATTGTATTTTCAATTCACTTATGGATTACAAGCTGTACCGTAAAGGGAGATTAAGCTATCCTTTGATAAAGCTTGTATACTCGTTTCTTTTAAAGAAACAGCAGGAGATGATACAGCTTATTAAAGACCACGGTGTTTTCCGCGCACCTGCTTCTTTCAAGCGCACAACGCAGCTTATATCAAGCTATATGAGCCACGGCTGTAAAATGGGCGAGGGGTGGCTGTTGCCCGCCGAAATGCTTGAGCTTTATGACAGCGGCATTAAAAACATCGTTTGCACACAGCCGTTTGGATGTTTGCCCAACCATATATGCGGCAAGGGGATGATGAAGCCGCTTAAGGACCGCAACCCCGATATAAACATAGTTGCTATCGACTATGATGCAAGCGCATCACGCGTTAATCAGGAAAACCGCATTAAGCTGATGCTTGCCAATGCAAAAACGCCTGAGCAAACAGCGGCAATGGTATAACAAACGGAGGTTTTTATGAAAAAGCTATTGTGTTATTTATTTATATTATCGTTTGTTTTGCTATCGGCTTGCGCCGAAAGAACCGTTGTCGATAACAGCGCAGAAACAAGCGAAGAAAGCTTTGAGGAGGTGTCCTTTAGCGCATCAAGCGAAGAAAGCGTGCAGGAGGAGGAAAGCTCTTTCGTTATATCCGTGGAGGAAACCACGGACGATCAAAGCATAGAGCCGCCTGCGCCAAGCACCGAGGAGATTACCGCCGAGATTGCGGGGCTGTCTGCCGCAGGGTTTACAACCAACATCGATGGATGTGACGAGCTTAACGCTTTACAGGCGTATTTAGAAGGCACAGGCTACGGTTATTTTTATTGCGATCTTGAGTATAACGCTTACGCCGCGTTTGGCTGTGACAAGATTTTTAAAACGGCAAGCACGGCAAAGCTTCCCTACGTTAAATACCTTTGCACCCTTGCAGACAAGGGCGAGATAAACCTTAACGATACTATGCTTTTTGAAGCAAGGCACAAAACAGATGGCTCAGGCGTTATGAAGGGCTACGCAACAGGCGTTAATTATACGATTGCCACTTTGATGGATTACACCTTAAGATATAGCGACAATATCGCTTACTCGATGCTGATAGAAAAGTACGGGCAAAAGGGGTATTTAGAATACGTTAAAAGCTTGGGCATTAATTACGCAACAGCCGCAAACGGCTACACCAATTGCACCGCCTCTACTATGGCGGCGTTGCTTTTCGATACCGCGCTATACAATGGCGAAAATCTTGCGCTTATGCAAGCGGCAGGCTGCAATGCAAGCTATAATTACCAAATAGGTGCAGAGCTTAAAGAGCATAAGGTGCTTCAAAAATACGGCGCAATGAGGCCTGGCAATATCGCTTATCACGACATCGCGGTGGTATATGCCCCGCACCCGTATATATTGGTTATTTACACCACTATTGATTATGACAGCGCAGGAAAAAACATACCGTTTCGCACCTTGGCACGCCTAACAGATGATTTAAATAAAGCACTATACGGCAACTAACGCTAAAATAAACCAAAACAAGCTAATAAAAAACGCAAAAAAGGGCTTGACAAATGGTAACGAATAGTATATAATATCTTTTGCTGACGCCGGAATGGCGGAATTGGCAGACGCACGGGACTTAAAATCCCGCGGGGATAAAACCCCGTACCGGTTCAAGCCCGGTTTCCGGCACCAACAGATTATTGGTGTTGACGGTAATACCGTCATCAGTAAAGATATATCGCGGGATAGAGCAGTTCGGTAGCTCGTCGGGCTCATAACCCGGAGGCCGTCGGTTCAAATCCGGCCCCTGCACCCAGTTTGGCACTTGCGTTGGCAGGTGCTTTTTCTTTGTCGGGTTATGAGAACGACGAGCGTGGCTCGTATGTGTTGGCGCTACGGTCAAAAAATGAGGGCTTTTATAAGCCCGATAATTTTTTGGGTACCGTAAGCCGGCGCTTTAGCGATAACCCGGAGGTCGTTGTTGCTAATTTGTTTGTGTTTATTTTATATTTTCCTCTGCTATTGGCAACAATAAGCAAGAGGTGATATTATTATGAATGAAAACAACAAAAACGGCAAACAAAAAACTGCTACCAACAATCAATGGATATCTACCGGACAATGCCGTCCTTGTGACAAGACAGACCGAAGAGACGGCCCTGGCGGTGAAAATGCAGGAAATTCTGCTAAGTCTAAATAAAACTGAGACAGTCATTATATGGCTGTCTTTTACATAATTAATTTATTTTTTTC
>JAZNUB010000010.1:0-10628 GCA_045592105.1 Eubacteriales bacterium | reverse complement strand
CTTAAACGGATTTCTTTACTCATATGGCTACACATCCTTTTTTGTAGTAGATGTGATTAGTATACCATACTATTTGCAAAATGTGAAGTTTTAATATTAACGATGTAGTAGGGGTCATTCACGAATGACCCGTTACGCGGCATTTAAAGCCAAACGCCGCATATAAGCGAAAGGTGGCGGTCGATTTGTGAATCGACCCTACGCACCGCAACGGGGTTTTCTTCTAAAATGAAGCGGTGTGTTTAAATTGTTGGGGCAACATTTGAAGATGTGGGTTATCAGCCTTTCCAGCCGCCGTCCACGGAAAGCACCTGCCCCGTTATATACTGAGCCTTGTCCGAGGCGAGAAACCACGCCGCCTCTGCCACGTCCGCGCCCTTGCCAAGGCGTTCCAGCGGGATACTGTCCACTATCTCGGCTATATCCTCCACGGAAAGCTCGGCGTTCATATCGGTATCAATAATACCGGGCGATATGCAATTAACGCGCACGCCGCTAAAGCCAACCTCTTTGGCAAGCGCCTTTGTAAGCCCAACTATCGCCGCCTTTGCGGTGGAATAGTCCACCTCGCAGGAGGCTCCAACCTCGCCCCAAACGGAGGACATATTGATTATACAGCCGTGCTTTGCCTCAAGCATATCGGGCAGGAACGCCCGCGTGCAGTTAAGCGTGCCGAAAAGGTTGGTGCCGTACATATTTGCCGCCTGCTCCTCGCTTACGTGCTGAAACAAGCCGAAAAGCGCAACGCCTGCGTTGTTTATAAGCACGTCCACCTTATAGCCGTCGTTTTCAATAGCTGCTTTCATTGCGGCAACCGCTTTTGCGTCTGCCACGTCCGCCTTATACAAAGCACAGCCTGTTTTAGCCTTTAAAGCCTTAGCCGCTTCGTCGTTACTTTTGTAGTTTGCAAGCACCTGCCAGCCGTTTTGGGCAAACAGCAAGGCGCACGCCGCACCTATCCCGCGCGCGGCACCCGTTATTAGAACCGTGCTCATATACTTACGTCTATCAGAACGGGGATAACCATAGGCTTTTTCTTCGTTTTGTTATAAAGCTTGGAGGAAACCGCGTCCTTAACCTTTCCTTTTATCGAGTTTGCATCCCTGTTCCCGTGGCCGAAGCATTCGGTAACGGTTTTCTTAACCTGCGCGCGCACATCCTCCATAAGGCTGTCCTGCTCACGCATATATACAAAGCCCTTTGATATTATCTCTATATCCGACAGCAACGCGCGATAGCTTAGGTCTGCCGCAAACACTATAAGCAGCATACCGTCCTCTGCAAGATGGCGGCGCTCCTTAAGTATGGTGTTGCCAACGTCACCCGTGCCGTTACCGTCAACGTATACCTGCCCTGTGGGAACCACCGTGCCGTACTGCGCCTTCTTTGCGCCTATCTCCAGCACCTTGCCCGTTTCGGGTATGAATATCTTGTTCTCCTCCATACCAAGCTCTGCCGCAAGGTCTGCGTGGCGTTTTAGGTGCTTGTACTCACCGTGTACGGGCATAAAAAACTCCGGCTTTAGCAGGTTGTGCAGTATCTTTAGCTCCTCCGCACAGGCGTGGCCCGAAACGTGCACGTCCACCGCACCGTCGCTTATCATATCAACGCCGCGCTTCAAAAGCTCGTTCACTATGCGGGATATAAGCTTTTCGTTCCCCGGTATGGGGGAAGCGGAAAGTATAACCAAATCGTCCTTACCAAGCGCAACCTGGCTATGCTCGCCCAGCGCCATACGGTACAGCGCGCTCATAGGCTCGCCCTGGCTGCCCGTTGTTATAAGCGTAAGCTGCTCGTGCTTGTAGCGCTTCATATCCCCAAGCTCTATAAGCGTGCCTTCGGGTATATCCATATACCCAAGACGCTCCGCCGCACGCATTACGTTTATCATACTGCGCCCCGTTACCGCCACCTTGCGCCCGTACTTCACGGATGCGTTTATTATCTGCTGTATCCTGTGGATGTTGGACGAAAAGGTTGCTACAACTATGCGCTTGTCACAGTTGTAGAAAATACGGTCAAACGATGCGCCAACTATGCGCTCGGACGGAGTGAAGCCCGCACGCTCAACGTTGGTGCTGTCACACATAAACAACTTAACGCCCTTTTTGCCAAGCTCTGCAAAGCGGTGCAGGTTGATGGGCGCATCGTCGATAGGCGTAAGGTCTATCTTAAAATCGCCCGAATGCACAACCGTGCCCTTAGGCGTTTGCAAGGCTATCGCCACGGAATCCGCAATAGAGTGGTTCACCCTTATGAACTCCGCCGTGAAACAGCCTATCTTAACGGTATCGCCCGCCTTAAGCTCTGTAAGGCGCGCGGTACGCATAAGCCCGTGCTCCTGTAGCTTGTTTTCAAGTATGCCAAGCGTTAGCCTTGTGGCGTACACAGGCACATCAAACTGCTTAAGCAGATACGGTACGGCGCCTATATGGTCCTCGTGCCCGTGCGTTAGAAGCAACGCCTTAAATTTATCGGCGTTCTGCTCCAGATAACTGAAATCGGGTATAACCAAGTCTATACCCAGCATATCGTCCTCAGGGAAGGAAACGCCGCAGTCTATAACCACCAAATCGTTTCCGTACTCGATAGCCGTGATGTTCCTGCCTATACCGTCTACCCCGCCAAGCGGGATAATCTTTAGCTTTTCTCCTTTTGTTTTTGCCATAAAACACTAAACGTATTGCGTAAAACACGCCTACGTCTTTTTCTCCTTTATTAATTTATGTATATAAGTACCCTTGCGGGCTAAGTTCATATTAATATGTATATATTATGCCCCATTTTCCGCTTATTGTCAATAGGCAAAGAAAAAGCATATAATATATTGTGATCGCTTCTACACGATGCGCCGTTTTTTTTACTTGACTTTCTGTAAAATAATGTTATGATATATATGTATGCGTATAATTGGGCGCATATAACTTATAGTACATAACCGAAAGGGTTTTTATAGATGGAAAAAATTGTTATTAACGGTGGTAAACCGCTTTACGGTACCATCGAGATAGGCGGGATGAAAAATTCCAGCCTGCCCATTCTGTTTGCAACCATCCTTGTAAACGGAAGCTGTGTTATAGAAAACCTGCCGCCTATTGATGACGTTAGCGCGGCGCTTTCCATCCTGCAAAGCATGGGCGCGAAGGTTAGTATGCTGGACCGTACTACCGCCTGCGTTGATGCAAGTGCTATCCGCTGTGGCTCCGCCCCGTATGAGGCGGCAAGGCATATGCGCGGCTCCTACTACATAGCGGGGGCAGAGCTTAGCAGGTTTGGGCGTACCTGTGTACCGCTTCCCGGCGGCTGTGATTTTGGTCAGCGCCCTATCGACCAGCATATCAAGGGCTTTGAGGCGTTGGGTGCCAAGGTTGTGCTTGAAAACGGATATATAAAGGCAGTTGCAGACGGTGGCTTGCAAGGGGACAGCATTTTTATGGACGTTGTTTCCGTTGGCGCAACCATCAATATAATACTTGCGGCTGTGCTTGCAAACGGCGTTACCGTTATAGACAGCGCCGCTAAAGAGCCGCACGTTGTAGACCTTGTAAACTTTTTGAACGCCTGCGGTGCGGACATAACGGGCGCAGGCACGGACGTTATTAAGGTAAAAGGCGTTTCCCGCCTGCACGGCGCAACTTATGCGGTGCTTCCCGATATGATAGAGGCAGGCACTTATATGATAGCCGCCGCGGCAACGCGCGGAAAGGTTACGATAAGCAACGTTATCCCCAAGCATCTTGATTCCGTTTCGGCAAAGCTTAGGGAGATGGGAGCCGTTGTGGAGGAATATGACAGCTCTGTGGTGGTTTCCGCATCAAACGCGCCTTTTAAGGGCGTGCGCGTTAAAACCCAGCCGTACCCCGGCTTCCCCACGGATATGAACCCGCAGATGTGCGTTATGATGTGCCTTGCCGAGGGGGACAGCCAGCTTAAAGAAGGCGTTTGGGATAATAGGTTTAGATACATAAAGGAGCTTGTGCGTATGGGGGCGGACATTACGGTGGAGCCCAAGGTTGCATACGTTAAGGGCAAAGGCACGCTTTCGGGCGCGGCGGTTAAAGCAGTGGATTTGCGCGCGGGCGCGGCTATGGTTATAGCAGGGCTTGCGGCTGAGGGAACTACCGAGATTACCGATATATATCATATAGAGCGCGGCTATGAAAATATTGTGGAGAAGCTGCGCGCGGTTGGCGCGGATATCCAAAAGCTTATTGTGCCGGACGGTTATAAGTCTGCGGCTGTATAGATTTTTTAAGGAAGTGAAATTATGAAAAAAGCTTTGTTTATATCGCTTATGGCTGTTGTTCTGTCGATAGCTATGCTTTTCGGCGCTTGTACGGAGATAGAGATGCCGCATGATATCAGCGAAGAGGACGGTACGGAAGCTCCTTCCGCCTCCGAGCCTGAGAGCAGCGATGCCGCTATCAGCACGGAAAACAGCAGCACCCCCTCTGCCGACGAAAGCAAAGACGAAAGCAAAGAGGAAAGCAAAGAGGACGAAAAGAAGGTTATAAGCTTTCTTGCCTGCCCCGATAATATTATCCACCCCTCCGTTTATTATCACGCGTTGCAAACGGCGGCGGCAAACAAGGGCGTTGCACCCGATTATTCTAATCTGCAAACGGCGGACTATGAGTTTTCCCATATTTACGACAATATAAAGGCGTTAGTTGCGGCGGCTGATATATCCTATATCAACGTAGAAACGCTTATTGGCGGCAACGAAAACAAAATAAGCGGGTATCCTATGTTCAACTCGCCCGAGGCGGCGGGTGAAACGCTGGTTGATATGGGCTTTGATATCTTCAACCTTGCACACAACCACATGCTGGACAGTGGGAACGACAAGTATCTTATCAATTGTGACAAGTTCTTTACCCAGCGCGGCGGCGTTACCTTGGGCTACTACGAGGATAAGGCTGATACCGAAAACATCGTTGTGGTGGAAAAAGAGGGCGTTAAAATAGCGTTTTTGGCGTACACCTACGCCACAAACGGTATAAGGCTTGGCTCTAATGCAAAAACCTATATCCCCTATATCAACAGCACGCTTATGAAACAGCAGATGGCTAAAGCAAAGCAAATTGCGGATTTGGTTTTTGTTTCCATGCATTGGGGCGATGAGGACACGTTTAATGCCAATAGCAGCCAGCGTAGCGCGGCACAGCTTTTGGCAGACGAGGGCGCGGACGTTATAATCGGTATGCACCCCCATGTTATACAGGAAGCAAAGTGGATAGAAAGGGCGGACGGTACGCGTTGCTTGTTAACCTATTCGCTTGGTAACCTGCTTAGCGGTATGTACGGCGGAAAAAACGCGCTTGGTTGCTTACTTTCCTTGGATATTATTGCAGAGGCGGGCAAAAAACCGTATGTGGACAACGTGCAGATACTGCCCACCGTTTGCCATTACGTTAAGAAGATGAGCGTTAATACCCAAATGGATACGGGCTTTAGAGATTTTAAGATATATTTCCTTGAGGATTATACGGCAGAGCTTGCGGCGGCACACGGTTGCCACATGAATAAAAGCAAGATATCGGGCTTTGACAATGAGCTGGACGGCAATTTCAGCCTTGAAACGCTTTACGCAAAGGTTAAAAGGCTAATACCGGCGGAGTTTTTGCCCGAAAGCTTCCAGTAGACCTTTGGGGATGTAAAAAAAGGCCGGAACGCAAGAAAATTATATATATTTGCATATTGTAGCTAATCGTGGCATTTTGCCACGATTAGCTATTTATACTGTGTTTTTCTTGCTATAAACGAACTTCACTTCGCAGTACTATCGGGGTCCCCGCAAAAATGTATTTTTGTGGGGTGATATTACAGCTTCAGTTCAGTTCGTCCATTCCAGCCATTTTTTCCTATCCCCAAGCGTTGTAAAAAAGGCCGGAACGCAAGAAAATTATATATACTTACATATTGTAGCTAATCGTGGCATTTTTGCCAAAAGAAGTTGAATTTAAGGCTTGGTGTAAAAAAGCACCAAGCCTTGTTTTTGTTGCTGAAACGCAACAATTTATCGTAGGGCGCATGTCTTGCTCCCGCCGAGCGCGGCATTTAAAGTAAACGCCGCATAAAACCGTCATGCGGCGGTCGATTCGTGAATCGACCCTACACATCGCAACGAGGTTTTATTTTAATATGAAACAAATTAACGGCTTTTCGGGATAATAACAGCATAAAACGCCATACTAAAGTTAGCCAAATCATTGCGTTTCAGCCCTTTTGGGCTTATTCGGGTTACGATGCTTTGGCTAAGGAGGGTTAGATATGAACTCTGTTTGGGCAGAAAGCGTAAATCGCTTACAGTTCAAGCCGTTACAACAAAATATCAGCACCAACGTGCTGATAATAGGCGGCGGTATGGCGGGGCTTTTGTGTGCGCACGCGCTGAAAAACGCGGGCGTGGAATGCGTTTTGGTGGAGGCAGACCGTATCTGCGGCGGCGTTACGGAAAACACCACGGCGAAGATAACGCTTCAGCACGGGCTTATATACAACAAGCTAATAAGCCGCTTTGGGCAGGAGAAGGCACGGCTTTACCTAAAGGCGCAAGCGGAGGCGTGCGCGGAATACGCGCGCCTTTGCGAGGGGATAGACTGCAACTACGAAAAGCAGGACTCTTTCGTGTATTCCCTCAGCTCCTGCAAGGAGCTTGAAAAAGAGCTTGTTGCGCTAAGCCGCTTGGGCTTAAACGCAAGCCTTTGCGCCCCAAGTGCGCTTCCGTTTGATGCGGCGGGTGCGATATGCGTAAAAGGGCAGGCACAGTTTCACCCGTTAAAGTTTGCGTTTGAGATAGCAAAAGGGCTTACGATATACGAAAACACCAAGGTTTTAGAGCTGATGCCAAACAAGGCTGTAACCAATCGCGGGGAGATACGCTGTAAAAAGATAATAGTTGCAACCCATTTCCCCATACTAAACAAGCACGGCGGCTATTTTTTAAAGCTGTATCAGCATCGCTCCTACGTTATTGCGCTAGAGGGCGCGCAGGACGTGCGCGGTATGTACGTGGACGAAAACAAGCGCGGCTTGTCGTTCCGCAGCTATCAGGGGCTGTTGCTGCTTGGCGGCGGCGGACATCGCACAGGCAAACAGGGCGGCAGCTTTAAAGAGCTTGAAGCCTTCGCACGCAGGCACTACCCCAAGGCAAAAATAGTAAACAGATGGGCAACGCAGGATTGTATAACGCTGGACGGTGTTCCGTACATCGGTCAGTATTCAGCCTCCACGCCCAAGCTATACGTTGCAACGGGCTTTAACAAGTGGGGGATGTCCTCATCTATGGTGGCGGCAAAGCTGCTTGCAGACTTGGTGCAAGGCAAAAGCAAACGATACGCTAATCTGTTTTCCCCCTCGCGCAGTATTTTCACGCCACAGCTTGCCGTAAACGCGGTTGAATCGCTGATAGGGCTGGTTACGCCAACAACACCGCGTTGCCCGCACCTTGGCTGTGCGCTTAAATACAACGCCGCGGAGCACTCTTGGGATTGCCCCTGCCACGGCTCGCGCTTTACCGAAAGCGGCAAGCTGATAAACAACCCCGCCACGGACGACAAAAAGCTGTAAACCACCGTCAGCGCACAGAAAAAGAGCGCCGCGCTTCTACTCCGGTTGATTTCCGACAAGCAAGTTTAATTCTTCGGCGGTAACTACAGGGCTGTAGGTCTTGTAGCGAACGGTAATAACGTCCCCTGCCTGAAGCCCTTCGTTGTTGTGACATTCGCGGGCGCGGTCAACAGAAACAACCGCGCAATCGTTTGGCCACAAGATATCGCACAAGCTTTTTCCAACCACGAAGGAGCTTTCCCCAACGGTTAGAGAAGCAACAACCACTTGCGGCTTTGCTCCTTTTCTGATAGAACGCTCCTTTGCTTCGATAACTGCATCGGTGAAGTCTTCAACCTCAGAGTACTTTGCTATCATGAAGGCTACCGTTGTTGCTATAACAACGGCAAGGATGTTATTAACTCCGCCCAAAGCCTCCACGGCAAACACGCACGCGGTAATGGGTATGCGTGACGTTGCGCCTAAAAAAGCAGAAATACCAAGGACAACCATTAAAACATAGTGGTTGGGTTGAAGCACCCCCAAGGCAATCATTCCGTCCGCACAAAGCGAGCCAATAACCGCGCCAAAAGCGATAGTTGGCAGGAAAACGCCGCCCGTTACCCCAGCCGTGTTGGAAACCATCATAAGGATCATACGAATTAAGAACACCAAAATCAGCATATACCACGCTGTATGCGCGTGGAAAAGCTTTTCTACCAAAGCGTGCCCCGTCCCCAAGGTATCGGAAAGGCAAACGCCCACTATGGAAGTGAAAGCAAACAGCACGGGGAACGCTATTTTAACGGATACCTTTTCAAGCACTTTATGTACCGTTTTTTCGATAGCGTGATAAAAACGAGTAAAAAGCGTGGAGCCAACACCGCAGATAACACCCACCAGCAAGGGGGCAAACATCAGCTTTACGGATAACATATCAATTTCGGGCAGATGGAACAGCCTGCTTGAGCCTATTCCGAACAAAGCAAGTATTTGCGCTGTTATCTGCGCTGTCATTACGGCAACGGAAGCACCTGTCATCAACAGCGGTGAGAATTTTTTGTGCAGCTCCTCTATCGAGAAAAGAATGGCGGAAATGGGGGATGCCGTTGCGATAGAAAAGCCTGCGGATGCGCCGCCTGTCATAACGTAACGCCGCCAAGCTTGATGCTTTTTAGAGCCCAAGCATCGCATAACGCCCTCTCCAATGGCGGTTCCCATCTGCACGCAAGGGCCTTCGGTGCCAAGCGGAATGCCGCAAAAAAAGGTAATCAAAGCAGAAAAAGGAAGCACCAAAACGCTTGGCAGCCATTTAAAGCTAACGATACCGCGAACGGCGGCAACAGAGGTGGGTATCCCTCCGCCCTTACAGCTTTTAACCAGCGAAACGATAAAGCTTGCCGCAAGACCAAGTGCTGCGGCACCAAGAATTAAAACGGGAAGCAGCAAAGCATTCTGCCGTACAGTGCCGTAAAGTGTTGCAGATAGGTGAATAACCCATTCCGCCCCAAGCTTAAAGGCGGTACCCGCAACGGCGGATAAAAAGCCCGCAAGTATTGAAAAAAGAATAAACGGCAAAATGCTTTTTGTGTGTTTATATAAACGGTTTTGCATAACGCTCTCCTGTATATATTCGTGTTTGCCATATTATAACATATTTCCCTTTAATATACAAAGAAATTTACTTAATAAACATATTATTTCTTTCTTCCTTGCTTATAATGTTGAACGCCTGCCCTTTTTATGGTATAATTATTTTATTAACAAGCACGGGGGTACGGTATGAACAAGCAGTACGAAAACGAAGTTTGCTGGCGTTGGGGCAACACCAACGCGTACCGCGAGCACACAGAAAAAACAAAAAACTATCGTGAGGAAAATTGGGCGCAGGCAAACAACGGCTTAATTGCTATCTTTGCCGAGTTTGCTTCTCTAAAAGATAGCGGCGCAAGTGCCGATTCTGCCGAAGCGCAGTCGCTTGTAGCCAAGCTTCAAGCACACATTACGGAGAACTACTACACCTGCACCAACGATATACTTGCAGGGCTTGGCAAGATGTACGTTGCCGACGAGAGGTTCAAGAAGAACATCAACAAGTGCGGAGAGGGAACGGCGGAGTTTGCTGCAGAAGCAATAGCTATATTCTGTCAGCAGAAATAAGATGGTCAAAGAATTAATGCACGATCCGATATTTCTTGCGGGGAAGTCGGAGGTTGCCACAAAAGAAGATTTGCAGGTCGCACAAGATTTACTTGACACGCTAATAGCTCATAAAGACAGTTGCGTGGGCATGGCGGCGAATATGATCGGCGTAAAGAAGCGTATCATCGCCTTTCTTGACGAAAGCGGACGAGCTTCTACATATACGGTTATGCTCAACCCCGAAATCATCAAAAAAGACGGCGCATACGATACCGAGGAAGGCTGCCTTTCCCTGCTTGGCGGCCCGCGCCCGTGTAAACGCTATAAATCCATCAAGGTCAAGTACCAAACCACAGAACTGCAAACCCGCATCAAAACCTATACCAATCGAACAGCGCAGATCATCCAACACGAATTAGCCCATTGCGATGGCATTTTGATATAATAAGACCAACAAAGAAAAGCGTTTATATTACCAAATCCGCATAAAAAATAGCAGGCTTAAAACCTGTTACATAACAATTGAGTGTCCATAACTCAAATCCGTTATGAACACTTGGTATGGTCGAAGCAACAGGCCTCGAACCTGCAGCGTCTTGCTCCCAAATGATAGGAAAACCCTACTTTATAGACATTTCCGGTTATTTCTAACCATTTCTGCTCAAAATCACATCCTCTTTGGTGCTTTTATTTCCGTTGTGTCCGTATGTTCCGGTTGCAGATGTGGGATAAACTGTGGTCAAAAAACAACCTCGCAGTCGTTGAATTTTCTCAACACTGGTGGTTGTTTTTTCTTTCTATATCAAAAATTGATCCGCAGTAGACAAAGAAGAAATGTTTTTTCATCGCAACCTGTACGTAGACAGCAAGCAAAACACGGTAGCAATTTTGCAAAGTGTAGAAATACGCAAAATTCTCGAAAGTGCATATTGACT
>JAZNUB010000009.1:0-5705 GCA_045592105.1 Eubacteriales bacterium | reverse complement strand
GAATTTTCTTCTTTATGGGAATGAAATTTTGTTTTTTCGTGTTCTGTGCCTTTGTCAGCGGTCTGAGGTTGCTCTATAAGAACAACCTCGTTTTCATTATTATATTTTCATTATACCAAGCACATCCAAAACGGAGGTTATAAGTATAAGCACTATGCAAATAGGTGCTATGTATTTTATCATCACAACAAACAGCTTTTTGCGCTTGAACTTACCCGTAAGCTCTATCTCATCGCAAAGGCTTTTAGGCTTGATAATGTAGCCCACAAACAAGCAGGTTAAAAGCGCAACTATCGGCATAAGAATACTGTTGGAGAAGAAATCGAACATATCCAGGATAGAAAGCCCTGCAAGAGATATATCGCTCCAAACGCCAAAGCCCAAGGAGGAGGGCAAGCCAACGATAACACAGCCAGCAAAAACTATAAGGCAGGTAAGCTTTCTGCCCCAGCCGAACTTATCCCTAAATATGGAAACCACCGTTTCCATAAGCGAGATAGAGGAGGTAAGCGCGGCAAACAACACCAGCAGGAAGAAAAGCGCGCCGATAATACTGCCGCCAACGCCGTTTATGCTGTTAAACACCTTAGGAAGCGTTACAAACATAAGGCCGGGGCCCTTGCCAAGCACCTCTTCGTTACCACCGGAGAAGGAGAACACCGCAGGGATAACCATAAGCCCTGCAAGAAAAGCGATGCCTGTATCAAACAGCTCTATCTGCTTGATGGAGGATTCTATGCTAACCTCTTTTTTCATATAAGAGCCGTAGGTTATCATTATACCCATAGCTAACGACATAGAATAGAAAAGCTGCCCCATAGCGGCAAGCACGGTTGTTGCCGAAAACTTTGAAAAATCTGGCTTTATATAGTAAATAACGCCGTCAAAGGCATTGGGCATACACACGCAGTAAATAGCAATACCCACCGTAAGGAACACCAAAACGGGCATCATAAGCTTGCTTACCTTTTCTACACCCTTTTCAACCCCGAAAAGCACAACAAGTGCCGTTACGCCTATAAACAAAAGAAACCAGCCCACAGGCTCAAACGGTTTTGATATAAAGCTTTCAAAAAAGCCGTCTGCCGCGGCGTTTTCTATACCGCCCGTTGCAAAAACAGCAAGGTATTTGCACACCCAGCCGCCTATAACGGAGTAATACGGCAATATTATCATCGGCACGAACGCTGCCAGCACGCCTATAAACTTGTACTTTTTGCTAAGCGTTCCAAAAGCGTTAATAGCGCTTTGCCCCGTTTTTCTGCCTATGGCAATTTCCGCGCCCATCAAAGCAAACCCAAAGGTCAACGCTAAAACTATATACACTAAAAGAAAAATGCCGCCGCCGTATTTTGCTGCCAAATACGGGAAACGCCATATATTACCAAGCCCCACGGCAGAGCCTGCCGCGGCAAGCACAAAGCCTATTTTGCCTGTAAAGCTACTTCTTTTACCTTCCATATCTACCCCTTGGCATTTATATGCCCACCCCTGTTACAAGGTGGGCATAAAGTTATTAAAAACAGCTTTTTATTATACTGATAACGTAATCCTGCTCCTCCGCCGTCATTTTAATGTCCGACGGTAAGCACAGCCCACGCTTAAACAAATCCTCGTCCACGGGGTTGCCACCCGCGGTAACAAAACCGCAATCCTTAAACACGGGCTGCATGTGCATAGGCTTCCAAAGCGGGCGCGCTTCCACGTTATGCTCTGCCAGCTTTTCCATCACGCTAAGCGGGTTTACGCTACAGCCTTCGTTCACGGTCATACACGAAAGCCAAAAGTTCGGGGAGGTATCCTTCAAATACGGGTTCATTGTAACAGGCAGCTCACCAAGCCCCTTGATATATCTATCGTATATCTGATTTTTAAGTTTTTTATGCTCGTTAACATGTAATAGCTGACCCCTGCCAATGCCTGCAACAACGTTGGACATTCGATAGTTATACCCAATAACCTCGTGCTGATACCATGGCGCTTTTTCCCTTGCCTGCGTTGCAAGGAACAGCGCTTTATCACGGTCCTCCTTATTGTCGCAAAGCAACATACCGCCGCCGGAGGTTGTTATAAGCTTGTTGCCGTTGAACGAAAGCACACCGTATTTACCAAACGTGCCGCATTTAACGCCCTTATACTCGGAAGCTATCGCCTCCGCCGCGTCCTCTATCAAAACGGCACCGTGCTTTTTGCAGATAGCCACTATCTCGTCCATTTTAGAAGGCGTGCCGTATAGGTGGGCAAGCATAACCGCTTTTGCATTGGGATACTTTAAAAAAGCGTTTTCAAGCGCTTCGGGGTCCATATTCCACGTATCGCGTTCACAATCAATAAACACGGGAACGCCACCCTCATAGCAAATGGGGTTAGCGGTTGCCGCAAACGTCATATCACTGCAAAGAACGATATCGCCCCTGCCAATACCTGCAAGCTTAACGGCAAGATGAAGCGCAGATGTACCCGCGTTAAGGCACAGCGAATGATATGAGGTGCCGAGGTATGCAACTACCTCCTCCTCAAAAGCATCGCAATTAAAGCCAAGCGGTGCTATCCAATTTCTAGCAAACGCTTCTTGTATATATTCCATTTCCTCGCTATGCATCGTTGGTGACGATAGCATAATCCGCTTCTCTGCCATAACGTAAAATCCTCCTGAACACCATGTTCATCCATTTTACAATTTAACATTGTTATTATACAACAGTAATATATAAAAATCAACCTTTTACACAAAAACGTGTATAAACTTTTTTGTTTTTCTACAAAAAAAGGCTAACCGCGGTTTTCTCCACGGTTAGCATCGTTATATATACATCTTTTTTTGAGAAGAGTCCCACGGAGCTATCGTTAACTCCTCCGACTTTAAAATCACGTTGCCGTTCTCTATACACACGTCAAGGTAATAAACCGCTTGCGGCGCCATATACTGCGTTGCCTTAACGCAAGCTGTTCCGTCTGCCCTGTGCGAAAACTCAAGCGCACAACCGATATTAGCGTAGGTTGTGCCGTATTTTATACAACCGTTTTTGTCGAAAGCAACGAAATAATCGTAGGACATTCCCGTATACGGGTTTGAGGTTATGGTGCAAAGCTCCTTTTCCCCATCATCGTCCACATCAAAAACAGCGGTTTTAAATAAATCCTTATACTCGTTGTACCAATCAAAGTGAAGCAGATTACAAACAGAGTGCGTATACGCTTCGTCTATCGTGTAATAATAGCTTGATAAAGGGTGATTAACGGGCTGTATAGCAAACTGCACGCTTTCCCCGCCATTTTCGCGGTAATAAAGCATTATCTTCCTCATAACGGGAACGGTACAGGGCTTAAGAGACAAAACGTCATCGGTAGTATGTGCCTCTGCCCTGCCTGAAAGCAGCCCGCAGGAGTAGGAGCCCTTTGCCATTTGCCACACATACACGGTTAAGCCGTTAGCGGTATCAAGCCCAAAATACTGTGGGAAGCGCTCCTTTAGGCTTAACAGCTCATCGCTTTCCGCACTTTCCGCTTCCGATTGCACGCTTTCCTCCACGCTGTTGCTTACCAAGCTTTCATAAGACGCTTCCACGCTTATATCAGCACTTTCAGTTCTATCTTCAAACCTTGGCGTAGTAAAATAGATCACCGCAACGGCTATGCAGATTAAAACGGCAAGCACAGCTATCCATATTACGGCCTTTTTATTACTTAGCACCTATTAAACCTCCAAGCATATATATGTGCATTATAACATAACTTGCACCAATTTACAAGCAATTTTAGAAGTTTCTTGCACCCATATGCTTGTTCATATTAAAGCTTTTTGCACCAAAACCGCATTTGTTTTCCAAAACCAACATTTTTATTTTTCGGAAAACAGAGCTTGAAAAGCTTCTTAATCTCTATTAATCGTTACCCTGCAAGCCCGTACATATTGCTTCTTGGGTCCATAAAAAGCGGTATCTGCGGCGGAACGAAGGTTAAGGCAACAAACACAAGCAGCATTAAAAACAAAACAACAAGCGATGCAGTTGCGGAAATGCAAAAGCAACGCTCGTTTTTTAAAAGCCGTGTTTCCAAAATAAACGAAACAGCGGCGGCTAAGAAGAAAATAATAATGTTAAACCAATCTGCCGATGTACCCAAAGCGCCCGTGTAGGTATAATACAGCACGGGGATAACAACCAGCCCCAAGGAGATGCCCACAAGCTTTACACACCAATAGTTTTTGTACTGCCTGCCGATAAAATGACGTTCAGCAAAAGCGTATACAAACATCGAAAAGAACAAAAGCTTCATATGCTCCCAAATAGACTCATTAACGGCAGAAAACAGCGCGGCAACAACGCTTTGCCCCGACCAATCGTAAACAAAATGCAAAAGCGTGCCTGCCGCGCAGGTGAAAACAAAGCCCACCAATTGCCAAAATGATATGGATTTTTTCATAAAAAACGCCCTCTTATAGTTGTATTTACAAATAAGTATATTCAACCAAGCGCAAAATATGAAACCAAACCCAAAGTTTTAATTCTTATCGTTTTCCAAAAGGAAGCTAACGGCAGGTAAAACAAACACACCGTGCTTCCCTGCTTCATCAATAAACGCAACGTTAAGCCTGTATTGGCTTAATATGTATATATACATTCCATAATCAAAATCCGCCATGTCCACTTCATAAGCCATAGGTGGCACGCCTTCATACCATTCCGAAACACGCTTTTGCATTATGCTTTCACTTTTTAGAATGGCAGGGTAATTGCCTATAACAAGCAGTTTTTCGCCGTTAAAGGCAGAAAACGTTTCCTTAAACAGCGGTTGTGAAAGCTCTCTTGTTCCCCAAGGCTCGTCCTCGGATTTCAAAATACTGTCCACCATATCGGTGTTGTCTTGGTATATGGTGCTGCACGCGAGAGCGCGATTTTCAAAGAAAGGAGCTATAGCGCATCTTGCCTTTTTTACGTCTATAAGCCTAAGCTTGTGCTTTAGCTGCTCGTCCTTAAAATAGTTACAAGCCTTTAAGCACGGCAGCTTATTGCGATAGGGCTTTTTAGAAGTGCTTACCGTGCAATCGTATAAGCAAACCGCCTCCTGCGAGATGTAAAGCTTATATTCCATAACGCTTCTGCGCTTAACGTCACGCAGGGAGTGAAAAATACAGCCGTTACAGCCCATGGGGATAGGCTTTAGCATATCAACGTGCTCTGTTGGTACGGCAAAGCTTTTGCACGGCTGCTCCTCGGTATACTCATTTATCGGCGTACAAAGGTAAGACTCCTGCCCGCTTTCGTCATAAGAGATATCGGTAACCACAACGGTTTCATCCATATAATTATATATATTATTGATTATTATCATTGTCTTCTCCGTTTTTTGTTTTACAAAATATACCCCTCTATATATAAATGTCAAAAAAACGCATTTTGTCCATAAAAAAGTTTTATTTTTTTCTAAAACCCAAAACATTCAGATGGATAGAAGAACACAAAATACTTTTAAACCCTATAACACGCTAATAATCTTTTGCGTTGTTTTATAGTGTAATCAGCTAACAAAAAACTAGTTCTATAATATCGGATTGCAAGGGTTTTGCGTAACAAACATTGAAGAAACAGAAAATAATATTACTGTTTTCGGTGAAATGGAACGTAAAACGCACCACTGCATCTGTTGCGGCGCCGCAACAGATGCAGTGCATGACTACCGATCCCAAAAAATCAAAGATGTTT
>JAZNUB010000008.1:0-6405 GCA_045592105.1 Eubacteriales bacterium | reverse complement strand
GAACTTTGTCCGTTCCGGTTGTTGCAGCAAAGGGAATTTTTGAAAAATACTTGCCTGTACTTGGGTTTAGCTTAATTTCTGCAGCCGATACAATGGTGTTTACTGCGGATTCTGCAACCATCGAGTCCACGCCCTTGCCCTCGCCGTGAACGATATACGCATAATAATCGTTAACGCCGCCCGGTGAGCCGGGAGGTGTGGGAATAAAGGACAAAAGACCTTGTATGATCTGATCGCCCCAATAAAGTGCCGCATCGGTTTCGACTCTGCCCGCAAGTTTTGCCACAAGCGCAATGCGGTCTGCGGTTAGATTCTTTTCCTTTAATACCTCATTGATGATCTTGTTCAGTTCCTCGTAGGTCAGACCGTTGCTGCCTGTCAGTTCACCGTTAAAGGTAAGGTCGCCCATTTTCAGCTCCACGGGATAGGATTTCCCGCCGCCCGTTGCCTTTTGGGTGATACGGTTATAATCGATTCCGGGAATTTCCCGAATATTTTCGGGGCCGTATGTAGTTTCAGTCGCCAAAGCGGTGAACGGTACGCACAGAAGGAGCATCGTGAGCGCGAGGCATAGGGCAAGCAATTTATTCAGCTTTTTCATTTGCTCACCTCCATATCTTCAAGTGCATCGTTGATCATGTCTTTCAGAAGAAGGAGTTTTTCATCTTCCGGGAAGATGGCAAGTCCTTCGTCAATATAGGCACCCATCAACGAAATTTCTTCGGCTGTCAATGCACACATTGCGGCGTTACGCCAGTTCTTCACCTCAAAGGGGTTGGCTTTTAAGGCTTGCTTTGCGTAGAACAACGCCTCGGTGTAATTCTCGCTTTGGATGCATTCCTCGGATTTTGCAAGCAGATAGCCCTCGTCAAAGAGGTATCTGTCCCATTCATGTCCCGTGAGTGTTGGTGTATATGCGCCGTAGATGGTGTCCTCCAGCTCACGGAGAGAGATGCGAAGGGTGTAGAGAGCGTCCTTTTCCATTGTTCGGAGATAACTGAAATCCAGTCCTTCTTCGGGGAACATCGGCATAATGGATGCCAATGCCACGGGCGTTACTGCCTCGTCATGCTTACCTTGAAAATCAAGGATCATTCCCTCAAAGTAGGTGGCATAGGGAGAGGAATAATTGATTTCGGCAATGGTATCCCATCCCGAATATCTGCTGTCTGCTGTGAAGGAGGCAAGTGTATCGCCCTCGCCCTTGAGCCACAGCACGTATTCCACGGCGTATCGGAACGCACTGACCGATGCACCCGCAAAGGAATAGTAATATTCACTCTGCACGGTCATATTCAGCTCTGCCGCTTCGTCGCCGTATCCCTTGATATCGCCCATGACCTCTATAAAATCGGAGTAGGACGTTCCGTCGCCCACGCGGGATCATCGCTTGTGCCGCCGAACAGATCTATAATACTGCTGCAAGTGCAAAGGGAGAGCGCAAGGACAAGCACAAGCAAAAGCGATAAGATTCGTTTTGTCAATTCGTTAACCTCCTTCTTACGGATTTTCTAAACCACAAGCAAACGGGCGGTTGGCGGCTCTTTTACCGTCACCGCCCCTGTGGGTGTTTTGGGTTATTTGGTTTTGTTTACGGCAGATCAACGCCGAAAGAAGTTACGGAAGTATCCCATTCGGTTGCTGTTTCGGTTGCATAAGAACCGCTGTATCCGAGACAAATGCCCGAATCGGTGAGCCAGAAGGTCTCCGCATTGTACGAAGCATCAGTTTTGTACTCCTTCGTATCTACGCCGGCAATTTTCTGTGATCTACCCGTCGAAGTAAGCGAATAGCCGCCGTTATTCGGATCGGAATTTGCATATGAGTTTGCCGTTTTCGTTGAACCAAATGTTTCTCTAAGGACATCATTATAAGTAGCTTTTCCGCCTTGATATTCTTCATCAATATACCACGAGTCACTGAACGCTGTTTGATACCAAGTCCATGTTTCGGTAGCCGAATCGTATTTGAAATACTTCTCGCTTGTACTGCCGTCAAGTGAACTGCAATAGTAATAGTCGTTGCCAATTTTGATTATCGTCACTGTCGAGACAAATGTGCTGACTTTGCTTTCCATGACGAGTTTAACATTGGTCGGCAAGTCAAACGATTTCGGTGCGGATTCGCCAACCTCGCCACCTGTCTGAATTCCACCATTCTGTGTTCCAGGATTATTGTTGTTATCCGGTGTACCGATATCGCCGCCGGAATAAACATCCGCTGCGAAGCCAATGTAGAAATCTCTGCCTTCGATGTCAAGACCCACAGAGTACATGAGGCCATCGACAGCCTTATAGAAGGCTAAATCTTCGTCTATTGCCGTATAACCGTCGGCAGTCATCTTGGTTTTGAGACTGTTATAGTAATCAGATGCCGTCATGTTCGAGTCTGAAACATATACCACGTAAGCAGATCCGCTTTCAGCAGAATATGTCTGTGCAGAGCATGAACCATCGGGAAGGTCGATTTTTACTCCAAAAACATCATCAATGGCGGTTGCGATCTCGTTCTTATCCGTCGATGTTGGCATAGCCTTCACTTTTTCATTGAACTTATCAAGTTTTGCCGATCCGTCCTCACCGCCCTGTGTTCCGGGGTTATCCTCGCCGCCTTGTGTGCCTCCCTGTGATGTTCCGGGATCACGGTTTAAGGGATCATCTCGATTGGGGGTATCGTTGTTATTACAAGCTGCAAGCGCAAATACCATCATCAGCGCAAGCAGTAAAGCTATAAGTTTTTTCATAATCATTCCTCCGTTATCTTCCAAAATTGATTTCCATAGAAACCTCGCCGTCAAGCGGCTCCCATACCGTGCCAACGTTCATCTCAAGATCGCCGCCGGAATTCTGCAGCCAATCCTCCGGTCCCGTGTGATCTAAGGTGTTATATCCCTTAATATACATAGTGTTTACATCACTTGAAGTCATATTTGCTCCGTAGATATAACCGTTTGAACCGTCGGTGTATGCAGAGATTGTATTTTCTGCCTTGTGGCTAAAAGAAAAGTCAATATTGTCCGCTCCATTAAACGAACCGAACATAGTAGGCTCGTATATACCGCTGGATGCACCCGCTATATACAGATTAAACTCTCCACTGATCGTCCGTTCCAACTTGGTAGTTTGTTGTGGTGTGTCTGTGGGGTTGTGAGCTGACTTCAATGTTCTCATGATGTTCGGCCACTCGGTGGTGTTTTGAACCCAATTTTTATCAAAGGTTTCAGCCATATCAAGAGCCTTCATAGAGAGCGTCAGCGTTCCTTCGTAATTGCCTGTAACGCCGTCACCCGCACCGCTGATTCCTTTGACCAGCTCGCCGGACAACGTCCATTCGGACATTAAGCCGCTGATGCCCCAAAATGTAAACGTGTCGGTTGCGGTTGCCTTGTCAAATCGGATCACCCAACCGCCAAGCTCCTTTTCCTTTTCCGCTATGCGGTCATTACACGCCTGATAAAACGCCTCCAACATGACCATCTTCTCCGTACCCAAGGTCACGGTATATTTGATGTCCTCATATTTGGTAAGCGCGTCCAGACCGATCTCGGTTAGGTCGGGAAGAATGAACAATAACTTAAATGCGAATTTTCCCGCACCCTTGAGAACGAGCGTACCGCCGTCGGTAAGCACGTCCTCCAGCTTTTCCTTTGCGGCATCGGTGACCTGTGAGGTGGCAATATCTTTTGCGATCTTTTCGGGATCTTTTCCCGAACCCATAAAGTAGTTGTAAATTTCGAGAAGATCGGAAACACCTACCAATTTAGCGGCGGCGTTGATCACGTCGCCCGTGCCGAAGCCTTGAATGTTCTGTGCTTTGTCGATTAAGGATTCGGCATTGATCAGCATACCGCTTGTGATCTTCATATCGTTCATTGCCTGACGGATGATCTTATCTCGTTCTTCGTCGTTCAAAGAGCCGTTGGTCAGCTCTCCGTGGAATTGCAGATCGCCAAGTGTCAAAATGACCTCTTTGCCACCCGCCGTGCCTTTGATTCGGTCATAGTTCACACCCTCGATACTTCCGGCAGCCGAAGCGCTGATGGGAAATACCGTACACAGCAGGAATACGGCGCACAAGACGGCAAGTAATCGTTTCTTCATCCTTCACCACCTCCCAACTGTGAAAATATTTGATACAGGCTATTCAGCCCTTCATCCTCGGGGGCGATAACCAAGCCCCAATCAAGATATCTGCCTGCCTCCTTCAGCTCGTCGGAAGCGATACAGCAAAGCACGGCATTTTTGAAATTCTCGGAATCCAACGGATCGTTGGCTACCGCAATTTTCGCATAGGTGGAAGCCGCGGCGTAATCTCCGCTTTCCATTGCCTTTGCGCTCTTTGCTCTCAGATAGCTTGTTTCAAAGAAATAGGGATCACGCTCTGCCTCGATCAAGGTCGGGGCATACTTTGCGTATATTTCGGCTTCCTTTGCGCGGAGCGTATCGCGCAGCTTGTAAAGCTCATCCACGCTCATTTCTTTAAGATAATAAAAATTTACGCCGTCCTCGGGATATGCTGGATTGTACAGCGCGTTTGTGTAGCATTCCTTCGCCTCGTCATTCTTTGCCTGTACGTGGAAGACCAAGCCCTCAAAATAATACGGATACGGCGAAGCGTAACAGATCGAAGCGATCTCATCCCATCCGGCATACGGACTATCCGCAGTAAAAGAGGCTAAATCACTTCCTTCGCCCTTGAGCCACAGAATGTTCTCCACCGCATAACGCAGAGAGGAAACAGAGCAGCCCGCAAACGCATAGTAGCTTTCTGCCTGCAAGGACAGACCTTGCTCCTTCAGCGTATCTCCCGATGAACACATATCGTCCATTGCAGTCAAAAACTGTTCGTGCATTTCCGCTGATCCGCTTGGGTTTACGTTATCGTTGTTCAAGAACCATAAAACTCCGCATACAGCGGCTGCGATCAGCAGAACAACGCACGGAATAATAATCAGTAGTTTTTTCTTCAATTCGTTAACCTCCTTTCACGGATTCAAAGCAAACGGGCGGTGGCGGCTCGCTTTTACCGTCCCCGCCCGTGTGGGTGATATGTCGTTCTTAACCGCGAGCTTCTTCTTCGGTTGCACCGGCATAGCTGTAGGTCATCCATTCGCCGTTGTCGCCGATTTTCACATAGATGCGGTTATGTGTTTCTACTTCCATCCAGTCAACGCTGATCCTTACATATTCGCCGGGAAGATCACCGTGCAGTTCATTGGAAACAGGGGGATAGTAAACAACGAATTCTGTAGGCAGATCCATAGCGCCGGACATTGCCTTTTCAAATTCACCCCAGCCACGAGTGCCGGAGTCCCAGATTCCCTGCATAAAGAGCAAGGAGCTGCTGTCCGCCTGATCAAAGCAGACGAATTTGCCGTCGTCACCGTTCCAATATCCCGTTAGCCAAGTCCAGAACTCCTGCATCTCGGCAAAGGTGGCATATTGAACAGAGTTTGCCGCGTCGTAGGCATCGTCATAGCTTCGACCGCCGAAGGTGTAGTCACGCCATTTGTCCTCCGGCGCTTCAATTCGGATCACGCCCTGCTCTGCGTTGGAAATATCCAAACCCATCGTGTACAGCAAGGGGCGAAGATCCTGTTCGTCTGCCGCATCCCCGCTCACTACGGGATAGGTCAGGGACAGCGTGTAAAATCCGTCAAACACCGTCAAAGAAGTCACGTCTGCCGGATCACGGCGAGCCGGGATAGGATTCTCCCACGTGCCGCTTAAAAAGGCCGGCTTGCCGTCGTTATAGGTGAAATAAGCGAAGCGACCGTCAGCGCTGTACCAACAGCCCTCTATCTTATCCCATATTCCTTCCGCAGTGTTGATCAGAGTATCGCCATCGGATGTACTTTGTTCCGGCTGAGATGGCTCTGTGCTGTTCTGCTCAGATTGAGACGGATCGGTGCTGTCTTGCTCAGATTGAGACGGATCGGTGCTCTCTCCGCTTTCGCTTACTTGACTTTCGTTGCTGTCAGTCTGCGAGATCCCGGAATTAACGTCGGTATCATCACTGCCGTACGGTATATCCATTTCTCCGCAAGCAGCAAGAAAAATCGTCAAAACTGCAACAAGCAAAAGACATAAGAGTTTTTTAAAACGTAATTGTTTCATTGCGGCCATCGTCCTTTGGGCAGAGATGACGCAAATTACTTCAAGATCTTGAACTTGCCGATCACGGGAAGTTCTTTTGCTCTGCCGTTTACGGCGTTCATAATGCCGAGAACGAGCATCACAAGGAACACAAGGTTCACGAGACCGAGAAGGGTTCCCACGATGGAGCCGAGTCGCCAGCTGATCGAATACAGGATGGCGTCAAGGATGGCGGTCACGATCCACCAAGCCACCTCGGTGATCGCAAGTACCAAGCCCTGGTTGGCGTGGAATCTTGCGAACTTGGATT
>JAZNUB010000007.1:0-9921 GCA_045592105.1 Eubacteriales bacterium | reverse complement strand
TAAACGTAAAGAAAAAATTGAGCGTAGTTTTGCAGAAGCGAAAGAACTGCATGGGCTACGCTATTGTCGCATGCGCGGAATTGAAAAAGTTTCCGAGCAATGCCTGCTTACCGCTGCGGTGCAGAACATGAAAAAGATTGCTACCATCCTCTGGAAGAGGAGCTTGCTTTTCTTATCTGCTAAATTTGAAATCCTTTTATTTATGATACAAACCCGCCTCGAAAGACGGGTTTGTCAGTAATCTGAGCGGAAGACAGTGTTTTTCACTGTCTGCCGCTTGAATTGCTATGATAATATCCTCTGAAGCCGCGCTCACATACGCGTTCTGCGCTTGGATGCCACGGGAGGAATCCAGCAAAATACGGCAAGTGCTACGGTAATAAGCCATATAAGCACGCGCATATCGTCACCTGTAGGAGGCGTTGTATCGTTGGTTTTAGCAAATATTACGTTTACGGTAACGTTGCTGTCAGGCTGTACAAAGCTGTAAGTGCCGTTGCCGTTATCGGTTACGGTTATCTGTTTGTCGTCAGCATCCTTTACCTCTACGCTGAGAACCGAATAACCCTCGTCAGCTACCGCGGTAAGGGTTACCGTTTCGCCTACTTTGGGTTCTTCATTGTTTGCGCTTACGGTGCCGCCCTCGTTTGCCGTAATGACGAGCTTGTGGGCTTCGGGTTCGACCTTCTCATCGGTAACCTTGACCGTTATGGTATCGAAAAGCCCTACGGTGGGGTAATTGGCCTTTATCACGGTCGTGCCCGTGCTGATGCCGTGCAAGGTGCCGTCTGCATCAACGTATGCAACGGTTGGATCCTCAACGGTGTAAACCACGTTGCCTGCAACGCTGCTCCAGGGCCCCACTTTGGCGCTTATGGCGGTGTTGGTGCCTATCTGTACAGCCACCTCCTCCTTGCCGCCGTTCACCTCTGCGGTTACGGGGGCGCAGGGGGTAAAGAGAGCGTTTCTTACCGCAACAGTATTGCCGTTTTCGTCCTCTGCGCTTACTCGTACATCCATATATCCCAGACGGTTAAAGTCCTCAATTGCGGGAGAGAATGGGAGAAGCAGTTTTACGCTTTCTCCGGAAGCAAGCCCCGTAAGTTTTTCTGCAAAATAGGTTTTGTCAGCCTCGCTGTCGGTAACGTGGCTCAAGTTGACGGTGAGAGACCCCATATCCTTGTTGCCTACGTTGCGTATGGTTGTGGATGCGTAACATCTTTCTCCGTCCCAAACAAGCTCGGTATCCTCAAAGATCATCCTGCTTTCCCAGGGGAGGGCTTCTCTTGCCGTGACGGGGTTGGGGAGAGCAACGTCCTTTTCGGAAACCGTAACCTCAACTACGGTGTTTTCGGTGCTTTCGGGTATTTTAAAACTAAGCTCTACCGTATCGCTTTCAGCCGTAGCCAGAGCTACGTCTCTCGTACCGCTTTCGATAAGGGTCTTCTCCCCGTCCTTGACCAGGCTTACGGTATAATCGTAGCCCGTTGTGGTAAGCAGACCGTTGTTAACAACGGTAAAGCCAAGGTTTTCTGTATTGCCTGCCACCATATTTTCGGGCAGGGCAATCTTGCCATCGAACTCAAGAGAGCCGCGAGGACTGAATTTGATCTCGATCAGCTCATTTTTGCCGTATATCACGTTGCCATCATCGTCAAGGCTTTGGCTTAAGTGGTTGGAGACCATATAGATATCGCTGTTTTCGGTCATAACCAGATCGAATTCGTCGATAAGCTTGCCGTAGTCGGTTATCTGTACGGGTCTGCCGAGACCGCTGTCCTCGCTGCTGTCTACGTCGGTTATCTCGTCATCGCGCTGATAGCGTGCGCCAAACAGCTCAACACCTATATCATTTTCATCGTCGCCTGCAACGGCGGTGTAGAAGATGTATACATCATCACCGTTGGTCACAAGCTTGTAATCGGAGATGCTCGTTGCCGTATCTTCGCTCTTTTGCAGATTTATCTGCTCTGCATCCACGTTGCCGTTATACAGCTCCTCGTAAACGGTGCGCTCGTAGATTTCGCTGTCCATCCCCAATTGTTCCGAAGTTTTGCGGTACCAGTCGCTGTCGCCCTTAACAGCGGATTGCAGATGCACCGCCGCACTCGGGCTTTCGGGGTTGAACAGGGAGTTAAGCATATCGCTTACGTCAATAATGTTGAATACAGAGCCGTTTTCTATCCAGCTTAGATATACCGTTCCGTCGATATCGGTAAGCTGAGGAGTAGACTGACCGTGCCCATCGTTCGTTAGCTTGATGGGAGCGAAGGTCAGGCTTATGCCTACGTCCGTAACGGATAGGAACAGCTCTCTGTCCTCTGCGGTCTTAAGGTTGCAGTCCTCGTCCACGGTATAGGTGGCAAGAATATAGTCAACGCCGTTTATATTGGCGGCAACGCTGTTATAGTCAAGCACAAGAGGGTCGGTAAGCGTGGAATGCTCTATACTTATAAACTCTTCGTCCTCGGTGTTGCCCGTAGCCGTGTCCAGAACGGCGTAAGCCATGGTTGAGTAAACGCCGGTCAGATCAAGCAGGTCCTCGTCCTTTTTCACGTTGGTGAGATCGCGCTTCATATAGCTGCAATACAACTTGTCTTCAACAACGTTAAGCTGAGGCGCAAAATTGAAGAATTGGTCGTTTACAAGACTGTACTCCTCGCTCATAACGCCGTTTTCGTAAATGGCAACGGAAATGCCAAGCCCGTTCAGCTTGTCTATGATGCTATCGCTTTCCGTATATTTGCGATTAGCATCTGCCCATGCAACGTATACCTTGCCGTCCTTATGCAAAACGCAAGGGCTGGTGTCTGCGGTACCGTCATCAGCCACCGTTTGAGGTGCAGACCATACGCCGCCTGAATATACGGAATAATACAGGGTCATATCGTTGGCGTTGCCCTCCGCCCCTCGATTACCGATGAAGAACACCATCCTGCTGCCGTCTTCAAGAATAACCAGCTTGGGACGGGTGCGTTCGGCGGCATCGCTTAACAAAACGTTTCTGCTTACCTCTTCAGGAGTTGCACCGATAAGACCGTTGTATCCAAAGCCTGATAAGTCAGCGGTGCCTGCTGAATATTCCGACTTGTTTATGGTGCTGACTTCCTCTTTTGAGGCGGCTTTAAGCGTGGGCTTACTTGCCGACACCTCAACGGTATCACCGAAAAAGGATACGCCTGTCGAATTTTCATATATACCAAAGCCGTATCGGAAATTACCTATGTCAAAGTTTATGTTAATTAACAGCAAGTCAAATCCGATACCACCGCCTGCAGTAAGCATAACGCCGTACCGCTTATCAAATTCCTCGCCCTTAAGGGTGGGTAGACTGTACTTGATTCCGTATTTGACGTAGCCCCTTGCCGAGATAACGTTACACATACCAACACCCGCCTGCGCCATAATGGATGCGTTAAGACCGAAAACGGCGTACTCATTTGAAAGACGGAAGTTAAGGTTGCCCGTGTATTCGTCAAATTCGTCGTTACTCATCATATTTTCACCCGTATCGGTGTTGTAGAACACTATCATATCCATCTGAAGCGTACCGGTAAAGTTAACGAACACGGGCACGCCGTATATAACACTGTATATGCTTTGGCAGTAATTCATAGTAGCGGCAAGAGCAACTGAGCCACTGCAAAATACGTACTCGGTAGTACCGTCATCATTTACATTGAGTACAAAATCGTAGGCGATAACCACGATAATGTCCACGCGTGCGGTCTTTGCTTTCGTAAAGCCTGCAAGAGGTTGCTTTGCATCCTCCCTCATCTTGTCTCTGGCAGCATAATAAATATCCTTCTGCCTTTCAACATCCTTTATCAGTCCTTCAACATTGGGGTCGTTTTGCTCTCTTGCCGCGGTGATGGCGGCAAGCCCCGTGTTATTAATATCCTTGCCGTAGTTTTCAACCTCTTTAAGGTTAGTATCCGCCTGCTTGGCAGCCGCCCTCAGGGCATCGTATTTGTCAAGCTTATCCTTAGTCCCTAAAGAAGTGGTGTTGTAGCACAGAATATCCGAATTGATTGCGAGGGTGAAGCCGGTAGCACGGCCTATGCTGTCGTTACCCCACTCGGTCTTGGTGAAGCTCAGAAGGCCGGTGCTTGCACTTGCGCTGGCGGCACCGAGAATGGGAATGTCCACTGCAGTGCTCTCTTCAATGCTGAATTCCTTCGGCAAAACCTCAAGGTTTTCAACGTAGAATACGAAGCCTGTCTCCACCTCGGGATACTCCAACTCGTAGGATATCGCAGAGCCGTTTGAGTCGGTTGTGAAGACTTTTTCAATAACTCTTACTCTAAGTCTTTCACCGTTTTCAAACTTCTTGTTCATATTCTCTACCTTAAGGTTAAAAATACCGCTCTCAAGGCTTGGGTCGGGGTTATCTACCTCGTGGGTGGCAGTTAATTCGCCCTTGGCGTTGTAAACGTTGAATTCAACCTTCGAAACGTAATGAAGCTTGGAATTGATAATATTGTTAAGACCTACCTCGAAATAGATAGCGTCATCAAAGATTTTTATAGAGTTGTTGTTAGAGTCGGTGTTGTTGTTATTTACTTCCTTGTCGTAGTAATATTTGATGTAAGAAAACTTGGGAGCATCCTCGGGATAAACGATACTGAATTCTCCAAGCTCAAGCTCTGCCCGACCGTCGTTCACCTCACCGCCGAGAACTACGTCAAATACCTGTATATCGCTGCCGAAGAATACGGTCATCGTTACACGGTCGCCCACCCTGCCGTAAACGTAGCTGTTGGCCTCGTCATTGATTTTAATATTGAACACACCGTTGTCATCGGTAAGCCCCGTTGCGGTATCGACAACCATTATGGCAGGGGGTGCAGTATTATCTTCACCGCCTCCCGATGCCTCCGCGCTTGATTCTGCATCATCGATCTTGTCCTTAATAACGTAACCGCCGGGCAAAGAAACGGTATACATCGCCACGGGCAACCTTCTTGCACCTAAGCCATCGGAAACGATAGGCTCGTAATTTGTGACCAAAGTACCCTTTACGCAAAACTTAACCATTTCCGATACGGGCACCTTTTCGTAGCCTATCAACAGTACGTTATCGTCTGCGTTGTTTCTTGCAACGTAGTTGAATAGGTTGGTTCTGTACTCCTTTCCCGTCATCTTGTCGGTTATAACGGGGCGATAGATATACTTCTCATCCAATTGCTTTGAACCGATGAATATATTGTAAACCTCACCGACAACGGGGCGCATCTTGTCCTCAAGCGCGGTCTTTTCCGCGTTAAGCATCAGAATATTGGTGCCCCTGTACATAGAGTTGCTCTCTATCAGGCTTTGCTCCACAAGGCCCTGATTGTTCACGCCCAATACGGAAAGATAGCTTTCCGCACCGTTTACAAACTGAAGCTCTATCCTGTTGCAGTCGTACGCAAGGGCAGGTCTGATGGTGTAGCCCATAGACTTGCCCGAAAGAAGCTGCAGATAAGAGGTGCTTCTTATGGGGCCGTCAAAGATTGTGCCGTTGTTGCAGGAATACTCGTAGCCATCGGCAGAGTATTCGGGCTCGTTGCAGGTTACCCGCAGATCGAGCACGTCGCCTGCGTGGAAGGTGTAGGTTTTAACTTGTGAAATACTGCTGTTTGTAAAGCTTGCATCAAGCTCGCCCCGAGGCTTCAAAACCGTAACCTTTACTTCCTCATAATCGACAATAGGGGTGAACTTAAGCTTTTGATAATAGCCGGCACTGCTGTCGCCATAGGATGTAACTGCCGGCTGAACGCTGTCTATCCAATCGATAAAATACGCATCGTAGGGGATGGTATCAAGATTAGAGGTGACCCTTTTCTTTACCGCTGCTATCTCATCGTCGGAATATTTAACGCATTTATCGGTCGTGCCGCGCTTTTCGTCCAAGTACTCAAAAAAGCCGGTGGGATAGCTTACAGTGGCTGCTTCCTTTCCGTTACCAACTGTTATGTTGTAGCCCTTAAGCACGCCAAACTTGCCCGTGGTACCGTTAACCATAGAATCCTTGAGGGTGAACACGAGGTTGGTCGTAGAGCTATCGGGGTTTGCATATATATCCCTGCTGAAGCCCGAGCCGAATTCGGGCTGAGCGCCGCATTTAACGGTAACCTGCGCAGGAGTGAATTTTGCGGTTTCGGGAACGCCGTTTACCACGTTGCCCGTCAGATAATACTTATCCTCGGGGTCGCTTACGCTAATGTTGTATTTCTTATACATAGCGGCAACGCCATAAAAACGCAAATATGATTTCGGTGTCAACCATCCCGTGTCGTCAATAGCGTAAGCGGAAACGGTAAAATCCTTGTTATACTGCGAGCCAAGCAGCGTAATGGCGCTGGAGTTATTTCTGTCAAACTTGCCTTCGGCATAGACATCAAGATCCAAGCCGTTGGCGCTTAGCTTGAATTTTTGTCCACCGCCGAAGTTGGAGGTGGATTGCCAGTCTGCCGCAATGTATTGGTAGTAAACACCGGGTAATGCAGTTTTGCCCACGGCACTTATCGTGCCCTTTTTGCCCGTGGTGGTATGATAATAAGCAATGTCACCGTAAGAGTCGTGCTGGTCGTCCTTTTCTACGTAGTAACAGTCAAGCACGCCACAGCCCCAGGGCTTTGAGCCCGTGCGATTGCCTTCGTCGTATGTAAAGTTAGCAGGTGAAGAAAAATAGTAAACCCCTACCTCGATGGGCGGATCGGCGTCTTTCATTATCTTACCGGTAGCCTCGCCCTTAACGTATTCCACCGTATACTGTGTACCGTCAAGCGTTATTGAAAAGCTTTCTGTGCCTTTGGAGGAGGGTAGCTCCTCGGGCGCACCGTCAACGGCGGAGATGCTTACTTTTGCGGTGGTAAGACTGCCGCCGTCGCAGGCGGTAAAGCCGTCAAGCTTTACGGAAAAATCGCCCTCGCCCGCTACGGAAAGCTCTATCTCCTTCTCGGTTTCGTAAGGCATAAAAGCAAGGGTGGTATCAAGTGCGTGGTAGTTCACACCTGCACGGGCGGTATCCTCACAGGTGTAAATTCGCATATCCACCAGGGAATACACCGCGTCGGTACGCTTTACCTTCAACGTAACCTTGCCGCCCTTAGAGCTGTAAGCTGTGTCGGTAAAGCTGATCTTGGATTGTACCGTCGGCTCGTCATCGGTGATAGAAACGGAAGTACTCGTTACCTCGTACACCTCTGCGCCTATGGTGTCGGCGATAGCAATGGAGAAGGTCTCGGTGCCCTCCGATTTGCCGTCGTCAATAATGCGGAAGGTGACCCACCTTACGTCCTCACCCGGTGCAAAGCTAACGATCGTTGCAGAGGAATAGTCCATACTACGAACCACGTCGGGGGTGATAGAGTCCAAAACGGACTGTACTATATCCTCTCCCTCGGTGCTGTAAAGCTCACGGGTGGGCTCACCCGTTGCTTCCTCCTTCTGCTGTGCCAAAGGGCTCTTGTAATCTTCGCTCGAAGAGGCAGACGGGACAACCCACTCTTCCTCGGATTCCTCGGCAACTGGGTTGTTCTTGGCGTACTCATCGTAGGCCTTTACGCTGTCCATATAAACCTCAAGCACGCTCTTTTCCCCGGGATACTCCTTTGCGGTATCCGTTACCATAGCGTAGTCGGAGGAATAAAGCGCCGTCATATCAATGGTATGCAGCTCTATACGCGCTTCCTCGCTAAGGTCGCCCTCTCTGAATATGGGGAAGGTGTATTGAAGATTCTCCTCGTCAAGGGTTACGGCATCGGTGCCCATATATACGATATTACCCTCAGGCAGCTCATCCGCAGGCAATCTTTGATAGTTTAGCGTTACGGTAGGAAGCTGCTGTGCCTCTACTTCGGTGGGGATAGCAATGACCGAAAGTGTCATTATCAAGGCTATCAAACTGCACAGCAATCGCTTGTAAGGTACGATCGTCTTACATTTTCCTCTGTTGATCATAATATAATCAGCTCCTTATCCAAAATAATTTCATCAAACAAGATATTAGATTTTGTATTGCACGTATTCCGCAAGACCTTGCGGATCTGTACAGTAGTATTATAAAGTACAGTATTGAAAAAATCAACGGTTTTCGCTGATTTCTCACTCGGAATCGGATGTTTTTTGTCATTGTGCCTTAATTTTTTCTCCTTCGGCCGGAATACACCCCTTAGCTCCGACGGGGAGAACAGATTTTCAAACCACTCCCGTTTCCTTGGCTTAATGCAGTGATGATATTACAATTTAGTTGACGTACAAGCTTAATGCCGCGCAGCGTTTCGGTATGCTCCCAAAGCATCGGTATAGCAGGCAATTCTCTTTGCACAGTATGTACGTTCTGTTGACGTCGGGGGTTGGCATTCCGTATGAAGCGCACCAAGCAAAATATGTTGCGTTAGAGCCCTCCATTGTTGCGTTCATTGCTGATACGTAATATGGCTGTGCGGCATTATAGTTGTAATGAACGCCGCCGCCTGCGCTTTTGCTTATCGTTACTATATCGCCATCCTTAAAATCGGCATACGCGGGTATAGCAACAACAAGCGTGGTTAGCATTATCATTAGCGATAACGCTAAAACAATAAGTCTTTTTAACACATTAAAACCTTCCTTTCTTGTGTTGTTTTGATTTAAAAATGTATATAAAAAGACGGCTAACTTTTACGTTAACCGTCTTACTGTTTTTGCTATTAAATTTTATCCGTAGGTCTTATCCATTGTCAGTATTGCTACGGGACAATAGTAATAATCCGTTTCATCAACAAAACACACTCCAACGCCTACGCCTGTATACAGGGGGTTGGTTAGGTCTTTCCAATGGCCGGGGCTTTCTTTAAAAGCTTGCACTACTTTTTGTGCATAGTTCTCTTTTGTATCATCTTTAAAAGTGCCACCGTTGCATATATTCTCGCTGGCAAGGGCAGGGAGGTACGAACAAGTAGATGTGCCGTCAACGAATGTTGTTACTCCTGTATCGTCCGGATTATATTTATAATCAATAAATATCGTCCTTGAATCATCGCCGTTGGGTCTTTTATGAGAGAACACCACCGTCAGCTCCTGCGCCCTAACCATAGCCATTTCGTGCGCTATCGGTGCTGTTGATAAAGCAGGTGCGCCAAGCTTTGCACGTTCTTCGTTAAGAAGCTCTATAATACGGTTGCATATCCACTCTGCATCGGCGGGGGTTACGGGGATGGGAATAGGCTTAGTAGGCTCAAGCCTTTCTGTCGCCCTCGTTTCCGTGCCTTTGCAAATCCAACAGGTGCGGGTTTCCTCGCCACCGGCTTCCAGGGTTGCCTCTTTCGTTACTATCCAACCCTTCCACATGTGCCCGTGCGCCTTTACGTAATCGGCGTTGTAGCTATCGCCGCAGGTGCAAGTGTAAACCTTATATCCTTGCTCGGTACAAGTGGGGCTAACCGTTGTTGCACTGTAGCTATGAGTATGAGGGGCAGGGGTTTCAACCTTGCTAACGTCCTCTGTAGGCTCGCTTGGATCTTCCACCGGCACGCTTGGATCTTCCACCGGCACGCTTGGATCTTCTACGGGGGTGCTAACGTCCTGCTCCGGCTCGGTAGTTCCTGCGGGCGGTGCAACGCTGCTTTCGTCCTCTATCGGCTCCTCGCTCGGCTCCTCTGTCGGGGTGCTTTCCTCGCTTATATCTATATCCTCGGAGATATCGGTGCTTTCCATAGGCTCCGCGCTTACTTCTTCGCTAACGTCTGCGCTGATGTCTACGCTAACGTCGGCACTTACTTCTTCGCTTGCTTCCGTGCTAACGTCCGCGCTTTGCTCTGCGCTAACGTCTACGCTTTGCTCGGTGCTTATGCCGCTTTGGATATCCACGCTTGCGGCTGTGCTGTTATCGTCTGCCGTTGACGTGCCACAAGCCGTTAAGCAAAGGCAAATACTAAGCGCTGTTAAAATAAA
>JAZNUB010000006.1:0-48271 GCA_045592105.1 Eubacteriales bacterium | reverse complement strand
AGTGCAGACAAGACGAACCGAGGCGAGAACTGTACTAAGTACTGTGAGCCGAGGTTCGTTTTGAACGAAAAAATACAATAATTGAAGAAAATTCGAGGATGAAACTCCTCGAATTTTCTTCTTTATGGGAATGAAATTTTGTTTTTTCGTGTTATGTGCCTTTGTCAGCGGTCTGGGGGCTGTAAAAAACTTTGTTTTTTACAGCCCTCTGCTCTGTTATTCTATGCCGTATAGCAATGCGGAATAAGAAGGGTACGGCCAAGCGGAACGGTCTGTTAGCGTTTCCGCTTCGTCCACCGCCGCCCTTATCTGTTTCATAACAGGTATAACGGTGTTTTCGTAATACTCTGCCCTTTGCTGAATATTGCGTATCTCCTTAACGCCGCTAAGCACCTCTTCAAGGCTTGCCGTGCCATCGTTTATCTCGTCCAAAATCCCGCAAAGGCGTTTCAGCGTTTTTTCTTCGTACTTGGTGCAGATGTTTGCCGCCTTCTTGGTGTTTAACGAACCTGCAAGCTTAGTGGTATAGCCGCTAACGGCGGGCATAATATCCTTTTTAAGCATATCAAGCATCGTGCGCGCTTCTATGCGAACAACCTTGCAGTAGTTTTGCACAAGTATCTCGTAGCGGCTTTTCATCTCCGTTTCGGAGAAAACGCCGTGCTTGCCAAACAGGGCAATATTCTTGGGGTGCAGGTAGTAAGGCAAGGCTTGCGGCGTGGTGGTAAGGTTAAGCAAGCCGCGCTTTTCGGTGGCTTCCTTTATCCACGCATCGTCATAGCCGTTGCCGTTAAATATTATGCGCTTGTGCGCTTTTATCGTGCGCTTTATAAGGTCGTGCAGTTCGGCTTCAAAATCGGTGGCTTTTTCAAGCTCGTCCGCAAAGCCGCAAAGCACGTCTGCAACGGCGGTGTTAAGCACTATGTTAGGACCGGATACCGAAAGGCTGCTGCCGGGCATTCTAAACTCAAACTTATTGCCTGTGAACGCAAAGGGGCTTGTACGGTTTCTATCCGTAGTGTCCTTGGGGAAGCGCGGCAGAACGTGCACGCCAACCTTCATTTGCACCTTTTCTCTCGCATCGTAGTCAGAGTCACTTTCAATACTGTCAAGCAGCTCGGAAAGGTCGTCTCCCAAAAACATAGAAATAATGGCTGGAGGTGCTTCGCCCGCGCCAAGACGATGGTCGTTACCTGCTGTTGCTACGGAAACGCGAAGCATATCCTGATGCAGGTCAACCGCCTTAATAACGGCGCAAAGGAACAAAAGGAACTGCGCGTTATCCTGCGGCGTGTCACCGGGCTCCAATAAATTGGTGCCCGTGTTGGTGGAGATAGACCAGTTGTTGTGCTTGCCCGAGCCGTTTACGCCTGCAAAAGGCTTTTCGTGCAGAAGGCATACCAAGCCGTGCTTGGCGGCAACCTTCTTCATAATCTCCATAGTAAGCTGATTATGGTCGGTAGCTATGTTGGTGGTGCCGAATATGGGCGCAAGCTCGTGCTGTGCGGGCGCGGTTTCGTTATGCCTTGTTTTGGCAAGCACGCCAAGCCTCCATAGCTCCTTATCAAGCTCTTTCATATATTCTACAACGCGTGTTGGTATCGTGCCGAAATAGTGGTCATCCAGCTCCTGCCCCTTGGGCGGCTTTGCGCCAAACAGCGTTCTGCCCGTAAAGCGCAGGTCCATACGCTTTTCGTAAAGCTCTTTATCAACAAGAAAATACTCCTGCTCAGGCCCCACGGTTGTTTTAACGGAAGTAACTTCGTTATTCCCGAAAAGCTTAAGCACGCGAAGCGTTTGCTTGTTTATAGCCTCCATAGAGCGTAAAAGCGGAGTCTTTTTATCAAGCGCCTCGCCCCCGTAGGAGCAAAAGGCTGTTGGTATGCACAGCGTACCATCCTTAATAAAAGCGTAGGAGGTAGGGTCCCAAGCGGTGTACCCTCTTGCCTCAAAGGTGGCACGCAAGCCGCCGCTTGGCAGGCTGGAGGCATCCGGCTCGCCCCTTACAAGCTCCTTGCCCGAAAACTCCATTATAACGCCGCCGTTTTTAGTTGGCGCAATAAAGCTATCGTGCTTTTCGGCGGTAATCCCCGTCATAGGCTGGAACCAATGCGTATAGTGCGTTGCACCCTTTTCTACCGCCCAATCGCGCATTGCGGCGGCAACGCTATCCGCCAAAGCGGCATCAAGGCGCTTGCCCTCGTCGTTAGCCTTTTGCATTGCACGGTACGTTTGCTCCGGCAGGCGTTCCTTCATAACAGCTTCGCTGAAAACAAGCTCGCCAAACAGCTCCGGTACATTAATCATAACAATCCCAACCTTTCCGCTTTTCGTATGTAAAAGCACAAAAACATCCATTATGTTATATGGAATTATACAACAAAATGGATACTTATGTCAACACCAAAATTCAGCAATAATCGTTGACAAACGGGTACAAAAAAGTTTATACTTATAAAGTGAAGAGAATGAAACGGAGGATACCCCGATGAAAAAACGTTCCGCTGTAAAATTGGTTTCGGCATTGCTTTGCTTGGTAATGCTGTTTAGCGCTTTCCCGCTTGGCGCGGTAGCCGTGGAGAAGGCAAGCAGGGAAAGGTTTGTGTCCAGGCTGAATTTTGCCCTGGCAGATGAAGCCGTTGTGCGCGCAATAATAATATACAACGGGGATTCCGCCTTGGATACCGTAAGTAAGGGCAAAGCGGCAAGCGTTACTACCGCAAGCAAAACCGTTGCGGTTAAGCAAAAAGCGCTTACGGAGGAAATAAGCGCGCGTGGTGCTGATATCGCCTTCAGCTACAGCACGCTTTTAAACGGTGTTGCCGTGGATGCAAGCTATAAACAGCTAAAGGAAATAGAAAAAATGCAAGGCGTTAAGTCGGTTTACCTTGCAAACACGTATTCCGCCCCCGTTGTTAGCGAAAGCGCAAAAACCGCCTCTGTAACAGAGCTGTACGGCTCTCTTCCCACCAAGGGCAATGGCGCGGTAATAGCCGTGCTTGACACGGGCTTTAGGCTAACGCACGAGGTGTTTTCTACATACAGAGTTAGCGAAACGCTGAACAAAGCAAAGATGGAGGCTATCCGTGACGGCGCAAAGGGGCTGAACGGCAAGGGGGTATACTATAATGCAAAGATACCGTTTTGCTACGATTACAACGGCAATGACACCGACGTGGGCAGCTATATGTCACACGGAACGGCGGTTGCGGGGATAGCGGCAGGCAACAGCGGCAGCTACGAGGGTATAGCACCGTATGCACAGCTTCTTGCTATGAAGATTTTTGATGATACTAATGGGCAAACGGATTCCTCCGTGTATTTTGCCGCGTTGGAGGATGCGTACTTGTTAGGGGCGGACGTTGTAAACCTATCGCTTGGCGCACAAAACGGCTTTGCCTATGACTATGAGCTTGAAACCGAGGTGTTCGGCAACATATACGAAAAATTGAAGAACGCAGGCGTTTTCGTCTTCGGCGCAGTAGGTAACGAGTATTCACAGGGCTATGGTGCTTATGCCTACAATTATGCAAGCAGGGATACGGGCATAAACGCAGTTACGGCTGATTACGCGGATTACGGCGTTGCAAGCTCGCCCGCAAGCTATAGGGACGTTATAGCCGTGGGAAGCTTTAACAACGCAACGAAGTATTATGCATACACCGTTACGGTTGACGAAAAAAGCTTTGAGTATACGGACAATGCCGAGTGCTTGGCAGATAGCTTTTGGCCGAGGTTTTATGGGCAAACGCACGATTTTGCGGTAGTGCCCGGAGTTGGCGATAGCGCGGATTACAGCGGCGTGGACGTGAACGGCAAGATAGCGGTTGTTATGCGTGGAGATATTTCATATCAAGCGCAGGTGGATAATGCCGCCGCCAACGGTGCTACCGCGCTTATAGTTATTAATTCTGATGACAACAAGCTTAGAATGGACATAGTTAATTACGCCGTTCCCGCCGTTAGCGTTGCAAATAGATATAAAACGGTGTTTTTAAACAGCCAAACCAAGCGCATAACCGTTGATAAGGAGGAAAAGCTTGTTGAAAGCCTAACGGCTATGAAGGCTTCCGATTTTTCAAGCTGGGGCTGTACGCCTGAGCTTACGCTGAAGCCGCAGATATGCGGCATTGGCGGCAACGTTTTGTGCCCCGGCTCAGGTGCTGATTATTCCTATGCGTCTATGAGCGGCACTTCTATGGCAACACCTGTTGTTGCGGGCTATTTTGCGGCAGTAAAGGCGTATTATAAAAGCGTAAAGGTTGCTCCTTTTTCAAGCTTTACGAACAAGCAAATGTATGATTTTGTGTATAGCGTAATGCTTTCCTCTGCAAAGTACAACAATATGCTTTCTCCGCGCAAGCAGGGCGCAGGCATAGCAAACACCTTGCATTTAAGCCCCGTGTATTTCTCACAGCCGATAATAAACCTTGGAGACGACAAGGGCAAAACGGGGGTATACAGCTTTACCGTTACCGCTTTAAGCGTTAAGGAAGGCACCGTGCTTACCTTAGAGCGTGCAGATATAATGGCGGACTATTTAACGGAGCACGAGGGCGAAAAATATAACACCTTAACTTCCATAAAGCTTGATGCGGCGGTAACAACCGATAAGGAAAGCTATGTGCTTTCGCAAACGCCAACGGAGATAACCGTAACCGTAACGCTGTCTACAGAGGCGAGGGAATATTTAAAAGCCTTTCCCAACGGCGGATTTGTTGAGGGCTACGTTAAATTTGATGTCGTAAACGAGGATAACGACCCGCATCTAACTCTTATGGGATTTTACGGTGATTGGAACAGCGCGCCTGCTTTGGAACGCTACGATTGGGCCGACGTTGCCGATGCGGATATGTTCCTTAATACCACGATAGATGAAAACACGGGCCTTACTTATGCGGAAAGCGGCTATAGCTACTACGATATACTTGAAATGAACGTTGGCTATACCGAAGGGTATACCGTTGATGCGGACGGAGCAACCGTTGGCGTTATAGGGGACAACCTATACGGCTGGGTTAAGTACGACGAAAAGCGTATGGCGTTTTCCACCGCCGCCGCAACGGGCGAGCATTTAGCGGAAGGATTTTTAATATTTCCTGCGTTGCTTCGTAACGTGCGCCATATAATAATGACCGTTTCAAACGCCGCAACGGGCGAGGTTTATTACGTTGACGATACGGAATACGCTATGAAGAACTACTACGATGCCACAAACCAAGTGTTCCAGCCGGGCACCATGTTTATGTGGGACGGCACTTATTTGGGAGAAGCGGACAGAGTTGAGTACGTGGACAACAACACGGAGGTTAAGGTTACCTTCCAAACCCAGCTTGCATACGAGGGCGCGCCGCTTATCACGGCTGTGGAGTATACTATGTACGTGGACTATGAGGCACCAAAGGTAAGCTACGAGTGGAACCAAGCGAAAAAGGAGCTTACGGTACGCGCTGTGGATAATCAATACGTTTCCAACGTATTCGTGCATAACGGCAGCAATAGGGAAGTGTATATTGATGCGGTTATAGAGAACTCTGAAAAGGGCAAGGAGTACGTTGCGGTATATGATTTGTCCGCTATAGACTTCGGAGATGCAAAAGCTTTAACGCTTGAGGTGCAGGATTATGCAACCAACTATACCACGGTGGAGGTACAGCTGGGCTACGATAAGGGCGATGTGAATATGGATGGCGAGGTAGATAATATAGATGCCGCATGGATACTGCGATACGATGCAGGCATAATCGAGCTTGCACACGATGCTTTGCCGCTTGGGGACGTTAATGGCGACGGTGAGGCAAACAACTTAGATGCGGCGCTTATTTTGAGATACGAAAGCGGCGTTATTGATAGCTTATAAGCAAGCATATCGGGCGTGAAGCAATACGCCCGATTATTTTTTTATATAAAAACGCCCCAAAAGTTGCCGCTTGTTCGTATAATATTATATATGGAAGCAGAGAGGATGAAGCAGGTGGAACAAAACGCAGAATTGCTGTATAACAGCTTCTTACAGGGCGATAACTCGGCGTTTGAAACGCTTGTGCAGTCCTATAGGTACAGCCTTATGCTTTTTATCAATCGCTACGTGCAGGATTTGCACACGGCAGAGGATTTGGCGGAGGACGTGTTTGTGCGGTTGCTTGTAAAGCGGCCGCGGTATAAGGGAAGCGAGGCTTCTTTTAAAACTTGGCTGTATACGGCGGGGCGTAATCTGGCGGTGGATCATCTTCGCAAGCACAGCCGTGTTGTTGTGGTGGAGGAGCTGCCTGATGAACAGCTATGCTCGCTTGAGGAGCAGGTTTTAAAAACCGAGCGTGAAAGGGCGCTGTACCGTGCCATAGCCGTTTTACCCGAAGAACAGCAAAGGCTTATATACTTGCTGTATATCGAGGGGCTTGGATACGACCACGCCGCAAAGGTGCTTGGCAAATCCAAATCAAGGCTGTACGGCTTGGCGCGGCAGGCGAAGGAGCAGATAAAAGCGGTATTGGAAAAGGAGGGCTTTGAATTATGAAAAGCGATAAACAATTCATAGAAAGCGTGTATAGCAAGCAAAAAGCGTATAAAAAAGCGCAAAAAGAAAAAACGCTAACCCTTGCAGGTGTTGCGTTGGCGTTTTGTTTGGTTGCAGGCGGCGTGTTGTATGCATTTCTTGGGGGCGGTAATGCTTCGGCTCCCGTGCCACAGCTAAGCGAGGATACGGATGTGGTGGTAAACAGCAGCACAAGCAGCGAGGAGCCTTCCATCTCCCCCGAAAGCAAGGAGGAAACTAAGCATATACTAACCCACACGGGCGGAAACGGTGAAAGCTTTGGCTACTCGTCACAAAAAATATCCGATAATATATCGCTTATCACTCAATACGGTGCCGTTGATTTTTGCGCTGCCGTTATGGCGCCCGAAAATGCAAACTGCTACTTTCCCGTAACGATATCGTTAAACACCCGCAACGCCTTTATATACAACGGCAATTATCTGGAGGATACCGTTTATAACGAAAACGGCTACTATTTTTTCGTGGACAGCAACCATAAGGAATACAACCGTTTTTATAAAGAGTTTTCGTATTGGTACAATAACGTAGAGCCAACGCTAAAAGAGGACTTGATTGAACAGATAGCGTTGGGCAACGACGAAGCCCAAAAAACGTATAACCGTTTGATACAAATAGAGCAACAAAACGATAGAATCCATGGCTACGAGCTGTTTTATGAATTGGTTTGGAAGGTAGAAAACAATTCGCAAACGGTTGCCGCTTTCAATGCCCAAAAAGCGGAGTTTGATAATATAATGAACTCTTGGGCTGCCTTCAACCAAGATGACGTGTTGCAAAAAACGCTTTTGGAGGAAGAAGCCGAAAGGCTTGTAAGTGAAGGCTACGACCTATACGTTAAGCACTATAACGGCGGCAATTCGGTTATAAAAGGGGTTTTAAGTGCAGAGCAGATAAAAAGCTTTAAAACCAACCCTTATTATAATTACGAGTGTCATTGGGTGGTACAGGGCGGCTTTGTATGCGCCGATAACGCCTCGGTTACGGTGGTTACCACAACAGGCAAGGAAAGCGATTAGATTGATAAAAGCAAAAAGCGGTTCACTTCAATTTTGTATGAAGTGAACCGCTTTTACTATGCTTTTCGTTAATTAGAAAGCAAAAAGATGGAACTTAAGGAAATCAAGGTAGTCCTTACACTTAAAGCCAACGGTATCGGGGCTGATAAGATATGCGCCGGGGTAGAAGGATGCGCGATACGCCATAAACGGGCGGCGCGTTGTTATCTCTATCTCGAATTCCTCAGGCATATTGATGCGGCAAAGCTCCTTGGGTGTGGAAAGTGCCTTAAACGCCGCCTCTTCTATCAGCTCGCAAGCGCGCTGAGGGTGAATTGAAAGCGAGCATTCGCCTCTGCCTTCGGATACGGCAACGGTGGTAATGCCCTTGTTAAACTCCTTTGCGCTATCGCAAATGCCCTTGTCACCCGTAAGCATTACGGCGGGTACGCCAAAGCTTTCTGCCATATAGGAATTCATGTGGAATTCGCTTGCAACCATACCGTTTATTTTAAAAGATATAAAACGCGTTGACATCGTGTGTGCAAGCGGATTAGAGCCCGTGCCGGAAGCGTTGTGATAGCCTGTGTACATAACGGCGTCAAAGCTTTCGTCGATTCCTGTCATCATACTGTAGGGATCTCTGCTCCACGAACGGATTATCTTAACCTCTTTGGGAAGCCTATCCGGATAAATGTTGCGTGCAGAGTTGTGTGCATCTTTAACTATTATTTCCGTTGCACCTGCCGCAAGCGCGCCGCGGCAAGCTGCCGCAACCTCGTTTGACATCTGAGCGCGAAAATAATCGCTGTATGAGTTGCCCGCATCCGTTTCCTGCCAATCAACTACGCCACAGGTTCCTTCAATATCTGCGCTAATGTAAATCTTTTTCATTACTGCTTTTTCTCCTTCATATTGTTATACTGCTTTTCAACTTCGCTAAGTAAATATATCCACACGTCACCGTCATCTCTGGTGTAAGAGCCCGTTGCGCTTGTGTATCTCATTTGCATGGGGCAGTTCTTCTTGTCGGGCGCAAAGTCATAGTGTTGCTTAATGCCGTCCATACCGATATCGTTTTCTATCATAAGCTTTGCAACAAGATATGCGGTGTTCTTTGTAGCGCGCATAAACTGCTGAAGGAACGCTTCATATTTCTCTCCCTCGTAGGTGCCGGGGAAATTGTTTACGCAAACCTCTATGGCTATGCCGTAAGTGTTTCCCTCGCCTTCGGCACCGTCGCTTGCGTGCCAAGCGTTTTCGTTATCGGGGATGTGGTGGTATATCTCCTTGTCGTCAACCGTGTAGTGCCACGAAGCAAGCCTGTCCACGTTGTTGGTTTGATTGTGAAGGTATATAGAATGCGTTTTAGCGGTAGCCCCCGGACTGTAATTGCCTGTGTTATGTATAACTATGTACTTCTTTTTGTCCACAACCTTACCGGGGCGTATGTTGGAATGCTCCGGCACGATGCTTTCAACGATTTCGGGCGTGTAAAGGTTAGAATCCACGATAATTACCTCCGTTAATTTTTTGAATTCGCTAAACGGTATACTTATTTGCTCGCCGTTTTCGGGCAGTATTGCAATTATGTTGTCTTCGTCGTTGCCTATGGCAAGGATATAGCCGTTATCCATCTTGCAAACGATCTGTTGCGGGGCGGAAACAGCCCTTATAAGGTCGGGAACGCTGTAGCTGTCCACATACGCGGTCAGCCCCTTGGTGGTTGCGTAGTACGCCAACGCCGCAGAGCTTGGCGAACACGCCGTGGAGGTTTCGCTGTTACAGCAAAACGCTATGATACCGTCAAGGTCAGGCTCTTTATTTAACGATTTTGATACCAATGCCTCTATTGCCAAAACGCCGCTGAAGGTTTTGGTTTTGTATGCATCGGGTGCAAATACCTCGATAGCTGCAAGTGAATCGTCTATAATTACGGGTAGCTTATCCGCTTCCGCCTTGGTGTCGGTAGGGGATAGCGTTACGGAGCGTATCGCAGGTGCGGTGCCGTTTTCTTTTGTAAGCACGAACTTAAGCCTAATGTTTTCTGCCGCGCCATCTTTTACCGAAAGCACGCCTTCGCCGTTTGTTCCTGCCGCCTCAAAGCTAAGCACGGATGTCCACGGGGAGTATATGCCGTTTGCTGTTTCGTAAGCGGCGAACAACTCCAGCTTGCCGCCTGCGTTTGCCGCGGGGCTTATATAAAGCTTATCAAAGCTTGTTTGCTTTAAAACGCTTGTTACAAAGCTGCCGCTTTCAACACCGTCCTCAAGCGTTATCGCACCGTCCTTGTAGCAGGTGCCGTTCCATACACCGTCCAAAGCGGCGGTGTTATAGGTGCGCGCATTGTTGGAAAGAAACGCCTTATAGCTTGCCAAGCTGCCGCCGCCTGATGCCTGCTCTTTAATCAGCACAAGCTTTTCGGTAGAAGGCATATCCGCATAAAGCTGTTCGTAGCTAACCTTGCCACCAAAGAAGCCCGTCGCAACAGCCTGCTCGCACTCGTTTATCGTATCAAGCACGGCTTTTTCGGAAGCGGTATAGTCTTCAAAAATCTGCTCCATAGTGCTTTTGTTGTATATAGTTGCTATTTCCGAGGGCTTTAAGTGGTATATGCTTTCGGTTATAAAATAGCCGCGCTTATAGTCACCCTGTATAGCAAAGAAGCGTTCGCTCTCGCTTTGCTTTCCACTAAGAATGTTTTCGCCGCTAATAAGCACCTTGTTGCTTTTAACGCCAAGGTATGCGGCTATCGTGGGGTACAGGTCATAAACCGTTGCAAAGCTGAACGCCTTATCTATCGCTTGCGCCTTTGCACCGCGGATTATAAGCGGAGTTCTATACGCCTGGTCGTAGCTGAAGCCGTTCTCAAACAAAGCCTTGTGCTCCTTGCCGTAGGTGCCGAATTTTTCGTCCAGCTTAGGTGCGGTGCCGTATATAACAACGGTTGTATCCTCGGGAACGCTGCCTAAAAAGCCTTCCAGCACTTTGTCTGCATAGCCTGCACAGTTGAGATAGCCGTTAAGCACGCCGTTGCCTGTAAGCGTTGCGTTCCCCTCGCCATCCGCAATGTAGGGATAGGAAACGGCATCCACCGTAACAAAAACAAAATCCTTCTGCCCGTTGCTTGCAAGTGCTGCCGCTTCGGTTAAAGCGCTTTTTGCATCAACGCCCGTTTTAGGTGCGTCAAAGCCCATCGCCTTTGCAAGCGGTACATCTATTCCTGCACAGTAAATACTTGCGTTGTAGCCGTTTTCTTTAAGCAGATGCGCCAGCGTATAATAGCTTGCTTCTGTATTTATCTCGTTAAGCGGAGCGTAAAGCGAGGTAAGTGCGGAATAGATACCCTCGCTGTCCCCACGCTGTGCGTAAAAGCTTTGGTGGCTAAACGCGTTCTTTGCAAACGCTGTAAGTGAAGGCATAATGCTTTCGTTAAGCGCAAACGCCGCAAGAGAGTTCACCTGCACCAGCACAACGTCCCCCTCAGGTGCTTTGTGCTTGTTCCCGCAGCCGATATAGCCCTTGTTAAGCATACCGAGCCCTTTCACACCGTCATCATCGCCACCGCCACAGGCGGCAAATGAAAGCACGGTTATTACGCTAAGCAATATGCAAAGCAGTTTTTTAAAGCCCTTTTTCATAATTTAAACGTCCCTTTCGTGGAATTTTTACTTCTTTTGTATCAAACGGCATAAGAGTGTACTGAATTATTCGTCCCCGAAAATATCAGACCAGTCAATATATATATCTTCCTTCTCAAAGCCCGCGGGTATCTCAAAATAAACAACTGCATCCTCAGGAAAGTCACTGCCAAGATAATCGTACGCCATTATTTCGTTAAGCTCGTTATTAATATATCTTTCGTACCCCGCAAGGCTGTTATCCTCGTTAAAATAGTACCTTATCCACTCCCGTCTGCCCGAGGTGCTGTATATCGTATATTCCTCGTAAGGCTTTTGAACGCCCATAAACGTGTCCGTACCTTCGAAGGCGCAAGTTTCGTAGCCACCGGTAAAAAGCAACTCGTCTATCGAATAGGGAATAGGCGAAGTTACCGTGTACGTGGATTTTTCAAAGTCAAGCCCAACCACCTGCGTACCGTCGCTAATAAGATGATAGTCCTCCACGCCGTTGTCAAGCATAATGTAAATACTGTCATCCTTAACGCCGTAAACGCGTTTTACCTTTATATATCCGTTATCAGAGCTTGTATAGCTTGTGCCCTCTATATAAAGGTAACGCTTATCCAACATATCAAAAGCGTGGCTTAGCTTCGTTTGGTCAAACGGTATCTTCATATCTTCGGCATTGCTTGATTCGGCATCGGAAGCTTCCGGTCGGCTGCTAAGCTCCGTGTTAATACCGAAAAGATCGCCAAACACCTCTGTAAGCGGCATCTGCGGCTCGCTGTACGAAAACGGCCTGTCTTTCGTTAAAAATATCACGGCAACGTATATAATAGCCGCCAGCGCAATAATAGCCGCCGTTATGCACAAAGAAAACAAAAGCTTGTTATTTTTAACGAACGCTGAAAGCTTTAAACGCCACCCCTTTGCTTCTTTTGCGCCTTTCTTGTTATTCATAGGTTAAACCCACTTTTCCTTGTAAATAAAATTTATATCATTATTTTATATATAAAACGCCTCTTTGTCAATAAGAACAAAAGAAAATTGAATATAAAAACAGTTTTGCGGGCATACTTTATAACATCCACAGCTATTTTTGCCAAAAAAAACACAAAAATTGTAAACACAGACTAAATAAAGAGTTAAAATGTACCAAATTGAGAAAAAAGTGGTTGACAAACCCATATTCAATGAGTATAATGGTACAGAACTCATTATTTATTTTAAAGGAGAAAACACATGAAAAAGCTTTTAGTTATGCTTCTCGCAGTTAGCATGGTTCTTTCCATGAGCGTTGCTCTTGCATCCTGCTCTGAAGATCCTGCTGATTCTTCCAAGGCACCCTCTTCCGAGGCTTCTACCGAGGCTTCCAAGGATGCTGAAACTTCCGCTGACGCTTCTGCTGATGCTTCTGCTGATGCTTCCACCGATGCTTCCGCTGATGCTTCTACCGATGCTTCTGCTGACGCTTCCACCGATGCTTCTGAAGACGTTTCTGAAGACGAATCTTCCGCAGCTCCCGCAATTGAGTACAAGACCTCTCCTGCTGGCACCAACTACGCTCTTAACTCTACCTACACTGTAGACAAGGCTGGCGACGTAGATCCCGCTAACATTTACCTTTCTTACAGCGATGGCACTACCGACTGGGCTGATCCCGATTGCACCAGACTTAAGGACGGCGTTGTAGGCGATGCTACCACCTATGCTGCAGGTGTTGGTGCTCAGGCTGGCGTTACCGTTCAGTGCGTTGGTACCGATGCAGAGTTCAACTTCGTTTTCGACCTTGGCGATCACTATGGTGACGTTAAGACCCTCGTTTTCAAGCAGGCTCGTCACGGCACCCCCAACGGCAACAACCGTGGTTTCGAAGTTAAGTACGTTTTGGTTTCTGACGACGGCATCAATTGGAACAGAATTAAGGGTAACCTTACTTCCGTTCAGAACCCCGGCGTAGAAATCGATTCTCAGCTTGTTGAAGGCGCTACCAACGTTGAACATTTTGACTTCACTTACACTCTTGATTCCGTTGCTCAGGGCAAGTTCATTAAGGTTGTTCTTTCTAACGACGGTGGTTACGTTCTTCAGTTCGAAGAACTCGAAATCAGAAACTAGTTTAAGCTTAGTAAAGATTTTGAACATAAAAGAACCCGTGATATCACGGGTTCTTTTTTCGTTGTGTTATACAAAAAACGGCGGGAGATAAACCCCCGCCCTACGTTAAAGCGTTACGCTTTGTTGTTAAACTTAAAGCTTTTTGCTAACTGTTGCACCACGGTTTATATGCAACGTTTTATTTTGAAATTAAGCCTTTTTGCGGTGTGTAGGGTCGATTCATGTGTCGACCGCCGCGTAGCGGTTAAATGCGGCGTTTGGTCTTAGATGTAGCGCTCGGCGGGAGATAAACCCCCGCCCTACGTTAAAGCGTTACGCTTCATTTTTAAATCAAAACCTCAGCGCGGTGTGTAGGGTCGATTGCTACCGCCGAAACGAAGACAACGAATGACAAAAGGGGCTGTCTCAAATTGAAATTTTGAGATAAAACCATATACAAAAGTAACAAAAAAATCAAGGGCAGCCAAATAATGCCCTTGATTTTTTTGTTAAGGTTGCACATAGCGTTCACAATTTGTTAATGCTATGAGACAGCCCCTTACAACAAAGGATGTTTTTTTTAGTTTGCGCCCTCAAGCAATTGCTTTAGCGTTGTGTTCCGTTGCTGGCGTTTATCGTTTTCCACCATTTCCGCAATGCAGTAAGGCTTTCCAACCCCGATAAACATACGCTTTGCGCGCGTTACCGCCGTGTATAGAAGGCTTCTGCTCATCAGCGCGGGAGGGAAATCGTGAAACGGCATTATAACGATAGGGTACTCACTGCCCTGGCTTTTATGCACCGTAACCGCATAGGCGTGCTCTATATTTTCAAACATTGTAAAATCATACTCGGCAAGCCTATCGTCAAAGCGAATAAGCGCGGTTTGCTGTTTGGGCTCTAAGCGTATTATCACGCCAACGTCGCCGTTATATATGCCAAGCCCTTCTTTTCCGTTTTGCACCCAGCTAATGCAATAATCGTTTTTTGTTTGCATAACCTTGTCACCCTCGCGGTATAGGGTGTTGCCTATCTTGCATTCCGTTTTCGTTCGAGAGCGCGGATTTAGTGCCTCCTGCAAATACGTGTTAAGCGCGGCAGTACCAAGCGGCCCTTTGCGGGTTGGCGATATTATCTGTATATCGCTGGCGGGGCGTACACCGTACCGCGCAGGCAATCTCTTTTCGCACAGGCTTGATATAAGCTGTGCAAGCTCCTCCGTATCGTTGCCTTCTATAAAGAAGAAATCCTTTTTGCGGTCGGTTATAACGGGGAGCTCGCCGTTGTTTATGCTGTGCGCGTTCATAACTATAAGGCTTTCTCTTGCTTGGCGGAATATCTCGTTTAGCCGAACAACAGGGAAGCGTTCAGAGCCTATAAGGTCCGACAGCACATTCCCCGCACCAACGGGCGGAAGCTGGTCGCTATCCCCTATCAGTATCAGATAGGTACCGTCACGCACGGCGCGCAGTAGGTTTTCCATAAGCAACACGTCCACCATACTAACCTCGTCCACTATCAAGGCGTTGTACGGCAGGGGATTGTGTGCATCGTGGGCGAAAACGTGCTCCCCCTTGCTGTTAAACCGCGTTTCAAGCAAGCGGTGGATGGTGCGCGCCTCGTTACCCGATGCTTCGCTCATGCGTTTAGCGGCACGCCCTGTGGGGGCGCAAAGCATAAAGCTAATGCCTGAGGAGGAGAAAATGTTGAGTATAGCTTTTATTACCGTGGTTTTTCCCGTTCCCGGGCCGCCCGTTACTATGGTTACGCCACCGTTTACTGCAAGCTTTATTGCGCGCTTTTGGTTTGGCGCATATTCTATATCGTATTTTTGTTGCAGAAAATCTATGCTTTGCTCCAGCCCGCTTATCCTAAACGGAAGCTCTGCGCGGGATAGGGCAAGCATCTTTTTGGCAACAAAGCTTTCCGCTTCGCTAAACACCTTTAGCGCGGCGTTTCCGTTCTTAACGCTTATCTGCCCCTTCTGCTCCAGCTCGTTTATGCAAGCTTCAACCAAATCAAAGCCAACGTCCAGCCCCATAGCGGCTTCCTCCGCAAGCCTGCTTGCCTCCATATAGCAATGCCCGCCGTTGTACGCCCACAGCATAAGCAAATGCTTTACATAGCTTTTTATGCGCTCTGTGGAATCGTACGGGATGCCAAGCTGCATTGCCGCACGGTCTACACGCACAAAGCCTATACCGGGGATATCGTCACAAAGGATATAGGGGTTTTCCTTTATCAGGTCAACCGCCATACCGCCGTACTTTTTATATATGCGGTTACAAAAGGCTATGCCGAAATACTTACTGCAAAACATCACAACGTCCCGCATACCGAATTTAAGCTTAAAGTCCTCCCCTATCTCAAGGGCGCGTTTTTTGCTTATTCCTTTAAATTCTGCAAGCCATTCCGGATGCTCGGAAAGCACATCAAAGCTTTCCTCGCCGTACTTTTGCACTATACGCATTGCGGTAACGGGTCCAAGCCCTTTTATATAGCCAGATGCCAGAAACTTATATATCCCGTCCCCTTCAGCGGGCAGGCTTTTTTCAAAGCTTTCCACCTTAAACTGCTTGCCAAAGCTTCCGTGTATTGTCCAGCTGCCCGTTGCGGTAAGCATCTCACCCTCCGCCAAAGAGGGGATTACGCCAACTGCCGTTACGGGCGTTCCGTTACAATCCAACACGCAAACCGTATATCCGTTTTCGGGGTTTGTGTATACTATTTGGTCCACGGTTCCGCTTATTTTTTCAAGCTTATCCATCTTGTCACCTTTAAAATGCTATGGGGTGCGCCAACAGCCGCACCCCGTTTGATTGCGTTTATACTATATTTTTGCCTTTATTGCTTCTGCCATATCAGTGTCTTCCCACTTAACGCCAAGCTCTTCTCTGCCAAAGTGGCCGTATGCGGCAAGGTTCTTGTAAATGGGGTTGCGAAGCTGAAGCTTCTCGATAATAGCGGCAGGGCGAAGGTCAAACACCTCGTTCACTATCTCTGCAAGCCTTTCGTCACTAACTGCGGAGCAAGTGCCTCTTGTATCAATAAATACGGAAAGCGGTCTTGCAACGCCGATAGCGTATGCTATCTGAACCTCGCACGCCTTTGCTATGCCCGATGCAACGATGTTCTTTGCAACGTAGCGTGCCATATAAGCCGCGCTGCGGTCAACCTTAGTGGGGTCCTTGCCGGAGAACGCACCACCGCCGTGAGAGGCGTAACCACCGTAGGTATCAACTATTATCTTTCTGCCTGTAAGACCGCTATCGCCGTTAGGGCCGCCCGTTACAAAGCGCCCCGTGGGGTTTACGTATATCTTGGTGTTCTCGTCTATGTAATTAGCGGGAACTATGGGCTTGATAACGTTTGCTATTATGTCTTCTCTTATCTGTGCAAGCTCAACCTCTGCCGCGTGCTGGGAGGAAACAACGATACTGTCTATCCTCGCGGGCACACCGTCAACATACTCAACGGTAACCTGAGTTTTACCGTCTGCACGAAGGTAGGGAAGCGTTCCGTTCTTGCGAACCTCTGTTAAACGCTTGGAAAGCGCGTGGGACATAGAGATGGGAAGCGGCATAAGCTCCTTCGTTTCGTCACAAGCGAAGCCGAAAACCATACCCTGGTCACCAGCGCCCGTATCGTACTTATCGGTTAGCGTGCCTTCCTTTGCTTCAAGCGCCTTGTCAACGCCCATTGCTATATCCTTGGATTGCTCGTCCAACGCTACGATAACGCCGCAGGTGTTGGCATCAAAGCCCTTTTCGGAAGCATCGTAGCCTATCTCCTTAACGGTTTCTCTAACTATGCCCTGTATATCAACGTAGGCGTTAGTGGTTATCTCACCCATAACAAGCACCAAGCCCGTTGTGCAAGCGGTTTCACACGCAACGCGCGCGGTAGGGTCCTTTGCTAAAATCGCATCAAGCACGCTGTCACTAATTTTGTCGCAAATCTTATCGGGATGCCCCTCCGTTACGGATTCCGATGTAAAAAACTTTTTCATAAATACTGCTCCTTTCACAATACCAAGCGGTAAAAACAACGCCCCTTCTTACGATAAGAAGGGGCATACCTATAAAGCCGTTGCTTCTTCTTATCTTCCGAACACAGTCGCTGATTTGACACCTTGCCGCAAAAAAGCAGGCAGGTTGTCGGGCTTCATTGGGCAGTTCCCTCCACCACTCTTGATAAGAATATAAAATTTTCGCTTAATTGTAACATTTAATACAGCCCTTGTCAATAGCTGTTTACGCGTTTTTTACGGAAATACCTATTTTTTCGCCGTATTTAACTATCGTTTCAACGCTGCTCGCGCTGTTGCGTACAATATCATCGTCCAGCTTAACGGTGTCTTTAGCAAAAAGCAACACGATAGTGGAGCCGCCAAACTCAAACATACCCTTTTCCTCGCCGCGCTTAAAGCTGTGCGCGCCGTGGAAGTTTTTGATTTTGCCAACCATCATCGCGCCAACCTCTACCTGCACGGCACGGCCGAAGTTTTGCGTTTCCATAACCGTGTATTCGCGGCAGTTGCGCTTATATATGTTGTATTCGCCCACAACTATCGGATGCACCGTATGCAGCACGCCCTTTAAAAACTTGTTCTCGCCCTTAAAGCCGTTGTCAAAATAACAGTAGCGATGATAATCGTCCACGGCAAGCCTGAAAACAAGGCATTTGCCGCCGATATAGTCCTTATAAACGGCATCGCCGCCAAGCAAATCCTTAACCGTATACGGAGTGCCTTTTATTATAAACCTACTGTCCTCCCCTATATCGTAGGCGGAAAGCTTGCTGTCACAAGGGCTTACAAGCGAGGAGGGGCACATATCAACAACCCTGCCGCCCTCCTTAAGCTTTCTGGTAAAGAAATCGTTATAAGAGCGAAACTTTGTTTTTTCCAGCATAGAGGTTTCTATCTTGCGCTTTTTGATTGCGTTTTTTGCCGCAAACGAGGTTATCCTGCTGTTCATCACCCTGCCCGTTACCTTTGATACCACGGGGCGCGTTAACAGCTTTAAAACCACCCTGCCGGACAGCGTTTTATACAAAAACCTAAGCGTTTTATCCTGCTTGTTGCCTACGATAATATAGTTGCCGCTTCGATCCTTCATAAGCAAAGCCATATCCATCATTCCTTAAAATTCTTATTAAAGCTTGCGTTATTATATCATCTGCCGTATGGCTTTGTCAACAAATAGAAAAGAGAATTTTGATGTTTTATACTTCCATTTGTAAAAATGTGTGCTATAATTAATGTGATTTTAAAGCTTTTAGCTATACTTTTTTAGGGAGAAACGGAAATGTTTTCTAAAAAATATCTCAAGGACTATAAAACCAATTACGATTTTGACGAGAACGGCAAGGAACAAAGAACCATCGTTTACACGGGCAAGTATTACGGCTTTGGTGCGGATAAGCGTACGTTTACCTCTGCACGCACGCTGTTTACCGTTTGTGCGGCTTTGATGTGCGCGCTTTTTGTGTTCCCGTTTGTGTGCTATACCGATATTATGCGTGGGTATTTCGTGGTGTTTCCGCATTTGTTTTGCTTTTGGCCTATTGGCTATCTTTGCGTTGCCGTTGTGTATTTGTATACAACAAAGGCTCCGTTCGTTCGCGAGCGCAGGGATAAAACGGAGCACAGAATAGGTAAAACGCTTATATGTAATATGCTGTTTTCGGGCGTTTGCTTGCTTGCAAGCGCGGCGCATTGCATAACAAACGGCTTTGCGGCAGGCGATTTGTGCGCGCTTATACCGTCTGCGGCGCTTGTTGGGATATCCGCCTTCCTGTTTTCTAAAAAAAGCGCATTTAAAACCGTTGAGGTGGATACAGACGTGGACGAAAAGGAATACGTTTAAGCGGGCTTTCCTTGGCGTATCCGCCGTCAACAAAACTATTGACAATGCGACAAACCCTGTGATATAATGTGCTTAACTCGGATAGCTGTGCCCTTGTATAAGCAGCGCAAAAAAGCCTTGTAAAATGGGCGTTTTGCTGTTTTTGGGCGATGCTGTTTGTGCTTTTGATGTCTGTGTGCCGTTTGGCGCTTCAGATAAATATTATTTTTGGAGGAATACTTTATAATGAAAGCGACATTCAAATCTATTATTGCGATGATGCTTGTTGTATTCATGGCAGTTTCTATGTTTGCTGCTTGTGACAGCAAACCTGCAGATGACACTTCATCTACCGCTCCCGATGCTTCCACCGATACCTCTGTTGACGCTAGCGAAGACGTTAGTGAAGACGAGTATACAGGTGCTGACACTCTTGTTGTTGGCTACGACCCCTTCTCTGAGAAGTTTAGCCCCTTCTTTGCTAAAACTTCTTATGACCAGGACGTTGCCGGTTTAGTTTCCATCGGCCTTCTTAACATAGACAGAGAAGGCAACACAATACTTCTTGGTAAGACCGGTGAAAAGCACACCTTTAACGGTACCGAGTATAGCTATGACGGTATTGCTGACTGTGTTATCACCCAGAATGATGACGGCACCGTTGTTTATGAGTTTACTCTTCGTGAAGACGTTAAGTTCTCCGACGGTGAGATCCTCAACGTTGATGACGTTATTTTCTCTATGTACGTTCTTGCTGACCCCACCTATGATGGTTCTTCTACCTTCTACACTCTTCCCATCGTTGGTATGGAAGAGTATCGTAGCGGTATGGAATCCGTTCGTAACATTATCGCTAAAGCAGGTAAGGAAGGCAAATCTGAGCTTGTTTCTGAAGAAGATACCGCTGCTTTCTGGGCAGCAGTTGACGCTGCAGGTCCTAAGTTCGCTCAGGAAATCGTTGATTACTGTATAGCTAACGGCTACGGTACCGACGTTGCTACTGCTGCTCCCAACTGGGGCTATGACGGTGTTACCACCGTTGAAGAGTTCTGGCAGGCAATAGTTGATAACATGGGCGTTCAGGAAGACGGAAGCTGGGACTTCTCTGCTAACGGTATTGACTATGAATCCGCAGGCACTTCCATTATGACCTTTATTGATAACGAGCTTGGCGACAAGGCTGCCAACTTAAATAAGGGCGTTAACACCGGTGATTCTGCTGCTAACATCTCCGGTATTGAAAAGACCGGTGACTTCTCCTTTAAGGTAACCACCTCTAAGTTTGATGCTGTTACGATCACCCAGCTTGGTATAACCGTAGCTCCTCTCCACTACTATGGCGATGCAGCTAAGTATGACTATGCTAAGAATATGTTCGGCTTTCCCAAGGGTGACATTTCTTCCGTAAAAGATAAGACCACTAAGCCCATGGGCGCAGGTCCATATAAGTTTGTAGGTTATGAAAACGGCGTTGTTTCCTTCGTAGCTAACGAAAATTACTACAAGGGCGCTCCCAAGATAACCAACATTAAGTTCCAGGAAATAACCACCAATGCAGACAAGGTTGCAGGTATCACCACAGGCACTCTTGACATTTCTGCTCCCGACCTTGAGGGTGCTATTATCGAATCCATCAAGAAGGCTAACAACGGCAACCTTACGGGCGACGTTATTACTTATCAGTCTGTTGACTTCCTTGGTTACGGCTACATCGGTATCTGCGCTACCACCGTTAAGGTTGGCGACGATATCGCTTCCGATGCTTCCAAGAACCTTAGAAAAGCATTTTCCACCCTCTTCTCCGTATATAGAGATACCGTTATCGATTCCTACTACGGTGACAGAGCTTCCGTTATAAACTATCCTATCTCCAACACCTCTTGGGCAGCTCCCAAGCCTGCAGATGAAGGCTACGCTATAGCTTACTCCAAGGACGTTGAGGGCAAGGCTATATTCACATCTGATATGACCACCGAGCAGAAGGTTGATGCTGCCGTTAAGGCTGCTATCGGCTTCCTTAAGGCTGCAGGTTATACTTGGGACGATGCAGCAGGCAAGTTTACTGCCGCTCCCGAAGGTGCATCCCTTTCCTACGAGTTCATCATCCCCGCAGACGGTAAGGGCGACCATCCTTCCTACAACATCGTTACCAGCGCTAAGGAACAGCTTGAGAAGATCGGCTTAACCCTTAACATTTATGACCCCTCCAACTCTCAGGAGCTTTGGGATGCGCTTGAAAGCGGCTCCTGCAATATGTGGGCAGCAGCATGGAGCGCTGGCATTGACCCTGATATGTATCAGGTATACCACAGCTCCAACATCTTTGGTCTTGAAGGCTCTACCGAAAGCAACCACTACGGTATCCAGGATGCTGACCTTGATAAGTATATAATGGACGCTCGCACTTCTGCCGACAACTCCTACAGAAAGACCGTTTATAAGGCTTGTCTTGACATCATTCTTGACTGGGGTGTTGAAATTCCCGTATATCAGAGACAGGAATGCACAATATTCAGCTCTGAAAGGATTGACGTTACCACTCTTACCCCCGATATCACCACTTACTGGAGCTGGATGCAAGACATTGAAGGTCTTGAAATGCTTCCCGCTGTTAAATAATCAGCGCATACAAACGATTTTAATTATTGATAAGGCTTTATAAAAGCATAGATAATTAATTTTTATATGATAGGGGCCCGTTTTGGCGGGCTCCTATCAAGCGTTTCTATGGCAGAGAACCGATTTTTTATCGGTCATCGCTACCCGTGCATAAGCGCAAGCCTTGTGCATGGATAGCGGTGCAGCTTATTTTGCGCGCAGAACGCTTAACTGATATTTGCCTTTCGTGTCTTTTGGGCGTTTTATTCCATTTGTTAAGGGAGAGAAGGAACTGCAATGTTAAAGTTTATCTTGAAAAGAGTTTTGATGTCGGTAGTAATTCTGTTTTTTGCAATGTTCATAATCTATTTGGTTATGTATAATCTACCCCAGTCCTACGCGGAAAGTACCGCGCGTGAGCTTGCTACCAGACCGGGTAATATGAAGAGCGCCGATGAATGGCTTGAGGAATTGAATGCCGAATACGGCTTGAACAAAGGCCCGTTTAAAGGCTATGTTACATGGCTTAGCACTGCCGTTAAGGGTGACTTTGGCGATAGCTGGTGGTGGTCCATACCCGTTACCGAAAAGTTCCGCCAAGTTATCTGGAACAGCTTTTATCTTTCGCTTATAGCTTTTGTATTGCAGGTTCTTATAGCCGTACCCTTGGGTGTTTACGCCGCAAGAAAGCAGTACAGCCTAACGGATTATTCCGTTACGGTTATCTCCTTGATAGGTATATCTATGCCAACCTTCTTTGTGGCAACCGTTTTAAAGATGATCTTTGCCGTTAAATTGGATTGGTTGCCGCCGTTTGGTATGGAAACCGCAAGGCTTGAAGGGCAGCTTGTTGGTTTTGATAAGTTTTTAGATAGCGCAAAGCACTTTATTTTGCCTGCCATAACGCTGGTTGTTATCGGTATAGGCAGCCTTATGCGTTATACCCGTACCAATATGCTTGAGGTGCTTAATGCCGATTATATCCGTACCGCAAGGGCAAAGGGCTTGCCCGAAAGCAAGGTTATAAACAAGCACGCGTTCCGCAACACCTTGATACCGCTTGTTACCATCCTTGGCGGTAGCTTGCCGGGGCTTTTTTCCGGTGCGCTTATTACCGAAACGCTTTTCTCTATCCGCGGTATAGGCTATATTAGCTATTACTCCATGATAGGCGGCGATATTCCGTTTACCATGTTTTATCTTGCTTTTTCCGCTATTCTCATACTTTTGGGCAACCTTATTGCAGACGTTTTGTATGCCGTTGTTGACCCGAGAGTGCGCGTAAACTAATATAAGGGGGAAAAGTAATGAACGGCAATAACAACAAAAACATAAACGAGGTTTTAAAGGAAAAGGAACGCCTTGAGGCGCAAAAGAGGGCAGAGGGCACCGATGCTGATTCAGGGCTGGACAGCCTTAACCGTGTTAAGGTGCTTAGCCCCATGCAGCTTGTGTTTAAACGCTTTATTCGTAACAAGCTTGCTATTATCGGCACGGTTATCCTTGTGATAATGTTCATCTTCTCCTTTGTTGGCCCTATCTTCTACCCGTATGGGCAGACGGAAAAAATGTATAAGTATGATCTGCTTGAAAACGCAAACTACGCTCAGGTAAGCGAGCGCGTTAGCTTTGAGCCTTTCGTGCTTTCTGAATATGATATTCCCGTTACGTTAAACGCGCTTATTATTTCAAAGCTTGGCAAGTCCGACTATGAGGTTGTAAGCGAAAACAACGTAAACCTTGAGCTAAAGCGCCTTGATGCACACACCTATTCCGTTAGCCCCTTGGAGCTTAAGGGGGTTGCTAAGGTTACCACCGTTGTGGGCACCTACAACAGCTTTGATAAGAAGTTCAGCTATACGGGCGCTGATATTAGCGCGGAGTTTGAAGCGGCTGTTGCGGCGGCGATAAGCGGCAACAAAACCGTTAGCTTTAGCTTTGATGGCGTTAATTTCAGCGTTGCACCCGTTAAGGGCGTTAAGTTTACCTACGAGGTTACTTATGCAGACGGGCCTATGATACTTTTTGAGCAGAGCTTTAACGGCAACGTTGATGCTACTGCGGCGGCTATATCTACCGCTATACAAGAGGGCAACACCTCCTTTGAGATAGACAACGTTACTTATACCGTTAAGCTCGTTGGTGAGGGCAATTATTCCGTTGGTATAGAAGACGTTAAGGAGCCTGTTCGCGTTTATTCCAACTACACTATCGACGCGGTTGACCACTCAAGCACCATAAGCAACGAGTTTAAGGCGATAGCCTTCAGCGCTATGGGCAACGGCGAGGGCGAAAAGAGCTTTAGCTTTGACGGCGTTGATTACAGCATTGTTGAGGACGAAGAGGGTAATACCGTTGTTGTAAACAAAGCAACCAACACGAATTACGGCGTTATTACAAACTTTATTGTTAGACGTCCCGACGGAAACGATAATTTCAGCATTGATTTTAAAAACGAAGTGTCTGCTATCGTTGCTGATATGAAGGCGGCAGGGCTTAACACCCAAAAGGTTACCTGCCAAACCATTGAAGCACAGGCAGAGGATGCTTCTATAATGAAGGACGAAAACGGTAATACCGTTTATAAGCCCGCTGATATAAGCATTACACTTAAGAATAACGTTTACGAGGTTCGTTGTGACCGTATACAGTTCCTTATAGATAGGTTTGCCGCACCCGGCTCCGACGTTTCGAGGGAGTTTCATCTGCTTGGCACCGATGGTGACGGTTACGACCTTTTGGCGCGTATGATGTACGGCGGCCGTGTATCGTTGCTTGTTGGCTTTATAGTTGTTATTATCGAAACCATACTTGGCGTTATTATGGGCGGTATTGCAGGCTATTTCGGCGGATTTATTGATAGCTTGATAATGAGGCTTGTCGACGTGTTCTACTGCATCCCCTCTATGCCGTTGCTTATAATCCTCGGCGCGTTCTTTGATAAAACGCAAATGCCACCTTACACAAGGCTTGCGTGGATGATGGCGTTGCTTGGCTTCCTTGGCTGGGCAGGCATTGCAAGGCTTGTTCGCGGCCAGATACTTTCGCTTAGAGAGCAGGAGTTTATGGTTGCAACCGAAGCTACGGGCGTGCGCGTTAGCCGCCGTATCTTTAGGCACCTTGTTCCCAACGTAATGCCGCAGCTTATCGTTTCCGCAACGATGGGGCTTGGCAGCGTTATTCTTACTGAATCCACCCTGTCCTTCTTAGGGCTTGGTGTTAAGCACCCCCTTGCTACTTGGGGTACTATGATAAACTCCGTTTCGGACTATTCAAGCATGGTGTCGCACGCATATATCTGGGTGCCCGTTGGTATGCTGATATGCTTAACCGTTATCGCCTTCAACTTCGTGGGCGACGGCTTGCGTGATGCTTTCGACCCCAAGATGAAGAGATAAGGAGGGAGTGTTGGCTATGGCAGAAAAAAAGAAAAAAAGCTCATATATTTCCGCGAAGGAATCTAAAAAAATATCCCGCTATAACCGTAAGATAACCAAAAAGCTTGAAAAGGTTCGTAACCGCGCGGCAAGCAACCCCGCCCTTTACGAAACTACTATGAAGGACCCTAACAACGTTCTTGAGCTGGACAACGTTTGTACCTATTTCTTTACGGATATCGGCACGGTTAAGGCGGTAGACGGTGTTAGCTTTAACGTTCCCAAGTGTACCACGGTTGGCGTTGTTGGTGAATCGGGCTGTGGCAAAAGCGTTACTTCGCTTTCCATTATGCAGCTTTTACAGCGCCCCACCGGTCAGGTTGTTGGCGGTGAGATACGCTTTAACGCAGGCGATGGGAAGGCGTATAACATAGTAAACACCCCCACCTCCAAGATGCAGGATATACGCGGCAACTTAGTTTCTATGATATTTCAAGAGCCGATGACAAGCCTTAACCCCGTGTTTAAAATCGGCGCGCAAATAGAAGAGGTTTTGATACTTCACAATAAGGGCACAAGCAAGGCCGATATTAAAGCGCGTGCGCTTGATATGCTTGAGCTTGTTGGTATCGCCAACAAGGAGGGCGTATATAATATGTACCCGCACGAGCTTTCGGGTGGTATGCGCCAGCGTGTTATGATAGCGATAGCGCTTGCTTGCACCCCTTCGCTTATCATCGCGGATGAGCCTACTACGGCGCTTGACGTTACCATTCAGGCACAGATACTTGATTTGCTTAAAAAGCTGAAGGATAAGATTAACTCCTCCATTATGCTTATAACGCACGACCTTGGTGTTGTTGCAAATATGGCGGATTACGTTGTTGTTATGTACGCGGGCCGCGTTGTTGAAAAGGGCACAGCGGAGGATATTTTCCACAATCCTTGCCATCCGTATACCATCGGCTTGATGAAATCCAAGCCCGTTGTTGGCAAAAAGGTGGACGAGCTTTATAATATCCCCGGCTCCGTTCCAAACCCCGTTAATATGCCTAACTACTGCTATTTCCGTGACAGATGCGAGTACTGCACGGAAAAGTGCAAGGGCGATTATCCGCCTGAAATTCAGATTAGTGATACCCACGTGGTTTCCTGCTATCGCTTTGCAGAAACAGGCAGAATATTGGGCTATCCCAAATCCGTTTCTCCCGAAGCGCTTATGGAATCCTTAAAATCTAAGGGGGAGGTTAAGCTATGAGCAATACGAATATAGAAAACAGCACCGTTTCCAACACAGGCGATTATTTGCTTGAGGTTAATGGGCTGAAAAAATACTTCCCTATAAAATCCAGCTTTATCAGAAGAACCGTTGGCAACGTAAAAGCGGTGGACGGCATCTCCTTTAAGATAAAGCGCGGTACAACTATGGGCTTGGTTGGTGAATCGGGCTGTGGTAAATCCACCGTTGGGCGCACGCTTCTGCGCTTGCAGGACAAAACTGATGGTGAAGTGCTTTTTGACGGTGTGGATGTTTTTGCACTTTCTAAAAGCGAGCTTAGGTCTATGCGCCCTCAGATACAGATAATCTTTCAGGACCCGTATTCCAGCCTTTCTCCTCGCTTGCCGATAGGTGAGATAATTGCCGAAGGCGTTAGAGAGCACGGCATCGTTCCCAAGGAGGAGCTGGACGATTACGTTAGCCGCATAATGCGCGCTTGCGGCTTGCAGGAATACCATAAGGACCGTTATCCGCACGAGTTTTCGGGCGGGCAAAGGCAGAGGATCTGCATAGCAAGAGCGCTTGCGCTTAACCCCAAGTTTATTCTGTGTGACGAGCCTGTTTCTGCTTTGGACGTATCTATACAGGCGCAGGTTATCAACCTTCTTAAGGATTTGCAGAAGGAGTTTGGGCTAACCTATTTGTTCATCTCGCACGACCTTTCCGTTGTGGAGCATATATCCGATACCGTTGGCGTTATGTACCTTGGCAATCTTGTTGAGTATGCGCCTACCGAAAAGCTTTATTCTAATCCCAAGCATCCGTATACAAAGGCGCTTTTCTCCGCTATCCCCGTGCCGGACCCCAATGCGAAGATGCAGCGTATCGTGCTGGAGGGGAACATTCCCTCCCCGGCAAATCCGCCTGCAGGCTGTAAGTTCCACACAAGATGCAGCAAGTGTATGGAGGTTTGTAAGCACGTTGCACCTGAATATAAGGAAATAGAGCCGGAGCATTTCTGTGCTTGCCACCTTTATAACACCGCCGAGCAAACAGAGGCGCTTATGAAGGAGATACTTGCGGCACAGCAAGAAGGCGAAAAGGAATAAGCGTGGTTTGCTATGGCAAAAGAGAACAAAAATATTGATGACTTTGAGGATGACGGCAGAATCGTTGCCAATATGAACGTGGACGGTATGCCGTGGTATATAGACAAAGCAAAGCAGAAGGCAAGCACGGAGGATGACCTGCAGCTTACCGGCAAGGAAAAGCGTGCAATGACGCTTGGCGTGCTTGGCGCGGCGTTGCTTGTTTGCGGCGTGCTGGCTTTGGCGTATTTCCTGTTTTTGCTGTTTTGTACTGAGGTTTGGCTTGCATAATAGTATATATCGGGGCTGTCTTAATGAGATAGCCCCATCCTTTTGCCTTTACGTCGTGTACTAAATCAGATACATTTGCGAATATTATAGTACTAAATTTGGTACAATTCAAGTGCAAATTGCTTAGAGCGACAAACTTTGTTAAAACTGCACAAGGTAGGGAGGAGCAATATATGAAATATTACCAAAGGCTGAAGGATTTAAGAGAGGATAACGAGCTTAAGCAAGAGGACGTTGCAAAAATGCTTTGTACCTCGCGCCCGCAGTATACAAGGTATGAAACGGGTGTGCAGGAGCTTCCTATGCATCACTTTATAACGCTTGCAAGGTATTATAACGTAACGCTTGATTATCTTGCAGGCTTGATAGACGAGCCAAGGCAGCTATACGTTAAGTGATTGCAAAAAAGGTGTTCTTAGGATATTCGCCTTTCTTAATGGAATTTGCATACAGTTAATAAATTATTACAGAATTATTTAATATAGCAGTTTACAATATAATAGAATATTTGTAATTAAAGGTGGAAAAATGGCAGAAACGCAAAACAAAGAAGCTTCCGTAAACACAGAAAACAAAATGGGTACCATGCCGATAGGGAAGCTTCTTATATCAATGTCGGTACCGATGATAATATCAATGATCGTGCAAGCACTTTATAACGTGGTGGACAGTATATTTGTAGCCCGCGTTAGCAAGGATGCGCTTGATGCCGTTGGTGCGGCGTTCCCCGTTCAGAACATACTTATAGGTGTTGGCACGGGCACGGCTGTTGGCGTAAACGCTTTGCTTTCAAAAAGCCTTGGCGAAAGGGAATACAAAAAGGCAAACCGTATAGCGGAAAACGGTGTTTTCCTTGCAATATGCTCGTCCGTTGTGTTTTTGCTGTTTGGGCTTTTTGGTGTAAAGCTGTATATGAACACCTGCAACGTTAGCGATGCCGTTAAAGCTTTAGGGGTGGACTATTTGCAGATAGTGTGCATATACTCCTTCGGCGTAATGCTTCAGATAATGTTTGAACGCTTGCTTCAATCAACGGGCAGAACTATTTTTACAATGTTCACGCAAGGCGCGGGCGCGATAATTAACATTATTTTGGACCCCATATTTATTTTCGGCTATTTTGGCATCCCCGCAATGGGTGTTAAAGGCGCGGCGTATGCAACGGTTATCGGGCAGATAGCGGCGGCTGTGCTTGCGATAGTCTTTAACGTTGTTAAAAACAGCGATATTCGCCTAAAGCCTTTAAGCTTCCGCCCCGGCGCGAAGATAATAGGCAAAATATACGCTATCGGCGTGCCGTCTATACTTATGGTGGGGATAGGCTCTATTATGACCTATTGTATGCAGCACATACTTGCAAGCATAAAAAACGTAAGCGAGGGTATGGCGTACACCGTTTATAACGTATACTTTAAGCTTCAAAGCTTCTTCTTTATGCCGCTTTTCGGTATGAACAACGGCGTTATCCCCATCGTGGCGTTTAACTACGGTGCGGGCAACCGCGATAGGCTGCTGCGTACTCTTAAGCTTGCCATAATTATGGCGGTATCGGTAATGCTTTTGGGCTTTGCGGTTATGCAAATCTTCCCCGAAGCGTTGCTTCAGATATTCAAGCCCAGCAACTGCGATTTGAACGAGTTTTACAGGGTTGGTAAATATGCGCTTCGTGCAATAAGCATAAGCTTCCCGCTGGCGGGCGTTTGTATTGCGATAGGCTCTGTTTTCCAAGCACTTGGCAGGGGCGTGTTCTCTATGATCGTTTCTGCGGCAAGGCAGCTTGTGGTGCTTGTTCCCGTTGCGTATCTGCTTGCGCTTACAGGCAGCGTTTCCGCAGTTTGGTACAGCTTCCCGATAGCGGAATGTATGTCGCTTACGGTTACACTTGCGCTGTTTGCTTACTTGTATCATAAGGTGATAAAGCATATACCAAGAGGTGCCGCAATAAAATAGTTTTAAAAGAGGTTTTTGTAATGGATATAAAAGCATTGCTTTCTTGCGTTGACCATACGTGCTTGGCAGTGGACTGCACGTGGGCGCAGATAAAACAGCTGTGTGATGAGGGCATCAGCTACTGCACGGCTTCGGTTTGCATACCGCCGTCGTTTGTGAAACAGGCGGCAGAGTATACCGCAGGGCGCGTTAAGATTTGCACGGTTATAGGCTTTCCAAACGGCTATTCCACCACGCAAGCTAAAGCGTTTGAAGCGGCAGATGCCGTTGCTAACGGTGCGGACGAGATAGATATGGTTATAAACGTTGGCGCTTTAAAGGAAGGAAGGCTTGAAGACGTTAAGCGCGACATAGCCGCTGTAAGAGAGGCGTGTGAGGGCAAGGTGCTAAAGGTTATCATAGAGGCGTGCTTGCTTACCGATAATGAAAAGCGCGTTATGTGCGATATTTGCACCGCCGCAGGTGCGGACTATATTAAAACCTCCACAGGCTTTTCAAAGGGTGGTGCCACGCTGGAGGACGTGCGCCTGTTAGCGGCAAACGCAAAAAACGGGCTTAAGGTCAAGGCGGCTGGCGGTATGTCTACCGTTAGTGACGGCGAGGCGTTTATTAAGGCAGGTGCTTGTAGGCTTGGCACAAGCAGAATAGTAAAGGCAGTAAAGCAAGGAGAGGTTTAATGGATTACAAACAGCTTGCGGCAGAGGCGCTGATTGCAAGAGAGCGCTCGTATGCCCCGTATTCGGGCTTTCGTGTGGGCGCGGCGTTGCTTTGTGAGGACGGAAGCGTGTATCGTGGCTGCAACATAGAGAACGCGGCGTTTTCGCCAACCGTGTGTGCGGAGCGCGTGGCTATATTCAAAGCGGTTGCGGACGGTAAGCGCGCTTTTACCGCGATAGCCGTTGTAGGCGGCAGAGAAAAGGTGGAAACAGCCACTCCCTGCGGTGTGTGCAGGCAGGTTTTAGCAGAGTTTTGCGGTGGCGATTTTGCTGTTATACTTGTAAACGATGAGCGCGGAAGCTATACGGAAACAACGCTTTCTGCATTGTTGCCGTGTGCTTTTGGCGCGGGCAACCTTGCTGAATAGGCGGTGCGATATGAATATTGTTGATATAATAATCAAAAAGCGTTCGGGCTTGGAGCTTAACGAGGAAGAGATTAAGTTTTTTGTTAATGAATACACGGCGGGCACTATTGCGGATTATCAAGCGTCTGCCTTGCTTATGGCTATTTGCCTAAACGGAATGACCCCTGCGGAAACCACTTGCCTAACGCTAACGATGCGTGATTCCGGCGATATAGCAGACCTTAGCGGAATAAACGGCATAAAAATAGACAAGCATTCCACAGGCGGCGTTGGTGATAAAACAACGCTTGTTGTAGCACCGATAGCGGCGGCTTGCGGCTTAAAGGTTGCGAAAATGAGTGGGCGCGGCCTTGGGCATACGGGCGGAACTATCGACAAGCTGGAATCTATACAAGGCTTTAGAACAACGCTTAATAAAACGGAGTTTTTTAACGCCGTAAACAAAGCAGGTCTGTCGGTTATCGGGCAAAGCGGCAACCTTGCGCCTGCGGATAAAAAGCTGTACGCCTTGCGTGACGTTACGGGTACTGTGGAAAGCCTGCCGCTTATTGCCTCCAGCATTATGAGCAAAAAGCTTGCATCGGGGGCAGACGGTATAGTGCTTGACGTTAAGGTTGGTAGCGGTGCGTTTAACAAAACGGAGGAGCAGGCGCAAAGCTTAGCAAACGCTATGGTTAGCATAGGCAAAATGGCGGGCAAAAAGGTAACTGCATTGCTTACGGATATGGAAGCACCGCTTGGGTACGCGATAGGGAACGCGCTTGAGGTTAAAGAAGCGATAAACACCTTGAGGTGTGGGGGCGAGAAGCGGTTTACCAAGCTTTGCATAGAGCTTTCCGCGCTTATGCTGTCCCTTGGCGGCAAGGGTAGCGAGGAGGATTGCCGCGCTTTGGCAACGCATGCGCTTGAAAGCGGCAAGGCGCTTAACGCGTTTGAAGCAATGGTGGCGGCGCAGGGTGGAAACACCGCGGTTATATACCAAACGGAGCTTTTGCCGCAGGCGGATACTGTTAAGGCTGTAACCGCCACGAAATCGGGCTATATAACCAAGCAGGATGCTTTGCTGTATGGGCGTGCCGCTTTAGAGCTTGGCGCGGGCAGAAAACGCAAGGAGGACGGCGTTGACCACGCGGCGGGTATAATACTGAACAAAAAATATGGCGATAAGGTTGAAAAGGGTGAGGAGATAGCGTATCTTCACACCAACAGAGGGGAAACCGTTGCAGAGGCACTTAGGCTTGTATCGCAGGCAACGGAGATAGAAGCAACACCCCCTGTTTCGCGCCCTATCGTTATTGGGAAGGTATAGTTTATGGATGAGCTTGTTCTTACAACGGATGCCAAAAGGCGCTTCAAAGGCGACCTTTTGATAATAGGCGTTTTGTTTGCGATAATAACAGCGGTTTGTGCTTACGTTTTGCTTTTAGGCTCCGGCTGGCAAAGCTTTTTGCTAACGGAGCTGTTGGTTGCGTTAGCTTTGGGGTGGACACTTTATCGCTCCTGCAAAAACGGTGCCGTAACCTTGCACTTCAAGGGGGACAGCCTGTGTATAAGCTACAAGGACGGCAGAAAGTACAACGTTAGCGACGTTGACCGTAGCTATTTCAAGCTGGTGCAAACAAAAAAAGAAAAGGAAATTGATATGGGCAGCTTGCATATAGAAAGCACAAATTTCCGCGTGCTGCACATAAAAAGCTTTTCACAGCTTGAAAAGTATATGCAAAGCCATTTCGAGGGCGAAAAGAAAAGCATATACTATTTTGACGAAAATGATGAAGACTAATTGTTAAAAAGTGCAAAAGCGGTTGATAAAAAATGTTTTTTTAGTAAAAAAACACCTAATAAACATTTCAAAAAACTATTGACAAACTCAATACAAAAATATATAATAAATATACATATAAGGTGCTTACTGTAATTAAATGGTTTAAGTTTGCATTTTTGTGAAAACAAGCTTGTTTTAAAGCATAGCTTTAAAACAAAACTGTGTAAAGGCGCATGCGCTGTTGCACGGCTTTTGTTAGGCGGCTATGTGATAAAAGGGGAGTGTTGTAGCAAATAATACGTTCTTATTCCAACTAATTAGGTAAAGCCAAGTTATATACTATATTTTTAAAGGAGAAAAAAGATGAGAACATCCACCAAAACTATCGCAATTGTTCTTTCTGTGGTTATGGTAGTTTGCGCTTTCTGTGCAACCTTCACCGTTTCCGCAGAGGACACAAACCTTCTTCTCGGCAAGACCTGTACGTTCAAGAACATAGGACTTTGGGATGGTAAGTATCCCGCTGATGGTTCTACCGATACCACCGACCTCTTTACCGACGGTGCTTTCCGTGGTGACGGCGAGAACGCTTGGAATGGCATTAATGCAGTTCCTGGTGTTACTTTTGACACTACTATTGCTGGTCCTACTTCTACAAGCAGCTATTCCGGCTTTTACACCTTCGATCTTGGCGAATCCAAGGAAATCGCCAAGGTAGTTGTTAAGGGCTATCGTGAAAACGGTAACAGAGGCTGGGGTCAGAGCAATGATGCTGGTGACGGCCTTCTGATTTTCGTTTCCGATACAGCATTTGATCTTGTTGCTCTCAATAAAACTGCAGAGGCTGCTGTATTCCCTGTTGATGGCACCAATGCAGTTGCATCCTATGAGAAGGTTGCTATAGCAGACGCTCCTATGGCTGAAGATGCAAACGGTGAACCTGTTGCACAGTACTTTGATGTTACTTTCAACCTCGCTGCTGGCACTACCGGTCGTTACCTCCTTGTTAAGACCAATGGTATGGTTATCACAGGTCAGTACTTCCAGGCTGACGAAATCGAAGCTTACGGTCCCGCAGCAAACGTTCCCTCTGAGGATGTAACTTCTGACGACGTAACTTCTGACGATGTAACTTCTGACGATGTAACTTCCGACGATGTAACTTCCGACGACGTAACTTCCGACGACGTAACTTCTGACGACGTAACTTCTGACGATGTAACTTCTGACGATGTAACTTCTGACGACGTAACTTCTGACGATGTAACTTCTGACGATGTAACTTCTGACGATGTAACTTCTGACGATGTAACTTCTGACGACGTAACTTCTGACGACGTAACTTCTGACGACGTAACTTCCGAAGATCCTATTGTTATAGCTGACATAACCTTCACCGTAACCCTTACCGACAATGGTGACGGTACTGCTACCATCACTGCAACCATTCCTGAAGGCGTTATCTCCGGTAAGATCGTTATCGAAACTTCTGCTGACCTTGAGTTTGTTGAAGGTAGTCTTAAGTCTGCTGTAGCCGGCACTTGCAACGAAGGTTATAACCGTGATGGCGTTACCGGCGAGTGCGTTTCCTTTGCTAGTTCTGTAGCTTACGCTGCTGACTCCGAAGTATTCTCTGCTACATACAACGTAGCTGACGGTGCTGACCTTGATGAATCTGACATAATTGTTGACCTTTGGAACCTTTCCGGCGACGCTGGTAGACTTGGCACCCAAGCTGATGGCGACGTTATTAAGGTTATCGTTGATAGTGGCGACGACACTTCTGACGACGTAACTTCTGACGACGTAACTTCTGAAGACGCTACTTCCGAAGATGCTACTTCCGAAGATGCTTCTGCTCCTATAGCTGATGACGACAATACTCCTACCGGCGATGCTGGCATGATTGCATTTGCAGTTCTTGCAGTTCTTTCCGGCGCAGCAGTTGTTGTTCTTAAGAAGAGAGCATAACTAAAGCTTAATAAGCCGTAAGGCTTAAAGTAGAATAAAACTTTTTGCCCAAGTGCCCTTATGGACACTTGGGCAGTTTTATTGTCGCGGTTCCCAAGAAGCGTTGGCTTCTTGGGGTGGTTTATTGTCGGGTTTCAAAATAAGCCGTTTGGCTTTTTGGGGTGGTTTGTCGGCTTTTCGTCAATGTTTGTGGTAGAAGTTAAAACGGAAAAGGGTTTAAGCAAGCGGTTGTTAAGAGGAAACTATTTGTATTTTTGCCTTGCGCAAGTGATGTTGCTTTGCAGTGATATGATGCTTCGCATTGTGATATTGCTTTGCGGACAGTTGAAAGGATTTGGCGCAAAAACGCAAAGGCTTTGGCGCAAAAACGAAAAACGATATTGCGTATTTAGTTGATTGGTGATATAATTGATATGATTATATTATTTGTATGTATTGAAAGCGGTGAAGGGTTTGGCAAAATGCTTTGCTTGCCCGCGTAATTGCGGAATTGATAGAGAAAGCACCGTTGGCTTTTGCGGTGAAAAAGTGGATATAAGGGTAACCCGTGCCGCACCGCATTATTGGGAGGAGCCTTGCATTTCCGGCACTAAAGGCAGCGGTACTGTGTTTTTTGCGGGCTGTAACCTAAAATGCGTATATTGCCAAAACGCATTGATATCTAAAGGGCAGTATGGTAAAACGGTTAGCGCACAGCGCCTTGCCGAGATTTTTTTACAACTTCAAGCGCAGGGTGTGCATAATATAAACTTGGTAACGCCCACGCATTTTGTTTATGGGATAGCAGATGCGCTAAATATTGCCAAAGCAAGCGGCTTGCGCCTACCTGTTGTTTGGAATAGCGGCGGATATGAAAGTGCCGATGCCTTGCGTGCGCTTAAAGGCTTGGTGGATATCTATTTGCCGGACTTTAAATATAAAAGCAACGCGCTTGCAAAGCGATATTCTGCGGCGGAGGATTACCCGCAGATAGCAAAGCAGGCACTTGACGAGATGGTGCTTCAATGCGGCGGCGCGGTTTTAGAAAACGGGCTTATGAAGCGCGGCGTTATAGTGCGGCATCTTGTACTGCCGGGCTGTGTAGAGGACAGTAAAAACGTGCTTTACTTTTTGCACCGCAGATACGGTAGCGCCATACAGATTAGCATAATGCGGCAATATACTCCGCTGTGTGAGGGCTTGCCTGATAGCTTAAGCCGCAAGGTTACGGATAGCGAATACGGCGCCGTGCTTGAGTTTGCGGCAAAAATTGGGATAGAAAACGGCTATATACAGGAAGGAGAAGCCGCAGACAACAGCTTTATACCGCCTTTTGATATGACGGGTGTATAAAGACTAAGGCTTTGATATGGATAAAGCGCAATTAGTAAGAGTTAAGGACTACATACCAAGCATACACGTTTATCTGCCGTATGCAACGGCAGAGAATTTTACAGGGCATAGGCTTTACGCCTTTAAGGATGCGTACTTGCGCTACGGCACGGTACAAAAGCTTAAGGTGGCGCAGGAGTATGTGCTGGAGAGAGGTGCATCGCTTTTGATATTGGATGCGTACCGCCCTGCCGCCGCGCAATACGAAATGTGGCGTATCATGCCCAACGATGATTTTGTGGCAAACCCAACGCTCGGCTATTCAAAGCACACGCGCGGAAGCACGGTGGACGTAAGCTTGGTTGATGCGTGCGGAAAAAAAGTGCCGATGCCATCGGGGTTTGATGATTTTGAAAAAGCAAAGCGGGATTACAGCGCGCTTTCGGGCGAGGCGCTTGCTAATATAAAGCTTTTGGAAGCGGCTATGGAAACGGCGGGCTTTAAGGCATATATAAACGAATGGTGGCATTTTAACGATACGGATATTTATCCCGTTTTAGAGGTACCGCCTTTTGAATTGGAGTAGCTTATGGAAAAGAAATGTTTAAGCTGTGAGTTTTTTGATTACAACGAAGAGACCGATACAGAGGGGTGTACGATAGGGCTTGACGAAGACGATATGGTGAATTTTTTGTCCTCGCGTACACAAAACTGCCCATATTACAGATTTTACGATGAATATAAAATGGTTCGCAAGCAGAACTGAAAGGAGCATATATTATGATAAACCAAAAGATGGAACAGCTTGGGAAGGTGCGTTCCGTTATTAGAGAGCTTTTTGAATACGGAAACAAGCGCAAGGCAGAGATAGGTGCAGACAAGGTTTTTGATTTTAGCCTTGGCAACCCCTCCGTGCCCGCACCGGACTGTGTTAATGCGGCTATCAAGGAGCTTTTGGATACTCAAAGCCCGCTTGCGTTGCACGGCTACACCTCCGCACAGGGGGATGCAGGCGTTAGAAAAGCGATAGCGGAATATCTAAACAGCAAGCATGGCACGGCGTTTTCCGCTGATAATATATATATGACCGTTGGTGCCGCCGCAAGCCTTACAATATGCCTTAACGCGCTTGTTTGCGCCGGGGACGAGGTTATAGCGTTTGCACCGTTCTTCCCCGAATATCGCGTGTTTGCCGAGGGCGCGGGCGCTTCGTTTAAGGCGCTACCCCCTACGGAGGATTTCCAAATAGACACAAAACGCTTGGAAAATGAAATAAGCGCCGCTACCAAGGCTATAATAATCAATAGCCCCAACAACCCCTCAGGTGTTGTGCTGACCGAGGACACCATAAAGGGCATTTGCGCCGTTCTTAAGGCTAAAAGCGCGCAGTATGGGCATCCGATTTACTTGATTACGGATGAGCCTTACAGAGAGCTTGTTTACGACGATGTTTTTGTTCCCTTTGTAAGCAACTATTACGATAACACGCTTGTGTGCTATTCGTTCAGCAAATCGCTTTCCATACCCGGCGAAAGAATTGGCTACATAGCCGTAACCCCCGCAATGGAGGGCGCAACGGACGTTTATGCGGCTGTTTGCGGCGCGGGCAGAGCTTTAGGCTACGTATGCGCGCCTTCTATATTCCAGCGCGTTGCCGCACGCTGTCTTGGCGAAACGGCAGACGTTTCCGTTTACAAGCACAACCGCGATTTGATATATAACGCACTTACCGAATACGGCTATACCTGCGTTAAGCCCGACGGCGCGTTTTATCTGTTTGTTAAGGCGCTTGAGGAGGATGCAAACGCGTTTTGTGAAAAAGCAAAAAGCAAAGAGCTGCTTTTGGTGCCTGCGGATTCCTTCGGTTGCCCCGGCTACGTTCGTATATCCTACTGCGTTTCCACCAAGCAGATAGAAAACTCGCTTCCCGCCTTTAAGGCGTTGGCTGAAGAATACAAATAAAGGAGATGCCTTATATGAAAACAAGAGCTGAAATGAACCCTGAGTTTATGTGGGACTTTTCGCACATTTATCCCACCGCTAAGGATTGGGAAGCCGCGTGCGCTGAAGCCGAAAAGGCGATAGAGCAGATCGTTCCCTTGCAGGGTACACTGGGCGAGAGCGCGGAAAGCCTTAAAAAAGCGATGCTTTTGCTTAGCGATATAGAGCAAAAGGCTATGCTTTGCTATCTGTACGCGATGCTTATTAAAACCACAGATGGCGGCAATCCCGAATATCAAGCGATGGAAGCGCGTGCGATGGGCTTGCTTGTTAAGCTACAGTCTGCATCGGCGTTCATCAGCCCCGAAATAGTTGCCATCCCCGAAGAAAGGTTTAACGCGTTTATAAGCGAGGAGGGGATGGAGGACCTTGTTTTCCAACTGAAAAAGACGGTGAAAGCGCGCGAGCATACGCTTGATGCGGAAAAGGAGCTTATGCTTGCAAAGCTTGCGGATATAGCGCAAACGCCCGAAAACGCTTTTGGTATGCTTAACAACGTTGATATACAGCTTCCCACGATTAAGGACGAGCAGGGGAACGACGTGCAGCTAACCAACGGTAACTTTGGCGTATACCGCGAAAGTGCGGACCGTTCCGTGCGTGAGGCGGCTTTTAACGGCTATTTCGGCACGTACAAAAAGTTTGAAAACACCATAGCAGAGCTTTATGCAGGTAGCGTTAAGTTTGATTGCTATTTTGCCGACATAAGAGGCTTTAAGGATGCAAGAGCCGCATCGCTGTTTGGTAACGACGTGCCTGATACCGTTTATGACAGCCTTATAGAAGCCGTACACAACAGCCTGCCGTATATGAAAAAGTATCTGGCTTTACGCAAAAAGGCGCTGAAACTTGAAAAAATTGATATGTTTGACCTGTATACGCCGATGGTTGAGGACGTTGACTTTAAAATGCCCTTTGAGGACGGCAAAAAGCTTGTTAAGGAGGCTTTAAAGCCGCTTGGAGAGGAATACGGCAAGCTTTTGGATATGGCGTACAGCAACAATTGGATAGACGTTTACGAAAACAAGGGCAAGCGTAGCGGAGCGTTCTCCTGCGGGGTATACGGCGTTCATCCGTATGTACTGCTTAACTATACTGACACGTTGGACGATGCCTTCACCCTCGCGCACGAGCTTGGGCACGCAATGCATTCCTACAAATCCTCCGAGGCGCAAAGCTTTTTAAACCATAGCTACAGCATTATGGTTGCCGAGGTTGCCTCCACCGTAAACGAGGTGCTTTTAACCTTGCATCTGCTTAAAACGGAAACGGACAAAAAGCGCCGCGCATATATCCTTAACCACTTCCTTGAAAGTTTCCGCACCACGCTTTACAGGCAAACTTTGTTTGCAGAATTTGAGCGCGAAACGCACCGTATGCATGCAGAGGGACAGCCGCTTACGGCACAAAGCCTTTCCGATTTGTATTACGGCTTGATATCCAAGTATTACGAGGGTGCCGAGATAAACGAGATTATGGCTAACGAGTGGTCATATATCCCGCATTTCTACACGGCGTTTTACGTGTATCAATATGCAACGGGCTTTAGCAGTGCAGTTGCCATAGCAAAGCACATTGTGGAAACCGGAGATGCAAGCGGATACCTTAAGTTCTTAACCACGGGTGGAAGTGATTATCCTATCGAGGAGCTTAAAATTGCGGGCGTAGACCTAACAAAGCCCGAAACCGTTACCAACGCCTTGGAGCTGTTTGGAAGCACGATAGACGAGCTTTCTGCGCTTCTTACAGAGCTTGAGTAAATAATAAACCAAAAGCCCGTGGGGCCTGCTTTAAAAAAGCAGCTCTCGCGGACTTTTTTCTTTGATGATAGTTAGCGCTTATTTTCCTTTTTAACGCCGAATATTTTACGAAGCAAGGGCTTTAATATAGACGGCGATTTAAATATGTATACTCGCATCTGCGTCACCTCCGTACTGTCAGCGGCATAAAGCCAAAGCGCCTGCGCCAACCACAAGCACACCTTCTATAATAAGCATCACACTAACGGGTAAAAACGCCGAAAACACAACGCCTACCCCGAAAGCACACACGCAACCGCCCAAAAACTGCTTGTTTACACGCACTAAAAGCACCTCCACACTTTTATAATACGCAAACGCTTTCATTTTGTTACTTATAGCATTTTAAGAAGCGTGGGTGCATAGAATTTAATAAAAAAACTTAAAAGGAGCAATTTTTATATGAAAGCGGAAACAACAAACGTTTTATTGCCCAGAACTGTTTTTGAGGCGGGCGTGGACAAGGACATAGAGCTTGAAAGCACGCTGGCGGACTATTTGCCGAACATCAACCGTATAATCCGTGCGGATGCAGACGTTGTGTGTGAGGACGTTAGCATCTCGGCAGGCAAGGCGGAGGTAAGCGGCAAGGCGGTGTTTAGCCTGCTTTACGAATCGGATTTTAAGCAGAAGCTTCAATGCGAACGGTTCAGCACCGATTTTACGCATAGGTTTGACCTTAAGGATATGCCTGATGCAGAGCTTTACCCCACCGCGCACGCAAAATGCAGCTATGTTGGCTGTAAAACCCTTAACCCGCGCAGGTTTATACTGAGGTGCAGGGCAGATCTTGGGCTTGAAATTAAGTGTATGCAAAGCGTTCAAACCGTTTCCATGCAGGATAGCAAGGGCGCGTATTTTAAAAGCACAAAGCAAAAAATGGCTGTATACAGCCCAACGATAATCAGAGATTTCAATATGGAGGAAAGCATATCGCTTGATGCTATGCCCCCTGTAAGTGACATTATATATACCACGCTTGATTTTTCCGCAGGAGAGGTTAGCGTTTCGCAAGGGACTGCGCTTATAAGGGCAGAGGCGGCGTTTAAATGCTTGTATGAAAAAGAGGGGGAAGAGGGCGGATTACAGCTTGCGGTGCGCCGTTTCCCCATAGCGTTAACCGTTGATGACGAGGCGATACAGGCGGATAGCGATATAAACCTTAGCCTTAACGCCAAAAGCATAGAAACCGAAAAGGAGATAGATGCCTACGGCGAAAACCGCGTTATCGAGCTTCGCTACGGCGTGCGGGCAGAGCTTAACTGCGTTAACAGGCAGGAGATAGAGGTGCCCACCGATATGTTCTTTGAGGAGTACGAGAACGAAAACAAGCTTCAAAGCCTGCCGTATGAGGAGCCATCGAAAGAGCTAAAGCATCGCTTTACCTTGGAGAAGGTGTTTGAGATACCTGAAATGCCTATTGATAATTGCCTTGATTTAAACGTTTCTGTATCGGTTTCGGAGGCGGTGCTTGCAGAGGAGGGCATAAGCGTTAAGGGTAGCTGTGGCATGAATATTTTCGGCGCATCCTCCGATGGATACCGCGCGCACGATTGCAACGCCGCGTTTAGCGAGCTGCTTCCGTTTACCGTTTCCAACCCCGATTGCCGCTTCAAAATAAGCGCAGAGGCACAAAACCCCACCGCTGATATTACAAGCGGCAGGCTTTCCGTTCGCATACCTATACAGCTTTGCGTTACCATAACCTATAAGGAAAGCCTTACAGCCTTGGTTTCTGCCGAGATAGAAAAGCGCACCGATACCGATGCCGCTTCAAAGCCCATAATAATATACTATCCGCAAAAGGGCGAAACTGCTTGGGATATAGGCAGAAGGTATTATGTAAACCCTGCGGAGATAACCGAAAACAACGCCGATGCCTTTGATAAAAGCGGTGCCATAGCCTCGGATGGCGTGGTGCTTTATATGTAGCATTTAACACTTGCCATACCGCCTTCTTTGTGATAAAATCACAGGGAAGGCGGTGGTTTGCTTGATAGAGATATTGTATAGTGATAAGGATATACTTGTTTGCATAAAGCCTGCGGGGCTTGTGTCGGAAGCGGGTGAAAACAGCTTGCCTGCCGCGTTGGAGGAGCAAACGGGGGCTGATGTGTACGCTGTTCACAGGCTTGATACGGGCGTTAGCGGCGTGATGGTGTATGCGCTTAACAAGCGCGCCGCGGCACAGCTTTCCACGCAAATGCAAAACGGTGCGTTTGTTAAGCAGTATCTTGCGGTGGTGCGCGGTGTTCCTTCCGAGGCAAGCGGCACTTACACCGATATGCTGTTTCACGATAGGCGAAGGAACAAAAGCTTTGTTGTTGACAAGGCGAGGGCAGGCGTTAAGAAGGCGGTGCTGGATTACAGCCTAAAGGCAAGCGTGGATTACGGAGGTAATGCGCTGTCTTTGGTGCAAATACGCTTGCACACGGGCAGAACGCATCAAATACGCGTGCAGTTTTCGGCACGCAAAACCCCGCTTTACGGTGACGGTAAATATGGCGGCAGAACGGAAAAGCAGGGGATAGCGCTGTTATCGTACAGCATAAGCTTTAACCACCCACAAAACGGCGAAAGGCTTGAGTTTACGGCAGATATACCGCAAGGCTTGCCTTGGGAGCTGTTTTGGCAAGCACAGCCTGATTTTTCCAAAAAAATATAGGTGACAAACTGATTTATATGTGTTATAATTAAATCAACGTGTAATACGGAGGAATAAAAAATGGAAAAAATAAGCATTTCAAGAATAGCAGTTTTGGTTTTGGCTGTGATTTTGGTTAGCGCATTTGCTTTGCAGGCAAGCGCGGCGGTTTATATTTGTACTCCTACCGCGTTTGATGCTGTTTATAACACCGCTACCGAAACCGTAACCTACAGCGGCACCTATACGGGCGCGCTTCAACCCACCCGTATGTATATGATAACGCTTTTGGATGCAAATAATAGAACTATAAGCATCCGTAACCCTATGGGGAGCGATCTTGACCAAGGCAACGGCAAGTTTATGTATAGCTTTTTCCTTGATGATTCGGCACTAACGGATTTTACCCAGCCTTTTAAAGCTACGCTTAGCTGTGTTCAGGCAAGCATTATTCAGCCCATAAGTGCAACGGTTGTTGTAACGGCTGAGGATACGGCAAGCTATACCGTTAGCTTTGCCGCAGGGGAAAACGGCAGTATCTCCTCTACTTCGGCAATAACGGTTGAGGAAGGCACTTTGGTTAATGATATAAGCTTCCCCACGCCCACTGCAAACGCAGGCTATGAGTTTGCAGGATGGGTTGCAAGCGAAGGCGGCGTTGAAAACGGCGTTGTCGTTGCAAACGTTGTGTTTACAGCACAGTTTAACCGCACAGTATTGCTTGGGGACGTTGACGGCAACGGAACGGTAGATAACCTTGATGCCGCAAAGCTTCTTCGATACGATGCAGGCATCATAAGCACGATAGATGAGAAGGCTGCCGACGTTAATAAGGACGGCGAGGTTGGCAATTTGGATGCCTCTCTTATATTGAAGTATGACTGTGGCTTGTTAGAGGGCTTTTAGTTTATACCATCACGCGGCTTTTATGGTGCGGAAAACGAAATGATTATGATTTTGGAGCTGTGCCAAAACTGTTAAGTGGTTTTTAGATGTTGCGTAACGGGTCATTCGTGAATGACCCATACAATTTAGTTGTAGCGCTTTATTTTAAAACTAAACCTTGTTGCGGTGCGTAGGGTCGATTCACGAATCGACCGATACGTAACGAATATATTTGGCATTTGTGTTTATATGAATCCTAAAGGGGCTTTCTTAAATCAATTTTGATTTAAGAAAACCCCTTTTTCGTATACACAATAAATAAACTAATAAATTTTGTCCGTTCTTCGGCGTTTTCTTAAACCCGTATGTAACAATTAAAAAAAGCGTGAGGGTTTAAGAAAAGGGATGAAGATTGGACAAACAGAGGCGAGAGCTGTACTGTTGTACAGCGAGCCGATGTTTGTTCAAAGGACAAAAATACAAAATAGAAAAGAAAAGGCGATTTTCCATCGCCTTTTCAACTATAAACAATTAACTGAATTTTGTCCGTTCTTCGCCGTTTTCTTAAACCCGTTTAAGGGCACCTGTGGGGCAAAGCTCCAAGCACTTCCCACAAGCAGCGCAAACGTCAACAGCCTTGCTGTCCCTAAATTCGGGCTTAATAACGGTGGTAAAGCCTCTGCCAACCAAGCCAAGCAAGCCGGCACCAACAACCTCGTCACAAACGCGAACGCAAAGCCCGCAAAGTATGCACTTGCCGTTGTTGCGCTCAATTACCTTAAGCCTATCTTCACTGTCGGTAAGGCGCTTATCGCCTGCAAAACGCACCGCGTTTATATACTTGTCGGAATAGCGGATAAGCTTACAGTCGTTATAATCGTGACAGCCGCACTCCAAGCAACGCTTTGCTTCAGCTCTTGCAGTTGCCTCGTCCAGCCCCAAATTAACCTCTTTAAAGTCGTTACGTCTTTCCTCAGGCGCACGCTGGGGCATATTGCATCTTGCCGCCTTCTCACGCGTGGAGAAATCAATATTTTCAACCTTTCTTTCGGAAACAAAAGGCTTTCTGTATGGGATATCCAAGCCGTTAAGGTATGCATCAACAACCAACGCCGCCTTGTTAGCCTCACCGATAGCGGCAATAGCTATATCCGCGCCCTTGTTGGTAGCATCGCCAACAGCAAAAACGCCCTCTATATTGGTGCGGAAAGAATGCTCGTCCGCACAGATGATGCCCTTACGGTTAAGCTCCACACCTTCAAAGCCGCTAACGGAAACCTTCTGCCCGATAGCTTCAATAAAGCTGTCCGCCTCTATATAATCAAACTTGCCCTCAACGGGTACGGGGCTTCTTCTGCCGCCTGCATCAGGCTCGCCAAGCTCCATAACCTGAAGCTTAACCTGCTTAAGAGTGCCGTTTTCCCCAATAAGCTCGCAGGGGTTTGCAAGGAAACGGAAGGTAACGCCCTCCTCCTTAGCTTCTGCTATCTCTATCTTTTCGGCAGGCATTTCCTTTTCGGTACGGCGATAAACCACCGTTACCTCCTTCGCGCCAAGCCTTATTGCACTACGGCAAGCGTCCATTGCCGTGTTGCCGCCGCCCATAATAACAACCTTTTCACCAATGTGGGCGGGTGCGCCAAGTGCTATGGAGCGCAAAAAGTCTATACCGCCGTAAACGCCGTTTAGCTCCTCGCCCGCACAGCCAACCTTCATACTTGTCCACGCGCCGATAGCGATAATAACGGCATCGTTTTCTTTTTGAAGCTGTTCAAAGCTTACGTCCTTGCCTATGCGAGTGTTGCAAAGGATTTTAACGCCCATATCCTCAATTAATGCTATTTCCTTGTCTAAAACAGCCTTGGGTAGCCTGTATTCGGGTATACCGTAACGAAGCATACCGCCCGCTTTAGGCATGGATTCGTAGATAGTAACCGCGTGCCCTTTAAGCGCAAGGAAGTATGCCGCAGTAAGCCCTGCGGGGCCGCCGCCTGCTATTGCAACGCGCTTGCCTGTGGAAGCGGCAACAGCCTTTGCTTTTTCTCCCTTTTCCAAAACCCTATCAGCCGCAAACGCTTTAAGGTGCGCTATGGATATAGCTTCTTCAACGTACTGCCTGCGGCACGCCTTTTCGCAAGGGTGCGGGCAGATACGCCCGATAGATGCAGGCAGAGGAAGCTTTTCCTTGATTATGTCAACTGCCTTCTCGTCGTCCCCATCAGCGATAGCCTTGATATAGCCTTGGCAATCGGTACCTGCGGGGCAGTTTAGGGTACAGGGACCCTTACAGTCCCCATCGTGGTCACTCATAAGCAGTTCAAGCGCAAGCGCGCGGGAGCGCACAACCCTTTCGCTTTCGGTGTTGATATCCATCCCGTCCTGCGCTACGGTAGAGCAAGCGCGCATAAGCTTGGGCATACCAACAGCCTCAACAACGCAAAGACCGCAAGCACCGTAGTTTTTAACAAGCTCGCTTTGGCAAAGCGTTGGTATCTCGATACCTGCACGTTCTGCTATTTGCAGAATGGTTTCGCCCTTAACGCCCGTTAGCGGGATGCCGTTTATTTTAATGTTTATATTTTCCATATCCACATCCCCTTTCGTTATTCTGCGTGTGCGGCGCCGAAGCGGCATACCGCCGCGCATTTGCCACACTTAATGCAAAGCGCTTTATCTATAGTATAGGGCTGTTTAACAACGCCGCTGATAGCACCAACGGGGCAGTTCCTTGCACAAAGGCTACAGCCTACGCATTTTTCTTTGTCTATCGTGTAGCTGATAAGTGCCGTGCATTCGCCTGCGGGGCACTTTTTGTTTTTAATATGTGCTTCGTATTCATCGCGGAAGTAGCGGATAGCGGTAAGCACGGGGTTGGGCGCGGTTTGCCCTAAGCCGCACAGCGCACCGTCCTTTATGCCAACACAAAGCTCCTCTAAAAGCTCTATATCACCGTCCACACCGTTACCCTCGGTTATGCGCGTAAGTATCTCGTACATACGCTTTGTGCCTATACGGCAATGTACGCATTTACCGCAGGATTCTTTAGTGGTAAAGTCAAGGAAGAAGCGCGCCATATTTACCATACAGGTACCTTCGTCCATAACAACCATACCGCCGGAGCCCATTATAGCACCCGTTGCGCCAAGACACTTATAGTCAATAACCGTGTCAAGCAACGCTTCGGGGATACAGCCGCCGGAGGGGCCGCCCATCTGAACGGCTTTAAACCTCTTACCGTCCCTTATGCCGCCGCCAATATCGTATATTACGTGGCGAAGCGTTTTGCCCATAGGCACCTCAACAAGACCGCCGCGTTTTATCTTACCCGTAAGCGCAAACACCTTGGTGCCCTTGCTGTTTTCGGTACCCATTGCGGAAAACGCACTGCCGCCGTTAAGTATTATCCACGCAACGTTTGCAAAGGTTTCTACGTTGTTTATGTTGGAAGGCAGGTCGTTATAGCCCTTTTGTGCAGGGAAGGGGGGCTTTAAGCGCGGCATACCGCGTTTACCCTCAAGGCTTTCTATAAGTGCGGTTTCCTCACCGCAAACAAACGCACCTGCGCCTGCTTTTATCCTCATCTTACAGCTAAAGCCGCTGCCAAGAATGTTTTCACCCAAATATCCGTTTTCGGTTGCCTGCTTTATAGCCTCCTCCAAGCGGGTTATAGCAAGCGGGTATTCTGCCCTAACGTAAACCACCGCTTCGGACGCGCCTATTGCGTAGGCACCGATAAGCATACCCTCAATAAGCGTGTGCGGGTCACTTTCAATAACGGCACGGTCCATAAACGCACCGGGGTCACCCTCATCCGCATTGCATATAAGGTATTTCTTGCCGCCAACGGAAGCCCTTGCGGCGTTCCACTTAAACCAAGTGGGGAAGCCTGCGCCGCCTCTGCCTGCAAGACCGGATACCTTTATTTCTTCGATTACCTCTTCAGGCGTCATCCCGCCAAGCACCTTGGCAAGCGCCTTGTAACCGTCACAAGCGATATATGCGTTAATATCCGTAGGGTCGATAACGCCGCAGTTGCGAAGCGCAATGCGCGTTTGCAAAGCAAGAAATTGGTTATCCTCCTCGCTTATTTCTATATCGCTAAGGCATTCAATATCACCGCTTAGCACAGCGTTTGCTATGCGCGCACCATCCTTTTCAGAAACGCGCACCAAACGCTTAAGAAGCGTTTCACCCTCGTATATATCAACGATAGGCTCAAGGTAGCACATACCTATACAGCCCGTAACGCCAACCTTAACACCTGCCGCCTCGATTGCGGAAAGAACCTTTTCGGCACCTGCGGCTATACCACAGCTACCCTGACCAACAACTATCCTCATACTGCTGCACCTTCCTTACGAAGATCTTCTAAAATAGAAACCGCTTTGGACGGCGTTAAAGAGCCGTAAGCCACGCCGTTTATCATCATAACGGGCGAAAGACTGCAACACCCAAGGCAAGCAACGTTTTTAAGGGAAAACATACCGTCCTCAGTAGTGCCGCCATCCTCTATACCAAGATGCTCGGTTATAGCTTTTTCAATCCCGTCAGCTCCGTTTACGTGGCAGGCAGTACCCTTACAAAGCATAATAAGATACTTGCCAACAGGCTTTAAACGGAACTGCGTATAAAAAGTAGCCACGCCCATAACCTTTGCGGGGGTGCTACCCATTTTCTCCGCCACGTAGTACACAACGTCGGTGGGGATGTAACCATATATTTCCTGCGCCTTCTGCAATACCGTTATAAGGTTGCCCGTGTCATGCCCGTAGGTGCTTAAAACACCATCCAGCAAGGACAAATCACTGCAGGAGCCACCGCATTTGCAATCACACATATATATTCCTCCATTATAATTCATACGTTATTATGTTAAAGTAATTCTACACAAAACAGTAGGTGATGTCAAGCGTTTGCGCGAAAAAAAGCGGCTTTTGCCGTATAAAATTATTTCCAATCTCCTCTTTATTTAAAAAAAGATGGGGCTGTCTCAAATGCAAGGATTGAGCATTTGAGACAGCTCTTTTTTTCTGCGATTGGGACTAATACATCGAAGAAAAAGAAAAAAGCCTCGTTTTTGAGGCAAAAAGGGTACAGCGAGAAGGAGGGTTAGCAAAACCCTCGTTTTTGGCGCATATCGGAAATGTGGGAAACTCAATCAAGAG
>JAZNUB010000005.1:0-5676 GCA_045592105.1 Eubacteriales bacterium | reverse complement strand
AGCTGTCTCAAATTGAAATTTTGAGATGAAACCATATATAAAAGTAACAAAAAAATCAAGGGCAGTCAAATAACGCCCTTGATTTTTTGTTAAGGTTGCACATAGCGTTCACAATTTGTTAATGCTATGAGACAGCCCCTTTATGTCTTTATATGGAATTTAATGCATACTCGTTTCTCGCACGTTTCGACAATTTTTGCACCTCACGCTTGCTATACTACACCCAAGCAATAAACTTAAAGGGTGTTTTTTATGGCGGAAAAGCTGTATTTTGCATTATACAGGCTAAAAGAGCTTTGCAAAACCTTTGCACACGCAAATGCGGACAAGCTTAAATGCATTGCCGTTGCTTTTGTATTCGGAGTAACGCCCATAGGTGGGCTGTACCCCTTTGGATGGGCGTTTTTCATCTCCTGTGATAAGCACCAAGGCGCTATCCTTGCCGTGCTTTTGCTATGCTCTGTGTTAAACGGCGGCGTTATAGCAGGTGCGGTGCTTGGTGCGGGCTTGTACGCATTTAAAAAGCTTTTACACCCCACCAAGGGCAGGCCGTTTATCAAGTTTGCCGCGGCTTTATGCGGCGCGGTGTTCTTGTGCCTTACACGGCTTGAGGGCGGCATATACAATTTGGCGTCAAGCGTTATATGCGCAGTTGTGCTTCCGCTGTTCACTATGCTTTACGGGCTATATTACACGCAAAAGAGGGGTACAACCGCACATTTTGCATCGGTTACGGCGTTTCTGTTTACTATGGTGCTTTTTATAAACAGCGTGCTTCCCTCTCCGTTGCCCTGCCGTGTTGCCGCGCTTTATATAACCTTGCTTGCCGCTTCCGAGGGCGGTATGCTTTACGGCGGCTTTTTAGGCTTTGTTTGCGGCCTTGCGTGTGATTCTGCCACAGGTGCTATGCTTGGAGTTTGCGGGCTTACAAGCGGGCTTTTGTTCACTGTTAGCGGCTATCTTGCACTACCCGTAGGCTGTTTGGCGGGGCTTTGCACGGGGATGTATTTTTTGGGTGCGGACAAAGTGCCTTCGCTGATTATTTGCTTTGCCGCCGCAGTTTTGTTGCGTTTTGCTCTCAAAAGCAAGCCGCGCTTGTTCAGCAAAGCAAGCGAAGAAGCTATACAAACACCGCGCGGTACGGAATCACTTCCGCTTTCCGAGGCGTTTTTTGCAATATCTCAAAGCGCACGCGTTGCCGCAGGAGGCGAAAACAACGCGGCGCGCGCCGCGGACGATTACGCAAACTTCTCCTCCCTGCTTTCAGAAGCGAAAGAAAAGCAGGAGGCGGAGGAGCAAACGGACGAAAAGCTATCGGAGGCAGTAAACACCATGCTTTGCGGTGCGGGCGTTAGGGCAGAAAACGTGCGTGTTATCGGCAATCGCAAAAAGCGGCTTGAGGCAGAAAACGTTGTTATAGACGCTTTAAGCCTATCCTCTGATAATCTTTCGGAGCTTGTTTCAAAGCTAACAGGGGCAAAAATGCGCCAGCCGGAGTTCTACCTAAAAAACGGCAAAGCCGCGTTGTATATGGAAAGCGCGCCGCTATACCGCATAGAATGCTCTCGCACAGGAGTGTGCAAGCGCGGAGAACGCATAAGCGGGGACACTATAAGCTTTTTCAAAGGGAAGGACGGTATGTTTTTTGCATTGATAAGCGACGGTATGGGCAGTGGTAACGAAGCCGCTGTTTCCTCTCGCATAGCAAGCGTGTTTTTGGAAAAGCTTCTTTCCGCAGGCGCAAGCAGGCAAAACGCCATCTCCCTGCTTAACAGCTATTTAGCCTCAAGGGAAAGCGAGGTTTTTGCCACGGTTGACCTGTTTGAAGCAGACCTGTATACGGGCAAAGGAGTGCTTGTTAAAGCAGGTGCGGCACCTTCGTTTGTGATACGCGGCGGCAAATGCAAAAGACTGCAAAGCGCAACCGTACCAGCTGGCATAATCAGGGAAGTACGCGCGGAGCAGCTTAGCTTCTCACTAAAGCACGGCGATTTGCTTGTGATGCTGTCGGACGGGCTTGCGGGTGACGGCAACGGCAACGAAGCAGAAAAAGTGCTATGCACGCTCTCGCAAGCAAACAACACCGCCTTTATTGCAAACGCGCTTATAGAGGACGCTGTGCGCCGCACAGGCAAGCAGGACGATATGAGCGTGTGCGTTATTAAAGTCCTCGCCGCATAAAAGCTTTTTCGCCAACATATGACAAAAAGGGCTGAGCCATCAATTGCTCAGTCCTTCGCTTTTTCCTCGTTGTTCGGTTTGTGATAAATATCAAAAAGGTCGTTCGGTGTGCATTCAAGTATATCGCATATCGTCTTTAGGTTGTCAAATTTTATCGCTTTCGTTTGGTTGTTTATTATTTTGTTGAAGTTTTGATAGCTGAGCCCAAGCTGAATATAAAGCCAATACTTAGTTTTTCCCTTTTCTTTTAGTATTTCGTCTATCCTAAGCCTCATCCTCAACACCCCACAACTATATTATGTGCAAAATATCTAATGTTTAAATTATATACCATTTTTGTGTTGACAAATAGACATTTGCATTATATAATGTATACATTAGACAAAAAAGGAGAAAACGTAATATGAGCAGAAAAAAACTTTTAACTCGCACCTTATCATTGATAATCGCATGCCTATTTGTGCTTGGATGTATAACGCCAATTTCAAGCACAAATCTCTACGTCTCTGCTGCAGATGGAGTAAAAGCAAAGCTCGATGCTTTTATGCAAAGTTATCCAAATGGTAGCAGATGGACAGGAAGCTTTGACGGCGGCATACAATGCTACGGCTTTGCAAAACTTGTTGTTTACAACATTTTTGGTGCTTCAACCGTTTCAGGTAAAACCTACAGAAGCTGGACTTATGCAGGAGTCAGTACGAGCGGAATGACTGTTGTAAGCTCAATAACATCGTTCTCTTCATCAAACGTGCAAAACCTATTAGCGAAAGCTAAATGCGGCGATGTACTGCAGTTTAACACAGCAAGTCAACACAGCATGATAGTCTATTCAGTCGAAAGCGATGGTGTTTGGATATACGACTGTAACTGGGACGGCAACTGCGGTATAAGATTAAAGAAATGTTCGTTTGGTTCTTGGAGCGGAAGAAACAGTAACAAATTAACTCTTTTGAGGTCTGATAACTATTCTACTATATCCGGTACTCTAAATGCCCCAATAGTAACAAGTATTTCTCCATCTGCTCCATACGCAATAGAAGGAGACAACATTACCTTTAATTTTGCGGCTACAAATGCAACTCAATACGAACTAGTAATAACCAATATAACCAACGGCCTACGTGTAATGTATACGATGCTTGATGTTAATAATTTTACCTTTAAATTTACCACATCAGGATTGCACTTAGTAGAAGTGAACGCTTACGGTCAAAGCATAGTAGGTTTTGAGCCGCTATATTTTGAAGTTCATTCTGGAAAAAGACCGGAAACATACATAAATTCACAAACAGGAGAAGTGTATTTTACCCCACAAGAATTAACAATCCTCCATGGTGGAGAATTACAAGAGCAATTACAGGAAGCTACTTTGTTCATTTACAAAGAAGGCTATGGACTATATTATGAAGGATCTTTGTTGAATACAGGGTTATACACTAGAACTTTCGAAGAAGGTACATACGAAAGTAATGTTCTGTTGTCTTATAAATCTGGTTACGGAGTATATTCTAAAACTATAAGATGGCACATTGGTAACGCGCCAACAAATGTTAAATTAACTCAAAGCACAAACGAATGTAGCAAAGGAAGCCAAGTAATATTTTCCATAAAAGCTGATAATGCAACCTTGTATTATTTGGGAATAGGCGACGGAAAAAACACACTATACGATACTTATTCAGACAACGGTATATTTTCATATACATTTAGTCAAACTGGCAATTACTATATTTGGGGGTCAGCGTCTAATGAATTCGGAACAACCGCTACTACACCATCTTATTTAGAAGTCAACGTAGTCATACCAACTTATACCGTAACCTTTAAGGACTGGAATGGCACTACGCTTAAGACTCAGACCGTAAACTACGGCTCTGCCGCTTCTGTTCCCGCTAATCCTTCTCGCACGGGGTACACATTTACCGGTTGGGACAAGGCGTTCACTAACATCACCGCCAATACTACGGTTACTGCTAAATACTCAATCAACTCCTACACCGTAACCTTTAAGGACTGGAATGGCACTACGCTTAAGACTCAGACCATAAAACACGGCTCTGCCGCTTCTGCTCCCGCTAATCCTTCTCGCACAGGCTACACCTTCACCGGTTGGGACAAGGCATTCTCTAACATCACCGCCAATACTACGGTTACTGCTAAATACTCCATCAACTCCTACACCGTAACCTTTAAGGATTGGGACGGCACTACGCTTAAAACTCAGACCGTAAACCACGGCTCTGCCGCTTCTGCTCCCGCTAATCCCTCTCGCACAGGTTACACCTTCACCGGTTGGGACAAGGCGTTCTCTAACATTACCTCCAATACTACGGTTACTGCTAAGTATTCCACAAACTCCTACACCGTAACCTTTAAGGACTGGAATGGCACTACACTCAAGACTCAGACCGTAAACTACGACTCTGCCGCTTCTGCTCCCGCTAATCCCTCTCGCACAGGTTACACCTTCACAGGCTGGGACAAGGCGTTCTCTAACATTACCGCCAATACTACGGTTACTGCTAAATACTCCATCAACTCCTATACCGTAACCTTTAAAGATTGGGACGGCACTACGCTTAAGACTCAGACCGTAAACCACGGCTCTGCCGCTTCTGCTCCCGCTAATCCTTCTCGCACAGGCTACACCTTCACTGGTTGGGACAAGGCGTTTAGCAATATTACCAATAATCTCACCGTTACAGCTACCTACACCAAGAAAAACGAAAACTACCCCACCTACACCGTTACACTTACCGACAATAACGACGGCACAGCAACCATAACGGCAACAGTTCCATCCGGCATAGCTTCGGGCAAGTTGGTTATCGATGTTAGTAACAAGCTTACATTTATAAGCGGCTCTCTCTGCTCGGTTAGCGGCGCTATGGTAAACGAAAGCTATTACGGCGGCAAGCTATGCATAAGTTTTTCTGGTATTTACGCGCTTCCTACCGGCACGACCGTGTTTACCGCAAAGTTCAACGTGCAAAACGGTGCTACTCTTAGTTCAAACGATTTCACAGCACCCGAATGGAACCTTACCGACGGCACCGTTAAACTTGCATCCAACGCAGACGGCGACGTTATTAAGCGTTACGAAAAGAAAACATACACGCTTGGTGATGTAAACAACGATGGATCTATCGACAATTTAGACTCCGCTTTTGTTCTCAAATTAGATGCCGGCATTATTGGCTCGGACACTATAAGTCTTTTGGCAGCGGACGTTAACGGCGACGATAGCGTAGACAATCTTGATGCCGCTTGGCTCCTTAAGTACGATGCGGGCATTATATCCAAATTTTAAACTCCCTATAAAAGCAAGAAACGCAGGCTTTAACGTCTGCGTTTCTTCAGCTTGATGACAAACCTTGTCATCAAGCTGGCAGAGTGCTGAGAAAGAGTGCAGACAAGACGAACCGAGGCGAGAACTGTACTAAGTACTGTGAGCCGAGGTTCGTTTTGAACGAAAAAATACAATAATTGAAGAAA
>JAZNUB010000004.1:0-2370 GCA_045592105.1 Eubacteriales bacterium | reverse complement strand
CTGTCTCATAGCATTAACAAATTGTGAACGCTATGTGCAACCTTAACAAAAAAATCAAGGGCATTATTTGGCTGCCCTTGATTTTTTTGTTGCTTTTGTATATGGTTCCATCTCAAAATTTCAATTTGAGACAGCCCCTTTATTTATTGTTAGGCAACCGTTTGGAATGTCAGACAATAAATTGCTGTCTACATCTTCCCAACGCAAAGCTAATAGTTCACCTCTGCGAAGCCCGGTGTTTAAAGCTACAACAACAGCTGCTGAAACAGGCGTTGTAATGCTTGAGGAAGATATTATTTTTGCTTCTTCAACTGTATAGGTTTTGCAGTTGAAGCGCTTTATGTAGGGCGTTTTAATCTTCTTTGCGGGGTTTATTTTGATATATCCATCCTCTATGGCTTCTTTAAAAAGATGCTTAAGCAATATTATAACCTTGCGTTGTCTCGTAACAGAGTAGTTATGCAAACTATCTCTAATGGGCAGTATATCGTCCTCGGTTATAGCTTCAAGCTCTAAGGGCAAAAGGCAAGAAAAGTGCTTCTCTATAAAAAGATTGTACTCGTAAAATGTGGTATATGCAACTTCTACCTCTTTGCGTTTAAGAAATTTTTTGCACAGTTCTGCAAACGTATAAACTTTTTCTTTTTCCATTTAATTGTTCCTCCAAAATTAGTGAATGAAACTTTATATTAACATAAATAGAAAAAAGAAAGGACAAAAAAGAAAAATGAAAGTATTAGCTTTTTCAAACATCAAAGGCGGTGTTGGAAAAACAACGTCAGCGGTAAACGTGGCGTTTGATTTGGTGTTATTGGGGTATCGGGTGTTGCTCGTTGACCTCGACCCGCAAAGCAACAGTAGCGATTTCTACGGGCGGTGCTGCAATACCGAATACACGGTGGCCGACCTCTTAACTAACGGGAACATACCGATAGATAAGGTGGCCGTGCCAACCGATTGTGAGGGGCTTGATATCATCCCTGCGTATCTCACGCTTGGGAGGGCCGAAAAGCTTCTAATGTCCGACACAACCATCCCACAGCAATTTAGGTTAAAGCGATATCTTGCTAAGCTTGCTGACAGATACGATTATTGTATCTTGGACTGTTCCCCTGCGGCAGAGTCGATAGTAAACATCAACGGCCTTGCGGCGGCAGACGTTGTGTTCGTGCCGATGCGCTGTGACAAATGGGCGGTAGCGGGGCTTGAAAGCTCCCTGCAAGTGATAGATGCTGTGGGCAGCTATAATGAGAAGCTAACCTTTGGCGGTGCGTTCTTCACTTGTTGGGAACGTTGCAACATCAATCAAGATGTGTTCGACCTTATTTCAAAAGAACTTGGGGACAAGCTGTTGCCTATTAAGATACGCAAGACCGTAACGGCAACCAAATCCACCTACGGCAAGCCGTTAAGCTTGCTATCGAAGAAATGCACGGCGGCGCAGGATTATGAAGCGCTGACCGAATACATAGCGGCGATTTAAGGAGGTAGACAATGAACATAGACTTAGGAACAGGACTTTTTTCAGACGTTTCAAAAGCGTTGGCAACAAGTGCGTTTAAGGTGCGGCATATACCGTTTGAGAGCCTTAATCCCAACGATGCCGAGCACGGCTTCTCGCTTGACGGTATAGAGGAGCTTGCAGAAAGTATAGCTGATGTTGGGCTCGAACAAAACCTTGTTGTGGAGGACACAGGAAACGGTATATACAACATCCTCACGGGGCGCTGAAGGTATTACGCTATAAAGCAACTGTTGGAGCAGGGCAACACCAAATATAAGACAATCCCCTGTATCGTTAAAAAGCTGTCTGATATAGACCTTCCCGTAAGTGACGATATTAAGCGTATGTACGCCATTGTAACAACCAACGCCGAGCAGAGAAAGCCAACAGCGGCAGATACCGCTGAAATGATACGCAAGCTCAACACCGTTTATGATGCCCTTGAAGCCGCAGGAGCGAAGCCGAAAGGTAGGCGCAGGGATTTCATAGCGCGGGAACTTGGCATATCTCCGGCGGCGGTAGGAAAGTATGAATACATATTAAACAACGCAAATGCGGCTACGAAAGAAGCCGTAAACAAGGGCGAAATAAGCCTATCAGAAGCAACACGAATTGCAAAAGAAGAAAAATGTGCTACTGGTAGCACAATTGAACAAACTGTGAACAACACAGAAAATAAAGTCTTTAAGCGTGATGCTTTGTTTATGTTCCCGGAGTTTGAAAAAGATGAATACACGCTCGATGCAGCGACCTACGATAAGGTAATAAAGAAAGTGCTGTCGATAAGAACGGCATATAAAGCAATACAGAAAATGTTGGAACAATAGGAGGAAAAATGAACGCATTACATCTAACAGGGCGGCTTT
>JAZNUB010000003.1:0-33746 GCA_045592105.1 Eubacteriales bacterium | reverse complement strand
GCCGCTGCCCTTGACAGACATTCAATTTTCTGTTAATACTATAATTAAGAGGTGGTGTCAATGCCACCACCCCAGAAATAATATTCTGCCCTATTTTACGCCACCGATTGGAGTTTACACAAAATTTGGGATATACCCTTTTATATGCAGCTTAAAGGGGCTTGCTCAAGTCATTTGACTAAAGCAAGCCCCTGCTTTTTATATCCGTAAGCTACGGTTTTAAAACTCGTCTATAACACCAGCATCGTATCTTAAAATCATTGCCGCATCCAAGTTATTAACCTCACCGTCATAATTAACATCGGCATTAGCTATCTCGTCTATTAAGCCGCAATCATACTTTAAAATCTCTACCGCATCTAAATTATCAACGGTGCCATCCTCGTTCACGTCCCCGGGCTCTACACATTCGCCAACCTTTACTCTGTACGTTACTGATATAAAAGGGTTGTATTTAAGAGAAAAGACTAATTTATAATAACCGTTTTGGGGAAAAATTATTTCCATATCGTCCGAAGAAAGATATTGAACAACCTCTTTCCCGTAAATAACCTTTAATTCAAGTTTGTACTCCTTGTTACCAGCTCCGTAAAGGTTCGTCCAATACAAGGGCACGCCCGCACCGGGTTTAAATTCAAAATTTTTTCCTACGCGGCGATAAGTACCTCCTGTTTCGCTAAAGTATACAACAATAGAGGTTGCTGTTGTTATATCGTGTATTCTGCCGCATGTCTCGCACTGCCATACACATCTGCCCGGATCTGCTTCATCGTGTAAAAGCACCTTGAATTTATGCGCTGTGTCTACCATTTTTGCATTACAGCCGTTATCGGATATCTCATAAAAAGTTACTTCGTTTTCGTAATAGCTGTACCAAACAGCCTTGCCGTTAACCACTATCGGCTGGCAATCGGACATAGTTGCACCCTCAAAGGTTTTAGTTTCACCCACCCGATTTCCGTTACCGTCAAAATAGCAGTAGTAAAGCATATCTCCAATCTGCCAAATAAGCAAAAACTTATTTTCGTTAATCTTAACAAGCTGAGGAGGCTCTGCCCCCGTTTCGCCCTCTTGCATAGTAGTTATCTGCTTTAAGGTGGTAGCACAGCTTGTTTTATCGGTTACTGCAAGGTAAACGTTTTTTGTTTTGTTTTTTTTATAATTATCGTTCTGCTCCACCGTACAAAACGCCGTTAAATACGCGCTTTGCGATATTTCAAAGCCGCCAACTGCCGCGCCCGTGTAGTTTTCACCAATACCACCCACAAATTCGAACAATGTAGAGGTATTTAGCCTTTTAAGGGTGTAACCATCCCTTTCGATTACTCTAAGTACTATAGAACGCGGGTATGCATCTCCGTGGTCAACGGTTATATACTTGTTTCCTTCCGCCTTTATAAATTGGTTGAAGGAGTGAGATACATACGCCATATCAACACCGGTTACCACCATATTTTCAATGTCAACGATAAGCGTGTAATTTGATTGGTGGTTAAGCCCATCGGTATGCGTATACATCTCGTGCGAGGTGTGAACTATCAAAAGCTCGCCATCATAAGCAAAACGCGGACAGCCTGCGTCAAAAGGAACGGTAGTGTTACAATCGTACAGCCCGCAACTGGAGAGCCTGTTCCAATCAAGGTCATATTTAGTAATGCGAAAACACTCCACTTCCGCGCTTTCTTCTTTATTCGCTTGCCCTGACAACAGAAAATAATTAGTGCCGTTAAAGTATAGCCCGCCAAACAAAGGCAGCTCTTTACTTATTAGCTTATTGTTTAAAAGCTTATATTCGGTATCGTAATATTCTATAAGATACGAATCTCCTAAAGGCTCTGAATTCTCCAAGTCCGAATATCTTAGAATATCTGCTTGAAAGCGCACATACCCACCTGTAATTGAAAATAAATACGAATACATAGGGTCTGCCCAATAGTATGAGTACCTGTTATTTAGCTCATTTCCAAAGAGATACGCGCCGCAATCTTCAATTGCAAATACCGAAGAAAACGGCATAGCTGCAAACACCAAAGCACAGCACAAAAACATCAAAATCGTTCTTTTCATAGCCTTCATAGTAATATCCTCCGTTTTTATTTTTTTACACTATACCACGATAAACAAAGCAATGTCAAGCTAAATACTGATAAAAAATAGCGATATTAGAAAGTTTGTACTAAATGATAATTAAAATAATAAATGATAAATATTAGCAAGGTGTAGTATGGCGCATGTCTGCTCCCGCCGTGTTATTCATTAATCCGCATCCCTTACAAGCTCGCAAGGCGAATAAAACTGCCCAAGTATCCTTAAGAACACTTGGGCATTCCCTTATGGTTACACTAAATTAATACGCCTTGCCCCAATAAAGAAGGTGCTTTGCTTCATTGCCGCAGCAAACGCATTTTGTGTCAACGGCGTCTTGGTCAAACGGTATGCAACGAGAGCAAACGCCCGTTTTTTCCTTAACCGCGTCCTCACAAGCTTCGTCCCCGCACCACATTGCTTTAACAAAGCCATCACCATTCTCTGCAACGCACTTAACGATTTCGTCCATATCGTGGCAGGTATAGGTCTTTTTCTCTCTGTTAGCAAGCGCGGTTTCAAACATAATCTTTTCAGCCTCGGCAAGCTTTTCTGCAACGGCTTCTTCAATGCCTGCAAGCGGAACGGTAACCTTTTCGCCGTTGCAACGCAAGCAAACAACACACTCGCCGTTTTCAATATCTCTCGGCCCAAGCTCTATACGAAGGGGAACGCCCTTCATCTCATACTCCGCAAACTTCCAGCCGGCAGAGTTATCGCTATCGTCCAGCTTAACACGGAAACGGCCCTTAAGGCTGTCCGCCAGCTCCCTACAACGGTCAAGCACGCCCTCTTTGTGCTGAGCTATCGGGATGATAACAACCTGCGTGGGTGCAACGGCGGGCGGAAGAACAAGCCCGTTATCGTCCCCATGCGTCATAATAATAGCACCGATAAGGCGGGTGGTAACGCCCCAGCTTGTTTGGAAGGGGTTTACCTTGCGGTTTTCCTTATCCGTGTAGGTTATATCAAACGCCTTTGCAAAGCCATCGCCAAAGAAATGGCTGGTGCCTGCCTGAAGCGCCTTACCGTCATGCATAAGCGCCTCGATACAATAGGTGGAAACAGCGCCCGCAAACTTATCGCTTTCGGTCTTCTTGCCCTTAACAACGGGCATACAAAGCGATTTCTCGCAAAACTCGGCGTACACGTCCAACATTCTTTCGGTTTCAGCAATAGCCTCCGCCTCGGTAGCGTGGATGGTGTGCCCCTCCTGCCACAAAAACTCCCTGCTTCTTAAGAAGGGGCGCGTTGTCTTTTCCCATCTAACAACGCTAACCCATTGGTTATATAGCTTTGGCAGGTCGCGGTAGGAGTGTATAATATTAGCGTAATGCTCACAAAACAGCGTTTCAGAGGTGGGGCGCACACAAAGCCTGTCCTCCAGCACCTCACTGCCGCCCATAGTTACCCACGCAACCTCGGGCGCAAAGCCCTCAACGTGGTCCTTCTCCTTTTGCAAAAGGCTTTCGGGTATGAACATAGGCATACAAACGTTTTCATGCCCCGTTGCTTTAAACATCCCGTCCAATATACGCTGTATGTTTTCCCAAATAGCGTAGCCGTAAGGGCGGATTACCATACAGCCCTTAACGCTTGTGTACTCGATAAGCTCTGCCTTCTTAACGATATCCGTATACCACTTGGCAAAATCCTCGTCTCTGCCTGTGATAGCCTCTACCTTTTTCTTTTCTGCCATAACAATTCTCCCAAAAACAGTAAAAAATAAAATTGCGCTCAAGTATTGTATTTTACACATAAGTTATGTATAATATGTAATTGACAGTATATCATCTTTTTGCGTTGATGTCAACCGCGTTTTGCCTAAAACGCGCTTAACTATTTAAAACGGAGGCATTTTAATGAAAAAGTTTTTATGTTTGCTTTTGGTGCTTACCTTAAGCCTTGGCGGCTTTGTGATACACGCATTTGCTGAAGAAAGCGTTGATATCGAAAGCAACGACGAAAGCACGGAGATAACAAGCAGCACCGAGCCTTCTCAAAACGAGGAGCCTTCCAGCAGTGAGGAGCCTTCAAGCAGTGAAGAACCCTCAAGTAGCGAGGAGCCTTCAAGCAGTGAAGACCCTTCAAGCAGCGAAGACCCTTCCAGCAGCGAAGACCCTTCAAGCAGCGAGGAGCCGAATGAAGCGTGCGAGCTTGAGATATTGCAGATAGGTGAGGGCGATATCGTCTACGACAACAAGGATTACTTTGTTGGCGATACGCTAACTTTAAACCTATCCCCCGCGCAGAATATGGGCGTTAAGGCGATAACCGTGAACGGTGAGGAGTTTTCGGATTTCTCTGTGGGCGGCGGCGCTGTTAGCATAACCCTTGAGGGGGACACTAAGATTGAGGTTGAGTTTGCCGAAGCCGTTCGCGTTATCATCGGCTGGGGCATTGGCGGCAACGTAACCGCAAACAACAAAGAGATACCTAACAACAGGGGCTTTTTGGTTATCAAGGGTAGCGATTTGGTGGTTCGCATCAGAACGAACGCCAACCAAGCTATCGACAAGGTTTTTAACGGCGATGAGGACGTTACAAGCAAGGTAAAATACGGCAGATACACTATCGAAGAGATTGATAGCGGCTGTGTTATAGACATAAGCTTCCGCGAAACGGGCAACACCAACGTTGAGGTGTACGTTATCACCGTGAACGTGGAGGGCAAGGGTACGGTGGACCCTGAGGGCAACGTGCAGGTAGAGCACGGGGACGATTTGATTCTTACCATAACCCCAGACGAAGGCTACATAGTGCAAAGCGTTTCTGACCGCGGCAGAACCTACAAGGTTAGCGGCAACACCTACACGGTTAAGAACGTGTATGAGGACGGTACGGTTACCGTTATATTTGCAGACCCCAACGCTGGGGATGCTTCTTCCGAAGAACCTTCGGACAGCTCCGAGCCTGAAAACACTAATAAGGACTATATAACACGCGCTGACATAGAAAAGCTTGTTTCCGAAACAGAGGTGCGTATAGATATCTCTGCGAAGAACAAGATAGGCAAGGATGCACTTGATTATATCAATCAGCTTATTAAGGAAGGCAAAACCGTTTCCGTAGGCGTTTCTGGCAGCTATTGGTGGATGCTTCCGCAAACCGCAAGCTTTGCCACCGCAGGCCTTGCAGAGGACGGTATAAACTTTGGCATCTCTATAAATAAGGGCAGCGTTTCCGATGAGATGAAGAAGCTTATAGAGGAAAAGGCGGACGCTAATAAGTACAACCACGTTTATAACGTAACGATAGAAAGGCTTTCCGCAACCGCGCTCCCCGAGGGTACGAAGCTTAAGGTTTATATGGGTGAGTCGTTTACCCCCGGCCAAAAGCTGGATTGGCTTAAATATGACACCACCGCTAAAAAGTTTTCGCAAATGTGCGATACGGAGGGTGCGCTTTTTAACGTTGATAACAGCCGCTACGCAACGGTTGAAATGCCGTTTCCGGAAAGATACGGTATGCTTATTAACTACATCGCAAAGGACAGCACCATTACCGTTACTTGGAACCAAGCGCAATGCTCTGTTTCCGTTATCGGTGATATCAGCCTTTCCAAAAACAACTTAAGCACCAACGCCATCTCTTGGAAAAGCGGTGCCGATGTTTATATAACCGTAAACGTTAAGGATGGGTTTGCGATACAGGAAATAAGCTCTGCCGATTTTGCAAATATGCAGTTGCTTTGCAACGGTAGGGATGTTACCGCTTCCGCCGCAAAGGATATAGCAGAAAGCGTTACCATAAAGATAGCAGGCATCTCCAAAAACGGGCAGATAATCATAACAACAAAAGAAGCGCAGAAAACACCCGTAAAGACGTCTGCGGCTGTCCCGTGGGACGTGATAATACTAATAGCGGTTATCGTTATAGCAATGGTTGCAGGCGGCGTGGTTTTCGTTATCAAGTGGCGCCAAAGCGATAACGACGACGATGACGACGATTATTACGAAGACGATGACGAGGAAGAAGAATAATTAATTCCCCATTGCTCACTTCGTTCGTTGCGGGGACCCCGAAATACATCCCCACAAAAACTTCGTTTTTGCGGGGACCCCGAATTTGATATTCAGGCTTTCGTTCATTCGCATCTCGCGCCGCGTTGCGGCACTCGCGAAAGCCCAAGGAATATTTTTCGCGGCGCGTGTCCGCTAAAAATACGGATGGTTAAATTTAAGGCTTGGTGTTAAAAAGCACCAAGCCTTGTTTTTGTCGGGGAAACAGTTGGCAACAAGGTTTAATTTTAATATACTTCGAATGCTTCATCTTTATATCAAAACTTGTACCAAACGTTGCCACCTAAATTTAAACGTAACGCTTCGTTTTGAAATAAAAGACTGTTGCGATGTGTAGGGTCGATTCATGAATCGACCGCCGCACGACGATTAAATACTGCGCCTAATTTAAATGCCGCGTAGCAGGTCATTCGTGAATGACCCATACAAAAAAAGGCGTTGCGCTTCATCTTTATATCAAAACTTGTACCAAACGTTGCCACCTAAATTTAAACGTAACGCTTCGTTTTGAAATAAAAGACTGTTGCGGTGCGTAGGGTCGATTCACGTTCACCCGCCGCGTGTCGGTTTTATGGGGCGTTTGGCTTAAAATGCCGCGCTCGGCGGGAGTAAACCCCCGCCCTACGATAAATTGTTGCGTTTCAGCCGCAAAAACAAGGCTTGGTGCTTTTTAGCACCAAGCCTTAAATTAGTTAGGTTCTATTTTATATTTTATGCTTTGCAAAGATTTTTCATGGAAACGTAATCCAATGTGGACATAACGCCGTCTTCGTTAACGTCGGCAGCTTTATTCTGTGCTTCGGTGTAAGAAGCGTTGCCTTTAACAAGCATGTTAGAGCAAATGCTGTCTGCCGCGGTAATAACACCGTCACCCGTGATGTCGCCTATGATAACAACGGTTGCGCTGTTAAGAACCTCGCCTGTTGCGCTTAGGTACTGAACTACGTAGCCCGTACCTGCGATAACGGATGCTTCTACTGCGATTCCGTAGTGGTCGATAACGGTAATTGCACACTTAAACTCGTCGTTAATGTTCTGAACGGTTTGTGCAACCTTATCAACGGTTACATACTTAGTGTCAAGCTTGTAGGTAGAAGAATCAACAAGCTGGAACTTAGCGGGAACAGCAACGTATGCACCTGCTGCTACGCGGTTGGTTGTAAGGTCTACACCGTTAAAGGTTACTATATCGCCAACGTTAAGAGTTAAATATACGTTGTATGCATTTACAAGGTTTTTGCTAACAGCGATAACGGGCTTAGCAACGGTTGCAACAACGGATTTTGCAACGCCTGCATCGTATTTTGCAGTTACCTTATAGCCGCCTGCAACAGCTTCAAGAACCAAAACGCCGTGGGTTTGAGATGTGAAGGTGCCATTTGTAAGCACTTGGCTATCGGTAGTGCTTTGATTGCCGTTTATAGCATTGATCGGAATATAGTTATCATCTGTAGGCTTGGTTATAGCAGTTACATTAACGCTTAATTCAGCCTTTGCTTCGTGGCCCCATGCATCGTATACGAAAAGATGTACGTGGTACAAGCCGCTTTGGTTGCCGTGCTTTGACGTATCAACGTGGAGGGTAGCAACGTTTTCGGAAACGCTTGCATCGTACCATGCAATGTCGTCCTGACCGTCAGCCTCTGTCCAAACGGGGAACTGAACCTTAGCTATTTGCTTGTCTTCCGTAATAGTACAGGAAACGTCAAAGCCGAAGGGAGATACGTTGGTGATAACGGCGTTGCTTATTGTAGGAGCCGTAGTATCCTCAGTAAGGTTTACAAAGCCGCCGCCTGCAAAGCCTTCGTTACCGGAAATATCGTAAGCGTAGATGTGGGAGGAATAACCGTCATAAGCATTGTTATGGTTGGATATTTTAACGTCGGCATAAACGTAGTTGCCTTCAATTATACCGTCATACCATACCAGATCATCCTGCCCGTTCGTGCTGGACCACGTGGGGATCACAACCCTGTCTAAGCCTGCGTTTTCGTCAACATTACAGCTGATGCGATAGCCTTCCTTTGTGATGTTGGTTATCTTTACGTTGGAAATGGAGGGCTTAATGGGGTCATTAACCGTAAGGTTTATGGTTGCCGCCGTGTAGGTTGCGTTTTTCTTGGTGGTTGCGCGTATCGTGATGGTGTGTACGCCTGCGCTTAGGTTCTTGTAGGAAATCTCCCCGTCGTAGCCGCAGTTTGAATAGTCGGAATACCCTTTTATTTCTTCCACAACGTCATCACGCACGGAAGGAATCAAAGCGTTGTAGCCACCGTTGTCTATCTTATACTCAACCTTGCTGATACCGTCGGTATGCATTGTCCAACCTCTGAGGGTAAGCACATCGTTCTCGCCCGTTTGGGTAACGGTTGCAGAAATGTTGGAAGGACCGTTTACCATATAGGGATCAGGAGATACGGGCTTATCCACGCAGCCTTCGTATTTAGAGACAGGACCTACGGATTTGCCTATCATAGCAAGCATACCGTTTGCTATAGCTTTTGCGTTAGCGTCAAAATACTGGTCAAAGATTATAGAGTCTTGGCCACCGGGAGAGTCCATAAAGCCAACTTCTATCAATGCGGCTGCCATGCGTGTGTTTTTGATAACGTAGAACGCCGCGCTTTTAACGCCGCGGTTTACCCAACAGCCGATACCGATAACGTGGTTTTGTATGCTGGTAGCAAGCTGAGCACCGGGGGAAGAAGTGGAAAGACCGTAGTTATAATACGTTTCAACGCCCTTACCGCCGCCTGCGTTTCTGTGGATAGAAACGAAGTATGTAAAGTTACCGTTGTTTGCTATAGCAACCTTTTCAGGCATAGATTGTGTGATATCGGTAACTCTTGTAAGTGCGCAGGTAGCACCGGACTGGTCAATAAGCTTTGCAACTGCTATTGAAAGCCTTAAAACGTCATCCGCTTCATGTCTGGAGCCGTTAACTGCACCGGGGTCAGCACCGCCGTGACCGGGGTCGATAATAAAATCACCGCTGTTTCTGGTGCCGCCGGTGTAGGTAAGGCCTGCACTTGCTTTTAAGCCTATATCGCCAAGCGGAGCGATTACCGCAAGCGACAAAAGCATACAAAGCGTTAATGCTATGCTTACAAGCTTTTTCATTTTCATAAACTATACTCCTTTTATTAATAATGTAATAACTTCTTACATCATTATATTATACCAATAGTTAAATTTGTGTCAATTTGCATATACACCAAAAAGAAAAGGCTGTTTTTGGTAAAACAAAACAAAAAAACATTATTATTACACCGAAATTTATTATACTATTGATTTTTTGCTGGCTTTGATATATAATTAGTGCATCAATGTGTTATATTGAGATATAACAGGAAAGGTGGCATTTTGTGATATACAGAACAGAGCATCCTAAGCCCCAATTTAAAAGAGAGGGCTATATTAACCTAAACGGCTTGTGGGAGTTTGAGCAGGATTATTCCGCAAGCGGTGAAGAAAGAAAGCTTTATGAGAAGGCAGCTGCTTTCACCAAGCAGATAAACGTGCCGTTTTGTCAGGAAAGCGTGCTTTCCGGCATAGGGGAAACCGATTTTATCAACTCCGTTTGGTACAGGCGCACCCTTACCCTTACAAGCGATCAGCTTGAAAACCGCATTATTCTTCATTTCGGCGCAGTAGATTATATTGCAACCGTGTATATTAACGGCGTTAAGTGCGGCAGCCACAAGGGTGGATACGTTTCCTTCTCCTTTGATATAAGCGATTACGTTAACGAGGGCGAAAATATAATCACCGTTCACGCAGAGGACGATACGAGAAGCCGCCTTATCCCCAGCGGTAAGCAAAGCCATCTGTACGCTTCTCACGGCTGCTTCTATACCCGTACCACCGGTATATGGCAAACCGTTTGGGTTGAGCTTGTGCCTAAAACCCACATAGAAAAGGTTAAGTACTTTACCGACCCTGAAAACGGCGTTTTGAACATCCACGCAAGCCTTGCAGGTGCCGCACAGTTCTGTGCAGAGGCGTTCTGGGAAGGTAAAAGCGTTGGTAAGGTAGAGGCATCCTTCTCCGGCGGCTTTGCAAGCGTTAGTATGCCGCTTGCCGAAAAGCATTTGTGGCAGGTTGGCAAGGGCGGCCTTTACGAGCTTGTGCTTACCTACGGTGAGGACAGGGTTGAAAGCTATTTCGGCCTTCGCAGCGTTAAGCTTGACGGTTATAAGTTCCTTATCAACGGCAAGAGCGTGTTCCAGCGCCTTGTGCTTGACCAGGGCTTTTATCCCGACGGTATCTATACCGCGCCTTCCGATAGCGAGCTTGAAGCTGATATAGACCGTTCCGTGGCTATGGGCTTTAACGGCGCAAGACTGCACGAAAAGATATTTGAAGAACGCTTCCTGTACCATTGCGACCGCAAGGGTTACATAGTTTGGGGCGAGTTCCCTAACTGGGGGCTGGACGTTTCGTATGAGGACAGCGTTTATTCCATAATCCCCGAATGGCTTGAGGAAATCGAGCGTGACTTTAACCATCCCGCAATCGTTGGCTGGTGCCCGTTGAACGAAACCTGGGATAGCTTTGGCAGAAAGCAGTATGACGAGGTTTTGCGTGCAGTTTACCTTGCAACCAAGGCGGCGGACAACACGCGCCCCTGCATAGATACCAGCGGCAACTTCCACGTTGTTACCGATATATTTGACGTTCACGATTACGAGCAGGACCCCGCAAAGTTTGCTGAAACCTACAAGAACCTTTGCGTTGACGGTACTTTCTACGATAGATTCCACGAACGCCAGAAGTATCAGGTTGGTATGCCTATGTTCGTTAGTGAGTACGGCGGAATCCGCTGGACTGATGAGGAAAGCGGCTGGGGCTACGGTGAAGCTCCTAAGACGAGGGAAGAGTTTATTGAAAGGCTTAAGGGGCTTACGGACGTATTGCTTAGCAACAAGCGTATGTTCGGTTATTGCTATACTCAGCTAACCGACGTAGAGCAGGAGCAAAACGGTCTTTACACCTATGACAGAAAGCCTAAGTTTGACCCAAGCGTTATACACGATATAATGGCGGCTCCGGCAGCAATAGAAGAAGAATAAAAGAAGAATAAAAACAACAAGGCTACCGAAAGCTTTTTAATCTTTCGGTAGCCTTTTCATTATTGTTTTTTGTTGTTTTCTTGCGGTCCTGCCTTTTTTTGCATCCCCTTTTGTGTCCGTATTCTCAGCAATTGCATAATATACTGATGAAAGGACTGATTTATATGAACGGATATATGGGCGCACGCGGCACTATAAACGTGCGTTTAACACACATGGAGGGCAGGCTATACCTTGCGGGCGCAACCGTGGAGGTTTTAAACCGAGGCGAACGCTATATCACCGATAGAAACGGAAGCGTGCGTATAACCCTGCCTGCGCCGCCTAAAAGCCTGTCTTTACAGCCAAACCCACCTACAAGACCGTTTGCGGTATACGATATCCGCATCAGTATGAATGGATACGCACCCGTTACGGTATACGGGCTTCACGTTTTCGACGGTATCGTAAGCATATTCAGATACAATCTCGTGCGGCTTGACGATACGGAAACGCCTGAGGGCAACCGTATAAACGTACCTACCCACGCGCGCCACGTTCTGCCCCCATACGAGGGCACACCGCCAGCCGCCGCAAGCTTTGCCTCAACGCCTGCCGCGGCGCGAACGGTTTACGTGCCGGAGATGGTAACCGTGCATTTGGGCAGCCCCGGCTCCGATGCGGTAAACGTTACCGTGCCGTTTGTTGATTACATAAAAAGCGTTGCCAGCAGCGAGATATATCCAACGTGGCCGCGTGAAGCGTTGCTTGCCAATATCAACGCCGAGGTAAGCTTGGTGCTTAACCGCCTTTATACGGAGTGGTATCCGTCGCAAGGCTACGATTTTGACGTTTCTGCTTCCCCTGCCTTCGACCAATACTATGTGCATCAGCGCGAGGTGTTTAACACCATAGACACGTTGGTGGATGAGTATTTCGACAACTATATAGCGCGTAAGGGGTTTATAGAGCCTATTTTTGCACAGTTTTGCGATGGCAAGCAAAGCGCGTGCAGCGGGCTTTCGCAATGGGGAAGCGTGGATTTGGCCAACAACGGCTATCAGTCGCTTGATATTGTGCAGTATTATTACGGTATGGATACGGAAATAAGGGTTGCGCCCATAGTGCAGGTGATACCAAACAGCTATCCGGGTGCGCCCTTGTCGCTGGGTAGCACGGGAAGCGACGTGCTTGCTATCCAAAACCGCATGGACCGCATTGCCATAAACTACCCCGCTATACCCTTAATCACCCTGCCCAACGGCAACTACGAGGCGGATACCGAGCGCGCGGTGCGCGTGTTCCAGCAGGTGTTTGGGTTGCCCACTACGGGTACCGTGGACGAGGACACTTGGTACCGCATCCTATACATCTACGTGGCGGTGAAACGCTTGGCAGAGCTTGAAAGCGAGGGGGAGGAGTTCCAAAGCGGTGCGTACCCCGGAAACCCTGTTAAGATAGGAGACAGAGGCCCCAACGTTTTGCGCGTGCAATGGTATATAAACGCGATAGCGCGTTCGGGGCAGTATCCGCAGGTGCGCGTTATAGATTTGGACGGCATTTACGATACCGAAACGGCAAACGCCGTGCGCGTTTTACAGGGGTTGTTTGGCTTTACTCAAAGCGGCGAGGTGGATAGGCAAACGTGGGATGCGCTTACCGCTTTGTATAACGAGGTGGGCGAGGTTGGCACGGACGACCAATATTTCGGCGGCGATGTTAGCGGCTGGCCGCGCCCCTACCCCGGAAGCCCCGTAAGCCGCGGCGCAAGGGGCGACACGGTGTATTACATACAAGGCTTGATAAACGTTATAGCAAAGCTGAACAGCGCAATTCCCACATTGGAAAGGGATGGCATCTTCGGTGCGGCAACGCAGGCGGCGGTGCGTGCGTTTCAAACCGAATACGGCTTAACGGCGGACGGCATAGTAGGGCCTTTAACGTGGGAGAAGCTGAACGCGGAGTATGGCACCGCCGAAGATCAGCTCCCCTCTCAAGGGTAAAATTTGTGCAGAGCGTGAAAAACACCAATTAAGCATTACAAGGAAGAAAGTTTTTCAAACTTTCTGTTGATAATTAATGTTTTTCACTTGCTTCAAATTTTCCTCCTTGAGAGCAAGGGGTAGCGGTGTAATGGGATGCATCTCGTTCGTAGGGCGCACGTCTGCTCCCGCCGAGACGAACGGAGCTGAATACACCGTGCTTGGAAAAATTGCGTATTAACGAACGGGGCGGCGGGAGCAGACGTGCGCCCTACGTTAAATCGTTACGATTCATTGCTAAAACAAAACCTCGGTGCGGTGCGTATGGTCGATTTTGGTATTCGTGGATAAAACAAAAGCCAAGGTTGTTTTTGGCAACCTTGGCTACGGAGTTGTATCTTTTTTGTTTTCGTCTATCTCTTTTTTCAGCAAAGCGAAAAACTCTGCATTCGGCTCTATCTCAACGTAACGCCTTTTGCTTCCGCGCTTATAAACGAGATAGGCTGTGGAAGCCGTTAGGTTTTGGCGATAGCTTGTGCCGCCTGCCGTGGTTTTCTTCTTGAACTCCGCTTTCGTATAAAGCTCGGTATCACTACTAAGCTCTATGGAAAAAACCGTGCTTTCCGTAAAGCCGTTTATGCGCCGAACGGAAAAAACGCTTCCCGATAGAGCGTAGACATACTCTGTCATCGTGAACCTAAAAAGCAGTACCGCGCCAAGCAGTAAAAGCGCGCCGCCCGTTAAGCGCAAATACAGGGCGATATCCGGAAAATACCGCGCGGTAGCGGCACTTATCAGCACGAAGACCGCAGTAAACACGATAATGAAAACAGCCTGCTTTGGGCTGCGATAAGGCTTACACAGTTTAATAATAACCACCCAACAATCATAATTGCCCTTTTAGGACATATATATTTACAAAGGAGCTGTATTTATATGAACTATAATGATAACACGCTAAAGGATTTATCTGCGTTAAGCGATGAAAAGCTTCAAACGCTGATACGGGATATCGGAGAAGCCGTTGGTGCAAGCCCGCGGAAAACCGAAGCGCTAACGGGTGACCTTGCCAAGGTGCGTAAAACGATAGGCACTATGAGCGAGGAGGAGGCAAAACGGCTTATTGATATGGCGGGCAAGGACAAAGCCAAGCAGATATACGATGCTATACAAAGGAGCAAGCGCTGATGGACGAGAAGATTAGAAGCGTTTTGGAAAACGAGGAGCTGCTTGCAAAAATAGCCGCGGCTGTACGCGGCACGGATGCGCCAACGCAAGAGTACGCACCGCCGCCGCAGAGGGCGGAAGCGTTGCCCGTGATACAAAGCGCGGGGCGAAGCGGCTCCGACGCTTTGGCGCTGCTATCGGCTTTGAAGCCGTTTTTAAGGCAGGAGCGCCGCGAAAAGCTGGATGCGGTAACCAAGGCGCTATCGGTTGCAAGCGTATACAAAAGCGTAAAGAATATATGAAAGGGGGAGATAAAGCTTGTATTCACGCGCGTTTGGAAACAGCATAGAATCAGATGGCGTACTGCACGAGATGGAACGCCGATATGAGGAAAACACCGCCGCAGAGGTGCCTGCAATGGCACACGGGCGCGAGGAGCACCCCATAAGGGAGCGTGAGCGTGAGCGCGAACGCGGTTTTGACCTTAAACGGATGTTTAAAAACATAAATATAGAGGACCTGCTGCTTATTGCAATCGGTATACTGTTGCTTTTGGACGGCGAGCCCGACAACGATATACTTATAATTGCAATTGTGTTTTTGCTTTTCTTTTAGTCCTCCTCGTCCGTGCGGGAAAGCATAAACGCGGCAAAATCCTCTAATGCGCGCTTCTGGCGCGGCTTTAAGGCGGCGTAGCTTTTAACAAGCTCTGCTTCCTTTGCGTTTAGCTCTTGCTTTTCACAACCCATACCTGCGGCACACAAAAAATCCTCCGTTGTTATGCCGCACCTGCTGTTTGCGCCAAGCTTTTCCAAAAGCTTTCTGCGCGGAGGGTTCTCCTGCTCGCAAAAAGCAAGCTTTCGCATTTGCACATAGCTTATATCGCAGTCTATGGCGAAGCTACGCCAGCTACGTTCACCCTTCGCCCGCTCCAAAAGCAGGGCGAAGATTTTTTTGTTGTATTCCATAGCTATTTGTTGTCCTTATCAAAATAAGTAAGCGCCGCACCGATAACCGTTGCGTACTCACTGCTTTCGGGCAATACGAAGTTTAGCCCAAAGGTTTCGCCAAGCTCGCTAAACGCGCGCTTTGCGCTGTTAAGCGCGGAAAGCCTGCCTGTAAGCACGATGTCCTTAACGCCCTTTTGGCGCGCCGCAAACATTGCCGCAACGCATACCGTTTCGTATATCATATTCAGAAGGCCTGCCGCTATATCCTCTTTTGCGGCAAGCTCTTTTATTTTGCCGAAGTTTGAAGCCGTCATCCCGCCTTGAAGAGTAGGGCTTATGTCCTTTTCCGTAAGGTCGTTTACGGAAAGGTCCACAAGCGAGCTGTTCCCCTCGCTTGCAAGCTGCTCTATAACCTTAACGTCGGTTGTGCCTATCAGCTTCCCCGCAAGCCCCACAAGCGTGCCGCCGCCAACGCCCGTGCCGCCTAAATGCACGGATTTTCCGTTTTCGTAATACACAAGCGCAGTACCCGTGCCCATGCTTACAACAACCGCCTTGTCAAGCTTGGATAAATAACTGCCGCCGCGGCCTATTGCCACAAACTCCGTAACGTGGCTTGCGGGCAAAGCGTATATCTCGTTCCCTGCGAACACGCTGCCAACACCCGTTACCATAAGCCTTTCTATATCCGAAAGCGCAATACCGTTTTCGCTTGTAAACTTGCCAAACGCGCCGTAAAGCGAGGAAACGGGGTCGGTTGCTCTGGTCATCGTGGGGGAGATAACCTTTCCGTCACGCACGCCCGCTATTTTCGTTGTACTGCCGCCAACGTCTATGCCAACTATTATACCCATTATATCACCTGCTTTACATATTATGCCTTAATTATACTATTACCGCAAATTTTTGTCAACCGTGGTTATAAAGCTGTGGAAAAATTAAAAAAAGCCTTTTCAAAGTGCGTTTGCTGTGTTATAATATAGAAGTATAATTGGCTTTGTATGCGCTGTGGTAAGGGGGCGTGCTTATATGGAACTTAATTTAGCGGAAAAGCGCGCTTTGCTTGACGAGGTGAACCGCGGCGTTATATCGCACGCTTATATTATAGAGGGTGCTTTGGGTGTTGGCAAGCGAAGCTTTGCGCGCCTTTTGGCAAAAGCCATACTTTGCACCGCTTCTCACAAGCCCTGTGGTGCTTGTACCGCCTGCCGCAAGTGTGATGGCGGCGTTCACCCCGATTTGCACGTTTACGGTGCGGACGGTGCAAGCTTTAAGGTGGACCTTGTTAGGGAGATAAAGCGTGCCGTAAATCTTACGCCTAACGAGGGTGCGCGTGCCGTTTATATATTGGAGGGCGCGCAAGCTATGACCGTTGCGGCACAGAACGCTTTGCTTAAGGTGTTTGAGGAGCCGCCGGAGGGAACAACCTTTTTGCTTGTAACCGAGAAGAAGGAAGCGCTTCTTCCCACCGTGCGCTCACGCGGGCGGATAGTGCGCCTTTCCGCGGCGGACGATGAAACGGTGCGTGCGGTGCTTAAAGAGAAGTTCCCCACCGCTAAGGACAAAGAGCTTGAGGAGGCTGTTCGCATAGCCGCAGGCTGTGTTGGCGTGGGCGAGGCGGTTTTGAAAAAAGAAGGCAAGGCAGAGCGTGAAAGTGCGCTGAAGCTATGCACCGCCATTTACGGCGATAGCGGCAGATACGCCTTGTATAACGCCTTTTTGGGGCAGATGAAAAAGCGCGATGCGCTTATCCCCGTGATGGATGCGCTTGCCGCCGCCGCAAGGGACGTGCTTGTGTGTAAGCTGGCGTGTGGCGAGGCGGTTTTGCTTCCAAGCGATACGGCAAGGGAGTTTGCGGAAACGGCAACGGCAAAAACCTTATACGATATATTTGAGGCGGCGCTTGAATGCGGGCGTTCGCTAAGAAGGAATACAGACCCGGGCATAGCGGTATCACAGCTATGCGTAAGTATCAACCGCGCGAAAGGATAGAAAAAGCTATGGCAGATAACGAAAATAAAAAGAAACCGCAGGAAGGGCAGGCAGGCGGCAACAGGCCGCACCGCCCGAACAGAGGCAGGCACGGTGGCAGGGGCAACCGCCCGCCGTTCCAAAAGAAAGCAGAGCAGGCGGCTGATAGTGTGAAGCGGCCCGAAAAGGCTACAGCCGAAGCGCAAAGCAAGCCCCAACGCCCACCGAGGGCAGAGGGCGCAAAGAAGCAGGGGCAAAGGCACCGCCCGCCGCGTGGGGAGCACAAGAGCCACAAGCCGCAGCAGGAGCAGGTTGTTTCTCCGCGCCGCCGCCAGATGCAGGAGCTGATGACGGCAGAGCAAAAGGCGTTTGCCGAGGCTACCGACATTATGCTTGAAGAGCAGGAAAAGCGCGCCGCACAGCCTGAGGCTGTAAAGGAAGAGGGCAACAAGGTGGAGATAGTGGGCGTGCGCTTCCGCCAAACGGGGAAGATATACTACTTCTCTCCGCTTGATATACAGTTTGCTGCTGACGACGGGGTTATAGTTGAAACCGCGCGCGGGCAGGAGTATGGCTTTGTTGCGCTTGCTAACCGTTTTGTAGACGAGAAGGAAACCGTGCATCCCTTAAAGCCCGTGATACGCAAGGCAACCGATGCCGACACGCAAAAGCACAAGCTTAACAAACAGCTTGAGGAGAGGGCGGCAAAGGTTTGGGAGGAGCTTGTTGCCAAGCACAAGCTTACGATGAGCCTAACCGATATAGAATACACCTTTGATAACACCAAGCTTATATTCTACTTTACTGCTGACGGCAGGGTGGATTTCCGCGAGCTTGTTAAGGACCTTGCGGCAGTATTCCGCACAAGGATAGAGCTAAGGCAGATAGGTGTGCGTGACGAGGCTAAGCTTGTAGGCGGGCTTGGCGTTTGCGGTATGCCGTTTTGCTGTAACCGCTTCCTGCCCGATTTCGTGCAGGTTAGCATCAAGATGGCAAAGGAGCAGAACCTATCGCTTTCCAGCTCCAAGATATCGGGCAACTGCGGCAGGCTTATGTGCTGCTTGCGGTATGAGCAGGACGTTTATGAGAAGGAGTATGAAACCTTCCCCAGAACGGATATGGTGGTACGCACCGCGCAGGGCACGGGCGTTATAACCGAAAGCAACTTCCTTAACGGCAAAATAAAGGTGCTTATGGATGGTGACGGTGCCGCCGTTTACAAAACCTTTACAAGGGACGAGGTTAAGGTTATAGGCAAAGCCAAAAACAGAGATAACGAGCCCGTTGATAAAGAGCTTAAAGCACTTGAGGACTAATTGCGTTAATATAACCCGCTAACGAGGGGAGGATTTTTGTAAATTGGTATTTTCTTCGCTTATATTTGTGTTTGCGTTTCTTGCAGTAACGCTTGCTTTGTATTATATCGCGCCCAGAAAGCTTAAAAACTTAGTGCTTTTCGTTATGAGCCTTGTGTTCTACGGCTGGGCAGAGCCGCTGTTTCTTGTAATAATGCTTGTTTCGGTAACAACGGCGTTCTTCTTTGGCTACCCGATAGCCAAACACCGCGAAACAAACAAGAAAAAAGCGCGCGCTTATCTTGCCGCATCGCTATGCTTAAACCTTGTTTGGCTTTTGTTCTTTAAGTATTGTAACTTCTTTATAGAAAACCTAAGCGCGATACCGTTTTTGTCTTGGCTGGAGCCTATTGGGGATTATAATTTATCCTTTATATCAAAAGAGCCGTTTAAGTTTGTGCTTCCGCTTGGTATATCCTTCTATACCTTCCAGATAATGTCCTATTCCATAGACCTTTATCGCGGCGCAACGAACGTGCAGAAGAACTACATCTCCTTCGGCGCTTACGTTATGCTGTTCCCTCAGCTTGTTGCAGGCCCGATAGTGCGTTACCGCGATATCGACGATATGCTTATCGAGCGCAAGGAAACCGTGGCGGATTTTGCCGCAGGCGCAAGGCGCTTTATGGCGGGGCTTTGCAAAAAGATAATGCTTGCAGACGTGGCGGATAGCCTTGTTATCTACTTTAACTCCTCTTTGCAGGACGAAAAAACCGTTTTAGGTGGCTGGCTGGTGGTTATTTGCTACACCTTCCGCATCTATTTCGATTTCTCTGCCTATTCCGATATGGCAATAGGCCTTGGCAGAATGTTTGGCTTTACCTTCCTTGAAAATTTCGATTACCCCTATATCTCCAAAAGCATTACGGAGTTTTGGCGTAGGTGGCATATTTCCCTTTCCTCTTGGTTTAGGGAGTATGTTTACATACCGCTTGGCGGTAACCGTAAGGGCAAGGTTATGCAATACCGTAACCTTGCAATAGTTTGGCTGCTTACCGGCTTTTGGCACGGCGCAAGCTGGAACTTTATTATTTGGGGCGTTTACTTCCTTATATTATTGGTTATAGAAAAGGCGTTCCTGCTTAAATGGCTTGAAAAAGCACCTAAGCTTGTTAGCCATTTGTACTCTTTGTTCTTTATAGCTATCGGCTGGCTTATATTTTACTACACCGATACCTCTGCGGGCTGGGCGTGCTTAACGGCAATGTTCGGCGCGGGCAGCTTTACAAACTCTTTGGTTTCCTATTCCGCGCTTCGCGCTTTGCCAACGCTTTTGGTGTTTGCCGTTGCCGCAACGCCGTATCCCAAAAAGCTTTGGTACGCTGTTACCGATAAAAACGAGCTTGGCAGAACCGTTACCGCAGTGCTTTGCGCTTTAGGGCTTGTTTTGTGTATGGGATATATGGTGGCTTCCTCTTACAGCCCCTTCCTGTATTGGAACTTTTAAGGGGGTGCGCTTATGAAAAAGTTTAGAATTTCAGATATCGTTACGATAGTTTTATTCGTTTCTATAATCTTCGGCTTTGCGGCGGCTTTCGTTGTGATGCCCGATAAGGATGAAAACAGCTTTGAAACGGAGCTTCAGCGTTTCCCCAACGCCAACGGCAAGGATAACGACTACACGGGTATGGATTACGTTATCCACGGCGAGCTGGCGGACGATTTTGACGAATATTTTTGTGACCAGTTTCCTTTAAGAAAGCAGTTTGTAAGCCTTAAAGCGTTTACAGAGCTTGCTTCCTTCCGCGGCGTTAGCAACGGCGTTTTGTATTCAAACGGCCGCCTTGCAACCGTGCGCTTTAACTCCGTTGGCACAAACGGCAACACCGAAAGGTACAGCAAGCAGCACGTTGACACGCTGATGGAAAGCCTAAAGGGCGAGCTTGACAAGCTGGATATACCCGTTAAGGTTATGCTGCCCCCCAGAACTATAGACGTTATTGCCCCCGCGATAGGCTACCCCACCGATATCGGCACCGCGCTTAACACGCAGGTTAAGAACGCGCTTGGCGATTATTACGTGGACGTTCTGCCCGTTATGCACGAAATGCAGGACAAGGGCTACTGCGTTTATTATAACACCGACCATCATTGGACAAGTACGGGCGCGTTCTACGCCTATGAAAAAGCGGTTGAGGCGTTTGGGGACAACGCGTTTGATTTTGAAAGCTTTGATTTTGAAACCGTGTACGATGATTTCCACGGCACGGCTTGCCGTAACGGTAACTACTTTTTCCTTAACGGTGAGGAGATACAGGTTGTTAAGTACGACGGCTACGACAAGCTTAAGGTAGAGCTTGGCAGAAACCTTGAGTATATGGAGGAGAAGGACGGTATGTATGACCTTGGGGCGCTTAACGGTGCTGACCCGTACAACGTGTTCCTGCACGGTAAAACAAGGTATTTGCGTATAACCGACACGAAGGACACCGAAAAAGAAACCCTGCTTGTGGTTAAGGACAGCTTTGCACACAGCCTTGTACCCATACTTGCAAGGAACTATAACATCGTTATGGTGGATATAGACCTGCTTATAGACCCCAAATTGGGTACGAAAATAGACCTTGCAAATCTTGTAAACAAAACCGGTGCGGACAAGGTTTTGCTTGTTTACAACCTTCAAAACGTTATAGAAAACAGTAATTTGGCGTATATAACCGCAGGCAAGGCAGGAAAATAATAACAAATTGTAAATATTTTTACAAAACCGTTCACAACCGAGGGTGTAAACACCCTCGGTTTTCAATTTATAGTGGTTTCCATAATGTCAAAGCACCACTTGTTGATAAAACGAGGAATAAAATTTTTAAGCTTAAATTGTAAACTTTTCGAAAGTTTTTTTGCCGAAAGTATTGACAAGTATTGACTTTTCCTATATAATTATAAACTGCGCCAAGTATGCGGCTATGCCGTTTTTTGGCACCGAAAAGGGTTATAAAACGAGGCAAAAAACGGCTGAAACAGCGGTTTTTGCAGGACTTACAGCCGCCTTATCGGCGGTGCGGAAATTGATGAAAACGGAGTGAGCTAATTAAAATGATGACACCCAAAGTTCTCGGCCCCAACGTAAGAATGAATTTCTCCAAAACGGAAGAAGTTTTGGAGATGCCTAATCTTATCGAGGTGCAGAAGAAATCTTTTCGCGAGTTTGCGGAAAAAGGCATCCGTGAGGTTTTAAGGGACGTTTCTCCGATGACGGATTATTCCGGCAACCTTATTATCGAGTTTGTGGATTACTCTCTTAACGAAACGCCTAAGTTTTCCGTTGAAGAATGTAAGGAAAGAGACGTTAACTACGCTGTTCCTTTCAAGGTTCTTGTTCGCCTTACCAACAAGGTTACGGGCGAGGTTAAGGAGCAGGAAATCTTTATGGGTGAGATTCCGTATATGACGGAAAGCGGCACCTTTATCATCAACGGCGCTGAAAGAGTTATTGTAAGCCAGATAGTTCGTTCCCCCGGCGTTTACTTTGACGTAACGGACGATAAGAACGGCAAGCATCTTTACTCCAGCACCGTTATACCCTACCGCGGCGCATGGCTTGAGTATGAAACGGATGCGTCTGACGTGTTCTACGTTCGTATTGACAAAAACAGAAAAATTCCGATAACCGTGCTTCTCCGCGCTTTCGGTCTTGGCACTAACGAACAGATTCTTGACCTGTTCGGTGAGGACGTTAAGATTAAGGCTACTCTTGAGAAGGACACTATGCCCGCAGAGGCTTTAAAGAACGGCACCACCCCCATTGAAGAGGCTTTGAAGGAAATATACAAAAAGCTTCGCCCGGGTGACCCGCCAATAGTTGAGAGCGCGCAGGTGCTGCTTAACAACCTTTTCTTTGACCCCAAACGTTATGATATAAGCGCTGTCGGCAGATACAAGTTTAACAAAAAGCTTGCACTCGGCAAGCGTATAGAGGGCTTTGTGCTTTCCCGCCCCGTTGCTTCCCCCGTTACGGGTGAGTTTATGTTTGACGCGGGCCACAAGCTTAGCCGTGAGGACGCTATGGCTGTTGAAAACAGCGGCATTTGGAGCGTTTACGTGCTTAACGAGCATGACGAAGAGGTGCGCGTGTTCTCCAACCATATGGTTGATGCATCCGCCGTTTCCCCCTTCACCAACGAAGAGCTTGAGCTTGAAGAAAAGATACACTTTGACGTGTTTATGGAAATACTTGCAGAAACCGGCGTTTCCGACCTTAAGGCGGTTAAGCGCGCTATGGCTGCAAGGATGGACGAGCTTATCCCCAAGCACATCACGGTTGACGATATCTATGCATCCGTAAACTACTTGCTTGCACTTTCCCACGGGGTTGGTACCCGTGACGATATAGACCATTTGGGTAACAGGCGTTTGCGCTCCGTTGGTGAGCTGCTTGTAAACCAGCTTCGCATCGGTTTTGCCCGTATGGACAAGATTGTTAAAGAAAAAATGACCACGCAGGATATAGACAGCGTTACTCCTCAGTCGCTTGTTAATATCCGCCCCATAGTTTCTGCTATAAGGGATTTCTTCGGCTCCTCCCCGCTTTCCCAGTTTATGGACCAGACGAACCCGCTTGCAGAGCTTACGCACAAGCGCCGTCTTTCCGCGCTTGGCCCCGGCGGTCTTTCTCGTGACCGTGCTTCCTTCGAGGCAAGAGACGTTCACTACACCCATTACGGCAGAATGTGTCCTATCGAAACGCCTGAAGGTCCTAACATCGGTCTTATCTCCTACCTTGCAACATACGCAAAGGTTAATAAATTCGGCTTTATAGAAGCACCCTACCGCATCGTTAAGGACGGTAAGGTTACCAAGGAGATAAAATATATCACCGCGGACGTTGAGGATGGCTTTACCGTTGCCACCGCTAACGAGCCGATTGATGAAAACGGCAACTTCCTTAAGCCTAAGGTTGTTGCACGCCACAGAGAAGAGATTATCGAGGTTGAGCCTGAGTACGTTGACCTTATGGACGTATCGCCCAAGATGCTGGTTTCCGTTGCTACCGCAATGATACCCTTCCTTGAAAACGACGATAACTCCAGAGCGCTGATGGGCTCTAACATGCAGAAGCAGGCTGTTCCTTTGATGATAACCGAATCCCCGATAGTTGCTACGGGTATGGAATACAAGGCAGCGTACGATAGCTGTGTTACCGTTATTGCAGACCGTGCGGGCTTTGTTGAAACCGCTACCGCTGATGAAATAGCTATCCGCGGGGATGACGGCTTCCTTAAATCCTACAAGCTTACCAAGTTTAAGCGCTCCAACCAGGGTACCTGCGTAAACCAGCGCCCCATCGTTTCTAAGGGGGACAGGATAGAGGCAGGTCAGGTTATTGCAGACGGTATGGCTACCTCCAACGGTGAAATATCCTTGGGTAAGAACGTGCTTATCGGCTTTATGACTTGGGAAGGCTACAACTACGAGGACGCTGTTCTTATTAACGAAAGACTTGTTCGTGATGACGTATACACCTCGATACATATTGAGGAGTATTATTGCGAATCCAGAGATACAAAGCTTGGGCCGGAAGAAATCACGCGGGATATCCCCAACCTTGGTGAGGACGTGCTTAAGGACCTTGATGACGACGGTATTATCCGCATCGGTGCAGAGGTTCGCGCAGGTGATATCCTCGTTGGTAAGGTAACCCCCAAGGGGGAAACCGAGCTTACCGCAGAGGAAAGGCTTCTCCGCGCTATATTCGGTGAAAAAGCAAGAGAGGTTAGAGATACCTCGCTCCGTTTGCCGCACGGCGAAAGCGGTATTGTTGTTGACGTTAAGACCTTCTCCAGAGATGATTGCGACGTGCTTCAGCCCGGCGTTATCAAGGTTGTAAGGGTTTATATAGCACAAAAGCGTAAGATATCCGTTGGCGATAAGATGGCAGGCCGCCACGGTAACAAGGGCGTTGTTTCCCGCATACTTCCTTCCGAGGATATGCCCTTCCTTCCCGACGGTACTCCGCTTGATATAGTTCTTAATCCGCTTGGCGTTCCTTCCCGTATGAACATCGGGCAGGTATTGGAGGTTCACCTTGGTATAGCCGCTAAGAAGCTTGGCTGCAAGGTTATGACCCCCGTATTTGACGGCGCTAACGAAAAAGATATAGAAAAATGCCTTATGGACGCGGGCTACGGCACCGTTACCGTTAAGGACCCCGCTACGGGTGAAGAAAAGCAGGTTGTAAACGGTAAGACTATCCTTTACGATGGCAGAACGGGCGTACCCTTTGATAACCCCGTAACCGTTGGTTATATGTACTTCCTCAAGCTGCACCACCTTGTAGACCATAAGATCCACGCACGTTCCACAGGTCCGTACTCGCTGGTTACTCAGCAGCCCTTGGGCGGTAAAGCTCAGTTCGGCGGCCAGAGATTTGGTGAGATGGAAGTTTGGGCGCTTGAAGCATACGGCGCGGCTTACACCCTTCAGGAAATCCTTACCGTTAAGTCCGACGATATTAAGGGCCGTGTAAAGACCTACGAGGCAATTGTTAAGGGTCTTAACATACCCACTCCCTCCGTTCCCGCATCGTTCAAGGTTCTGGTTAAAGAGCTTCAGTCTCTCGGCTTGGACGTTCGCGTTATGGACAAGGAGAACAACGAGATAACGCTTAAGGATTATGCTGACGAAGAGGGCGAGGACGAAAAGAAGTTCTCTGAAGAAGAGCTTGGAAGCAGCGTGCTTGAAAACCCCGACGACGTTATGTATGACGACGAAGAAGGCGTGGTTGCCGACGATGCCGAGGATGACGGCGACGACGACTACGGCATGGACGAGTAATTGAAAAGGGGGAAAAATAGTGGAAAACGTAGAATTTGATAGCATACAAATAGGTCTTGCATCACCTGATATGATACGTTCTTGGTCCTATGGCGAGGTTAAAAAGCCTGAGACCATCAACTACCGTACCCTTAAGCCCGAGCGTGACGGTCTTTTCTGCGAAAAGATCTTTGGGCCCACCAAGGATTGGGAATGTCACTGCGGTAAATACAAAAGGGTGCGCTATAAGGGCAAGATATGCGAAAAGTGCGGCGTTGAGATAACCACCAACAAGGTTAGACGTGAGCGTATGGGGCACGTTGAATTGGCGGCTCCCGTTTCTCACATTTGGTACTTCCGCGCTATCCCCTCCAGAATGGGTCTTATTCTGGACCTTTCCCCTAAGCTTTTGGAAAAGGTGCTTTACTTTGCACAGTATATAGTGCTTGACCCCGGTGATACGCCGCTTGTTAAAAAGCAGCTTCTTACCGACCAACAGTATAGGGATTATTACGAAAAATATGAAAACGATTTCCGCGTTGGCATCGGTGCCGAGGCTATTAAAGAGCTTTTGCAGGAAATCAACCTTGAAGAGCTTGCTGAGCTTTTGAAGGAAGAGCTTAAGGACGCGCAAGGCCAGCGCAAGCTTCGCCTTGTTAAAAGGCTTGAGGTTGTAGAGGCGTTCCGTACCTCCGGCAACCGCCCCGAATGGATGATTTTGGAGGCACTGCCCGTTATCCCGCCCGAAATACGCCCCATGGTTCAGCTTGACGGCGGCAGATTTGCAACCAGCGACCTTAACGATCTTTACAGGCGCGTTATCAACCGTAACAACCGTTTGAAGAAGCTTATAGAGCTTTATGCGCCCGATATAATTATCCGCAACGAAAAGCGTATGCTTCAGGAAGCGGTAGACGCACTTATAGACAACGGCAGACGTGGCCGCCCCGTAACGGGCCCCAACAACCGCCCGCTTAAGTCCTTGTCCGAAATGCTTCGCGGTAAGCAGGGCCGTTTCAGACAGAATTTGCTTGGTAAGCGTGTTGACTACTCCGGCCGTTCCGTTATCGTTGTAGGCCCTGAGCTTAAGATTTACCAATGCGGCTTGCCTAAGGAAATGGCGCTTGAGCTGTTCAAGCCCTTCGTTATGAAGAACCTTGTTTCCACAGGTAAGGCTACCAATATAAAGGACGCTAAGAAGAAGGTTGAGCGTGCTACCCCCGAGGTTTGGGACGCTATCGAGGTTGTTATTAAAGAGCATCCCGTTCTTCTTACCCGTGCGCCCACGCTTCACAGGCTTTCCATTCAGGCGTATGAGCCCGTTTTGGTTGAGGGCAGAGCTATTAAGCTTCACCCGCTTGTTTGTACCGCGTTCAATGCGGACTTCGACGGTGACCAGATGCCCGTTCACGTTCCGCTTTCCGCAGAGGCACAGGCAGAAGCACGCTTCTTGATGCTTTCCGCTAACAACCTGCTAAAGCCCGTAAACGGCCGTGCAGTTACCGTTCCTTCGCAGGATATGGTGCTTGGCTCCTTCTACCTCACTATGGATAAAGAGGGCGAGATTGGTGGTTTAAGCGATGAAGATCCTTCCGCAGGCTGCTACCGCAATATGGAAGAAGCCGTTATGGCTTACGAAAACGGTCTTTTGGGCTTGCACGCGAAGATAAAGGTACGCGTGGAAAAGGAGATAAACGGCAGAACCGAAAGCGGCATTATCACCGCAACGCTTGGCCGCCTTATCTTCAACAGCTACATCCCGCAGGACCTTGGCTTTGTGGACAGAAGCAAGAGCGAAAACAAGTTTGCGCTTGAAATTGATTTTGTTTGTACCAATAACGAGCTTGCACAGATTATCGACCGTTGTATCCGTATCCACGGCAACGTTATAACCTGCGAGATGCTTGATAAGATGAAGGCAAACGGCTTTAAGTATTCCACCAGAGGTGCAATTACTATTTCCGTTTACGATATGACAATACCGCCCAAGAAGCAGGCAATGCTTGCGGAAGCTGAAAAGAAGGTTGACGTTATTACCGACTACTTCCGTCAGGGTATGCTTTCCGATGACGAAAGAAGCCGCCGCGTTGTTTCCGTTTGGGAGGATTGTACCAAACAGGTTGCTACCGAGCTGCAGAAGAATCTTGACCGCTACAACCCGCTTAATATGATGGCGGTTTCCGGTGCGAGAGGCTCTATTAAGCAGATCAGACAGCTTGCCGGTATGCGTGGCTTGATGTTTGCCGCAACCGGTAAAACGATAGAAATGCCTATTAAATCCAACTTCCGTGAAGGCATGAAGATATTGGAATACTTTACCGCTGCCAGAGGTGCGCGTAAAGGTCTTGCAGATACAGCACTTCGTACTGCGGACTCCGGTTATCTTACCCGCCGTTTGGTTGACGTTGCACAGGAAGTTATCGTTCGTGAGCACAACTGTGGCGATGACCGTGGTATGGTTGTTCGCAAGATAGTTGATATTATGAGCGGCGGCAAGGAAGAGGTTATAGAGCCTTTTGCTGACAGACTTGTAGGCAGATACGTTATAGGCAACGTTGTAGACCCCGCAACGGGTGAAGTTATAGTTGAGCATGACACCATGATTACCGATGACCAGTGCAAGGCAATCGTTGCAGCAGGCATTGAGGAGGTTAGAATCCGTTCTACCATCAACTGCCGCGCTAAGCACGGTGTTTGCGTTCACTGCTACGGCTCTGACCTTGCTTCCGGCAAGCCCGTAAGCATAGGCGAGGCGGTAGGTATCATCGCCGCACAGTCCATAGGTGAGCCGGGTACACAGCTTACGATGCGTACCTTCCACAGCGGCGGCGTTGCAGGCAGCGATATTACACAGGGTTTGCCGCGTGTTGAAGAAATATTTGAAGCACGCAAGCCCAAGGTTGCAGCTTTGCTTGCAGAGTTTGACGGTACTATCAGAGTGGAGGACACCAAGAAGGGCCGTCAGGTTATCATGATAGACAAGGAAACAGGCGAGGAGAAGGTTACTCCCATCTCCCTGAAGACCAAGCTTATAGTAGAAGAGGGCGCAGAGGTACGCCGTTGCCAGAAGCTTTCGGACGGTACGGAAACCCCCGCAGACATTCTTCGTATCAGCGGCTTGGATGCTGTTTATGAGTATATTATTAAAGAGATACAGCGCGTTTACCGCTTGCAGGCGGTTGAAATTAACGACAAGCACATCGAAATAATCGCACGCCAGATGACCAGGAAGATTAGGGTTGAGCAGGCGGGTGACACGGCATTGCTTGTTGGCAGCGCAGTAGACGTGGGCGAGTTCCTTACAGCTAACGAGGAAATCAAGAAGCGTAACGAGCAGGGTGACAGCCCGCTGCCCCTTATGGAGGCTGTTGGTTCGCCTATGCTGCTTGGTATCACCAAGGCTTCGCTTTCTACCGATTCCTTCCTCTCCGCAGCTTCCTTCCAGGAAACCACCAAGGTTCTTACGGAAGCGGCTATCAAGGGCAAGCGTGACCCGCTTATCGGCTTGAAGGAAAACGTTATTATCGGTAAGCTTATCCCCGCAGGTACGGGTATGCGTAACTATCGCGGCTTGGACGTGGATATTGGCGAAACCGAAACCTTTAACGAAATGTTTGAGGGCGATACCCTCAACGCGGTAGAGTAATTCTGCCAAGCATTAACGCTTTTGTGGCTATAAGCTCCCCAAAACGGGGGGCATAGCATATAAAAACTTGTAGGAAAGGAGGAAAAATATGCCTACATTTAACCAATTGGTAAGACACGGCAGACAGATGAGCACCTATAAGTCCAAGTCCCCCGCTTTGCAGAAGGGCGTAAACTTGCTTAAGAAAAAGGCAATAGACCAATCTGCACCTCAAAAGCGCGGCGTTTGCACTAAGGTTGCTATCAAGACCCCTAAGAAGCCGAATTCCGCACAAAGAAAAATCGCAAGGGTTAGACTTACCAACGGTATGGAAGTAACGTCCTATATCCCCGGTATAGGCCACAACCTGCAGGAGCACTCTGTAGTTCTTATCAGAGGCGGCAGAGTTAAGGACCTCCCCGGTGTACGTTACCACATCATCCGCGGCAAGCTTGATACCCAGGGTGTTGCTAACAGAAATCAGTCTCGCTCCAAGTACGGCGCAAAGAGAGCTAAGAAGAAGTAAGCAAACAACCCACATTTTTAAGTTTTCGGAAATAAACAATTAGTTTGTGCTTTAATTTAAGCGCAATATCATATATATATTTATGGTTTGCCTTAAGGGAAGCACTTACGGATTAGTTCCGAGTACCTTTGATCTCATTTAATCTTATGAAGGAGGGAAGTACAGTGCCTAGAAGAGTGCATGGTTTTAAAAGGGATGTTTTACCCGATCCTATGTACAATTCCAAGTTGGTAACTAAGCTTACCAACCAAATTATGTACGACGGTAAAAAAGGTGTTGCTCAGAAAATAGTTTACGATGCATTTGCAATGGTTGAAAAGAAGACCGGTGCTAACGCGCTTGAGCAGTTCCAGAAGGCCCTTGACAACATTATGCCCAACCTTGAGGTGAAATCTGTTCGTAGAGGCGGCTCCAACTACCAGGTTCCTATGGAAGTTAGAGCTGAAAGACGTCAAACTCTCGGTCTCAGATGGCTTGTTAACTACGCAAGAACCAGAAGCGATCGCAAGATGTATGAACGCCTCGCAAACGAGATTATTGACGCTACCAACAACCTTGGCGGCGCAGTAAAGAAGAAGGATGACACCCACAGAATGGCAGAAGCAAACAAAGCGTTTGCACATTACAGATGGTAAAAACAGCATAAGCTGTACGAAATTAACAGGAGATTTTTATGGCGAAATATCAGCTTGAGAATATGCGCAATATTGGTATAATGGCGCATATTGACGCAGGCAAAACTACGACTACTGAACGTATACTTTATTATACCGGCAAAACCCACAAGCTTGGCGAAACGCATGAAGGTGCCGCTACGATGGACTGGATGGAGCAGGAGCAGGAGCGTGGTATAACCATTACCTCTGCGGCTACCACCTGTTATTGGAAAGGCAATCGTATCAATATTATCGACACTCCCGGCCACGTTGACTTTACGGCCGAGGTTGAGCGTTCTCTTCGTGTTTTGGACGGTTCTGTTACCGTGTTTTGCGCTAAAGGCGGGGTAGAGCCCCAGTCGGAAACAGTCTGGCATCAGGCTGATAAATATAAGGTTCCGAGAATGGCTTACGTAAACAAAATGGATATCACCGGCGCGAACTTCTATCGCGTTGTTGATATGATGCACGAAAGGCTTCGCGCCAACGCCGTGCCGATACAGCTACCCATAGGCGCCGAAAGCGACTTTAAGGGGCTTATCGATTTGCTTACGATGACTGCCTTTATTTACAGGAACGATGACGGTACGGATGTTTCCGAGGAAGCAATTCCCGCAGATATGCTTGAAAAGGCAGAGGAATACCGTGCCGCACTTGTTGAAAGTGTTGCCAGCGTTGACGATGTGCTTTTTGAAAAGTTCATCGAAGAAGAGGAAATTACGATAGACGAGCTTAAAGCCGCTATCCGTAAGGCAACTATCGACAATAAGATAGTACCCGTTCTTTGCGGTACTTCTTATCGTAACAGGGGCGTTCAAAAGCTGCTTGACGCAGTTATTGACTATATGCCCTCCCCCTTGGATATCGAAAATATCAAGGGCGTTAACCCTGATACGGACGAGGAAGAGGAGCGCGTTACCGATGAAAAGGCGCCCTTCTCCGCACTTGCGTTCAAGATTATGGCAGACCCCTTCGTTGGTAAGATCTGCTTTGTAAGAGTATACTCCGGTACTATCAAGTCCGGCACAACGGTTTATAATGCCGTTAAGGGCGGGCGTGAGCGTATGGGCCGTATCCTTATGATGCACGCTAACCACCGCGAGGACGTTGATGAGATAAGCGCGGGCGAAATCGCCGCAGTAGTTGGTCTTAAGAACACTACCACGGGTGACTCGCTTTGTGACGAAAAGCATCCCATCGTTCTTGAATCTATGGTGTTCCCCGAGCCCGTTATCCGCGTAGCTATCGAGCCCAAGACCAAAGCAGGTCAGGAAAAGATGGGCATCGCCCTTTCCCGCCTTGCAGAGGAGGACCCCACCTTCCGTACCTATACGGATGAGGAAACGGGTCAAACCATTATCGCCGGCATGGGCGAGCTTCACCTTGAAATAATTGTGGACAGGCTTATGAGAGAGTTCCGTGTGGAAGCTAACGTGGGCAAGCCGCAGGTATCCTACCGTGAAGCTATCCGCCGCAAGGCTGATGCAGACGAAAAGTTTGTTCGTCAAAGCGGTGGTAAAGGTCAGTACGGTCACGTTAAGCTCACTATCGAGCCCAACGAGGCCGGCAAGGGCTTTGAGTTTGTGGATAAAACCGTTGGCGGTTCTATCCCCAAGGAATATATGGGCGCAGTACGCAGCGGTATCGAAAGCGCAATGCAGAACGGCGTTCTTGCAGGCTACAACGTTGTAGACGTTATAGCTACCGTAACGGACGGTTCCTACCACGAGGTAGACTCCTCCGAAATGGCGTTCAAGATCGCAGGCTCTATGGCGTTTAAGGCTGCTATGAAGCGTGCAGACCCCACCTTGACAGAGCCGATTATGAAGGTTGTTGTTCTAACGCCTGAGGATTACCTTGGCGACGTTATTGGCGACCTTACATCGCGCCGCGGTGCAATACAGGAGATGACCGCGCTTACGGGCGCACAGCAGATCACTGCATTTGTACCCTTGTCCGAAATGTTCGGCTACGCAACGGATATGCGCTCCAAAACACAGGGCAGAGGCAACTATTCTATGGAGCCCAGCCACTATGCAGAGGTGCCTAAATCCGTTATGGATGCGATAATTCAGGGCAAAAACGCGTAAAATACCCTTTTAACGGGGTAAAACCGCGTATATTTTAAAAAAAGCCTTGACATAAGGTAAAATTTAGTATAAAATCAAAATTAAGAAACAATGTTTATTACAGGAGGAACTTTTAATGGCAAAGGCAAAATTTGAAAGAAGCAAAGCCCATGTCAATATAGGTACAATCGGCCACGTTGACCACGGCAAGACCACACTTACCGCTGCTATCACTAAGACTCTTTCTCTCGGCAACGCAAATATCGAGTTCTTGGCTTATGACCAGATCGACAACGCTCCCGAAGAAAAGGCAAGAGGTATTACGATCAATACCAGACACGTTGAATATGAAACCGCTAGCAGACACTATGCGCATGTTGACTGCCCCGGCCACGCTGACTATGTTAAAAACATGATCACCGGTGCTGCTCAGATGGACGGCGCTATCCTCGTAGTTGCTTCTACTGACGGTCCTATGCAGCAAACTCGTGAACACATCCTTCTTGCTCGTCAGGTTGGCGTTCCCGCAATGGTTGTTTTCATGAACAAGACCGACCTCGTTGACGATGAAGAGCTTCTCGAAATCGTTGAAATGGAAATCCGTGATCTTCTCTCTGAGTATGTCTTCCCCGGTGACGATATTCCGATCATCAAGGGTTCTGCAAGAGAAGCTCTCCTTTCCGACAGCAAGGATCCTTCCGATCCCGTTTACGCTTCCGTTCTTGAACTTATGGATGCTGTTGACAGCTATATTCCTACACCTGAGAGAAAGGCAGACATGCCCTTCCTTATGCCTGTAGAGGACGTATTCTCCATCACCGGTCGTGGTACTGTTGCTACCGGTAGAGTTGAGAGAGGTACCATTAAGATGAACGACAACGTTGAAATCGTTGGTCTCCAGGATGAGGCTCGTTCCACCGTTGTTACCGGTATCGAAATGTTCCGTAAGCTTCTTGACTACGCTGAAGCTGGTGACAACGTAGGTTGTTTGCTCCGTGGCGTTCAGAAGACCGACATCGAAAGAGGTCAGGTTCTTGCTAAGCCCGGTTCCATCCATCCTCACACCAAGTTCGTTGGTCAGGTTTACGTTCTTACCGAAAAAGAAGGCGGCCGTCATAAGCCCTTCTTCTCCAACTATCGTCCTCAGTTCTACTTCAGAACAACCGACGTTACCGGCGTTATCTCCCTTCCTGAAGACAAGGAAATGTGCCTCCCCGGCGACAACGTTGATATGAAGGTTGAGCTTATCACCCCCATCGCTATCGAGAAGGGTCTTCGTTTCGCTATCCGTGAAGGCGGCAGAACCGTTGGTTCTGGCGTTGTTATCGAGATTGACGAATAATTAACGATTAGTTAAAGCTGAGAGGTTGTTCTTTTGAACAACCTCTCTTTTTGGGGCTGTCTCATAGCATTAACAAATTGTGAACGCTATGTGCAACCTTAACAAAAAAATCAAGGGCATTATTTGGCTGCCCTTGATTTTTTTGTTGCTTTTGTATATGGTTCCATCTCAAAATTTCAATTTGAGACAGCC
>JAZNUB010000002.1:0-44902 GCA_045592105.1 Eubacteriales bacterium | reverse complement strand
CGATACAGCTTGAACGTAAGCGGCGCGGCGGCAACGCTTACGGCTAATACAACGGCAGGTGTTGAAGCCGTTGTAGACGGTAACACTCTTACCGTGCGTATAGCTAAAGAAAAGATATCAAAAGACGTTCGTATTGATTGGTACGTAGACCTATCGTACACGAACGGGCAAGCAAATAACACAGGCCGCAGCTCAAGCCGCATCCAAAGCGGCAAGCACGGCAGCCTCCTATTCCACACCCGTTACAGCCGCTGCAAATGCCGCCGCGCAGATTGCAGAAAAAACTATTAAGAGCATAACAAGATAGCACAGCTCGTTCACAGTTTGTTCAATTGTGCTACCGGTAGCACAATTTATATAAGCCCTATCTTTCTTTATCTCTTTGATGAATTTCAACGAAAATTTAACCAAATTTGAAAATTTCTCTTGTCAGAGAAAAATATTGATGTTATTATAAAACCAATAAAACAACAAACCCCTTTCGGTTCTACCAAAACCGAAAGGGGAATTAAAGTAAACAATCCCTAACATTGTTTGAACTTCTATTGTTGCAAACAGTAGCTGTTTGATTTGCTAATATTCTAACAGCTTTTGTGATAAAAGTCAAGCCATTTTACGAAATTGTTTACAAGGTGTTTCGTACTGTGGCTTGATTTTTTTAGTTTAAGCCAAAATTATAATTGAATATATCTAATAGATGCTATGCGGGATTGTTCAAACAAAGCTCCTCTTGCACCCGCAAAAGGAGCCTTGTCGGTGGCAGAGCAAGGATGGATGTTTCCGAACCCAAAGGGGAGGAGTTGACGTCCTCTAAATTTACGGTCTTTGCGCCGTCTTTATAGTTGATTATTATTACAAGTTTGTCGTCGTAAAGGAACAGGGCGTTAACGAAGGCATCAACCAGCTTTCTGCGGTGGGAGTGCTTATCAAAGTTCAGCTTTCTGAACTGATGCAGCCAGGCAACAATCTGCTTCTTATCAAGCCTTGGCTTTACCGCTTCTTCTTTTGCAATCTCTATCGAAAGAGCCTTCTTTGCCGTTTCAAGCTTCTCAAGTCGCTCCTTGGTAGAGTCCGTTATAATCCCCTGCTCCATAGCGTTCAGGATGTTGTCTATGCTCCTTAGCGTTGTGGCTAACTGCTTTTTTAAACCGGGCAAAACCGTATTTTCCTCAGCAAGCGAATAAAGCACTTCGCTTGCCACACGCTCGGTCACCTCGTTGTCAAATATCGCAAGCTTAAGTTGCTCTATAACAAGGTCTTCGATATAGCTCTTTTTCACAGTCTTCTTATCACAGCTATGCTTCTTCGCTCCGTAGCACTTGTAGTATCTGTGGGTTGTCTTGGTGTGGCTTGTGCCACTTTCGCCAAGCATAGGCTTTTCACACTTGCCGCAAAACAGCTTGCCCGACAGTATGTACTCGTCCTCTGCCTTATGCTTGGCAGGGGATTTTTTGTTGACAGTAAGCTTCCCCTGGATACTCTCAAAAAGCTCTATGGGAATTATTGCAGGTATTCCGTCAGGGTGTACTATATCTCTAAACCTGTACTCGCCCGTGTATCTGCGGTTATGCAGCATATTGGATACAACGTTTACAGCAAACAGCTTGCCGCTTTTTGTGCGTGCGCCCATTGCGTTTATGCGGTCGGCTATCTCCTGCATCGTATATCCGTCGGCGTACATATTAAAGGCGGTTACAACAAAGGGAGCTGTGGTAGGGTCAATTTGGAAATGGCCGTCTTTGTCAATGGTGTAGCCGTAGGTAACAAGACCACCGTTACGAGGGCACATACTTATTGTATAAGTCCTGTGACAGATGAGTAATACCTCAGATAGCCAAAAGGATAAATTGTTTCATACCGCTTCTATGTTAAGCTCTCTTCTTGATCAGATTAAAACGCTTTTGTTTCCGATTCATTAGATGCATGGAACGATATGAAGCCGCAATTAAAGCGATTTTTATAAAAAGGTGCAACAAAATTGGCTATCGAGCATTTCGTGATTATCATCTTTCCGCTACCACGCAGAAAAAACGCATGAATCCTTGATTCTTGCAGGACGGATTGAAAACGAAAAAGGAGTTTCGGGATAGACGAAGCTCCTTTTTGTCATCAGCATAGAAGTACGCCTACAGTATTGCAGGCGTACAGATAAAATGCAAGTAATTTGCTAAAATCAATTTTGTATTGAAAGGCGATATGGGTTTAACAAAAGGTAGGATTTTTTGATATTAGAGGTTTTATTTCATAACTTTCCCATCGTCTTAATTTATATGCTTTCGGCAAAAGCCACTGAAAGTTCGATAGCATCTATTAAAGGTTGATCTAACTTTTCGAACGCGGCTCGTTTTATGGCGTATGGTATCTCGTAAATCGTTTCTGCCAGGCTACCGGCTATCGCCGCAATTGTATCACTATCTCCACCAATGGAGATTGCCTTGGAAATTACATCCACGAAGTTTTCGCCTTCCAAAAAAGCAACGATAGCTTGCGGTACCGAGCCTTGGCACGATACGTCAAAGTGATATTCGTTTCTGATTTTGTCCAAAGAAAAACCAATATCATAATAACTTGCCGCATACTTTCTTGCTAAGTCTTTATCCTTTGTTTGTCTAAGCAAAAAAATCATACCGGCAATTACTTTGGCGCCTTTTATCCCTTCGGGATGGTTATGCGTTACCTCGGCAGATAATCTTCCAAACCTTTCCGCCTCTTCAAGCGTTTTTGCAATCCACCCGGCATAAGAAACCCTCATTGCAGAACCGTTCCCAAAGCTATTATAAGGCATCGATTCATCCAAAAGTATCCAGCTAAGAAAATTGTACCCGTAACCTGCATTTATATATCGCTTGCCAAAATCCTTCATCGCTTTAACTATTTCTGCTTCGATGCTTTCGTCTGCGTTATCGTTCGTTAAAACCAACGCCGCACATTTTGAAAGCCCATTAACAAATCCCGTTGCTACGGCGCATGTCATTACTGTGTCGTCGGTAAAGCAAGAAGCTTCCTTAATCATTTCGCTTTCTTTGATGAGGTGCTTTATGTTTCTGCGTTCATAAATAGAACCCGCAATATCTCCAACGATAGCACCCATCATAAACTTAGGCAAGTTTTGTCCTTCATTAAACATAATAAAACTCCTTAAAATGCAGCGGCGATTTTGGCATATATCAACTTCTCCGTTAATTTGTTGCATGATATAACTTTTATATCGCCGCTTACAATAGTTATCGTTTAAGCGGCGCTCTTTGATTTTGCGGCAACGGTTAATTCGCTCTGTTTACGCTCTGCCATAAGCACCTCGAAAAATAAAATTTGTGCGACCGCCTTACGGCGGTTTAGATTTGCGTGCTTACGCACGCTGATTAGCTCGCTTACGCTCGCTGTGGACGATTTTAGATTTGAAGAATTAAGAGTCCAGAGTAATCCACATAGCAGGGCGAACGCCGTTGCCACCGAGAGCTACGCCGTATCCGCGGGTGTCGTCGATGTCACCGTTACCGTGAACGTCGGCAGCGTTGTCCTGACCAAAGCCAGGAGAACGCAGCCACCACCTACAACGCCTATCGTAGCTAACTCCGCTACCTCCGGTTTGGGTCCCCTGTGCCTTTGCATAGGCTGTAGCCTCGCATTCTCTTACACTGTTTGACGAAAAGAACGCCTTCGTTTCATCTATGCTCAAAAGAAAAATTTTATCAGAGGTGTCGTATCCACCCTTTGTGCCGTATGGGTTGTTACTGTTCACTACCGTCACCATGGGGATAATAGATCTTTCCGCTGGGGTAAAGGCTGTATTGTAAAAGGTTTCGTTAAGCCAAGTGCGTAGCGTACAGGTCTCCCACGTTACACCTGTATGACGTGTATTGTAAGGCTGACAGTCAAGGGCGTATTTGCTTACCACCAATGCCTTGCCGTCCTTTACGTCAAGCACAAGCCACTCTATGGCTTCCTTGCCGTTGGACGTATTATTATCCTGCTCGTAGCTACCAAAGGTTATGTAGTCACCTACGGAGACGCTTTGGGAAGGGGCAGGTTCAACACTAACGGTGAAGGTGGCAGTTTTGCCCTCGTAGGTTACCGTTACGGTCTTGGTGCCCGAAGACGTAAAGCTTGTGGGACTGCAGGTGAAGCCGCTTGTTTTGTCCTCACTTGTGCCGTCAGAGTAGTTGACGGTTATTTTAAGCCCTGCCGTATTAAGTCTTTCACCAACAAAATAGCTTGTGTCGGAGGGCTTGGTCTTAACGGAAATAGATTCTACAGTAGTCTCTTCTGAGCCTTTTTCCAAATCTACAACAATTTTAACGGTATTTGTATCAAGGAAATAACCATAGGATGTACGGCTATATTTCGAGGCAAAGAACTCTTTTATGCTTGAAATAGGAGCTTTTTTAGGTTTAACGGTTATTTGCATATACGCCGTGAAGTTTGTGGGGGCACTTTCGTCAAACCACAAAAAACCATTTTTAACAGTTATATAGTCGATTTTACTGCCGTTTTCGTCAGCAAATTCGTATGCGATATCGTAGTCTGCATTACCGGCAGGGTTTAGTTTAGTTGTTTTAACGGAAAGGTCTCCGATATCCATATATACGACATTGTAACATCCATGAGCGGGCAGATTGACATAGTTTTCGTAGAGCGAGCCGTCAATTTCATTGATGGTTATCGTTCGGTCATAGCTTTCAAATGCGTAATACGCTCTGCTGTAGCCTCGTTCCAAACACGGAATTTTGTTTTTTGATACTAACGGGAAATTGTCGTCCCAACCGAGTATTCTCCAGTATCCGTCAACCTCGTAATATAAGCCTATTTCTAAGTGTGCGGCAAAATAACTGTTGCTTCTGCCATCGGCAATAGATTCCGAGTGCAAAATACCCGTGGCGTCACAGTATACGCCTACCTCGGCAAACAGCTTTATACAAGCCAATTTTTCGGTAATCACGTTGGCTTCAGCCGTAAACCTAAAGCCAAGCTCGGCTCCGATTTTGCCGGTTACATCAAGAGTGTGTGTAGGCGTCTTTTTTTCTTCTTCATAGTACGGGCGATATTCACCGGGTTCTATATGTACGCCGAACCATACTTCAGAACCGGTTGTGTAGGACGCCTTTACGGTTGCTTCCAGATCAAAATCAAATACAAGAGCGGCGGCGAAATTCACATTGAAAACACCCATAAAGCTAAAGGGGACGTAGCCGATAATGTTGCCTCGGCTTTCACTCTTGTCCTCGTCTTTGCTTTGCTTCAGGGATTCCTTAAGAGCGTTTATCTGTTCACCCCAGTCACTGCCCGCCATTGCGTTTTGCATACGCTTTTCAAAATCCTTGCCTTGGCGGTCTTGGGGACGGCAGCTATCACAAGTTTTAAATCCGCTAACGTCTTTAGGGTATATTTCATAAATATTACATTGATCAATGCTGTTTACATGGACGCAATTAAGACAATGCAGGGTTTTGGTGTTATTGTTTAATATGTATGCCGAGCCGTCAAGCCCCGTAACTGCTTTACAGATACCGCACTCGTGAGATTTCATAAGCTCTCGGTCACCGTTGTATTGGTGCAGTAATTCTGAAGCGGTGTATATAGAAAGATTACTTACATCGGTAACCTTGGTTACCATACGGCAGGTGCCTGTGTGTATAGTGTCAGTCTTGTTGTTAACGTAGTAGCGTGTTTCATTGCTGAGAGATTGCTTTAAGTTGAACTTTAGCTCAAAGCTGAGACGTGCGTTAGAATTGGCGTAAACGCCAAGATGAGCCGATAGATCCTTGTAAAAATATCCGGAAAAATGAAGCTCCGAGTCTGCTCCGGCGGTACAAACCATGGTTATATCGCCAACGCTTTTTCCTTCTTTTGTTTTTAAGGGTATTGTATATGTAAGAGTGCCTTCAATATCGATTTTTATCTTGCCGTCTCCTATGCTTTTTATATCTTTTTTGGTAAATTTAAAATCAACATTGTCCTTAAAAGCATCATCCCAAAGACTAAGAGCGACAATGTTCATATCGTCGGCGTAATCTTTTGCGGCAAGGGTCATAGCAGCGGTGTAGTTGATAAAGCTATCACTCTCTATAACAGAGGCTTTAAACTCGTCCTCAAAGTTTTCGTTTAACACAGCGGTTGCGCTGCCAAAACCGCCGTTTGAGTAAACGTCAAGCTCGTCAAATACATCGGATATATCGGGAGCCGAAAGTTCTAATTCCGTTTTGCCGTCGGCGTTACGGTAAATCCTCTCAATTTTCCCCAAATAAACTTCCTTTGTGATATCAGCAAGAAGCTCCTCGGAGTTAATATAATCGCCTACGCAAATAACCTTGCCTATGTATGAGCTGTCAATTGCGCCGGTTTTGGAAAGGGTTAAATACTGTTTTCCTGCAGCTTCATCTTCTTTTATCTCGTAGGGATAATAGCCGGGACTGTTTTGCTCTAACGCTTTAAGGAAAACGAGGTTATCGTTGTTGTACGTTACGTTCGTTTTGTCGGGACCTTTTACCTCAAACTCTAAAGCTTTTGCGTTATAATCGACAAAACTGATATTTTCGTTGGGCGTAGCCCTATAAACTCCATACTCTTCGTAGGGAGTCTTTGGGGTTATACGATATACATCGTTTTCTTTTTCAACTTCAAACGCTACTTTTTTATCAGTAAAGGTGTTTACTATGGTAAGATTGGAGTTTATATATTCTTTTCCGTTATCGCAAGCAACAAGGAAGGAAAACGTTGTGTCTCTGCCCATAAGCATTTTTACATCCTCTACGGGTTCGGGAAGCTCTTCCTCATCCCCTATGGTTATAGAATCATTACAAACCGAGCAAACGTAAGTAGTAACACCGTCGTCTTCCGCAAAGGATATATCCTCATCAGGATCGGAGATTTCAAAATCAAAGCTTTCTTCTTCCTCTACGGGGACGTAATTATGTCCAACGTGCGGAAGCGTTTCCTCTTTGGTTTCGCCGCACATCGTGCATTTTACAGTTTGCAAGCCGTCCTCGGTGCAGGTGAGCTTTTTGGTAATAGTGGGTTCACCCCAATTATGACCTAATGCGTTTTCGGTTTCGCTTAGGTAAGTATAGCCGCATTTGCTGCACGTATTTGTCACGTAGCCTCTTTCGGTGCAGGTAGCTCTCTGCGTTGTTGATGTATAATCGTGAAATGCGCCATCACTACACTCTGTGTGATTGTATTTGTCTAAAAAAGCATCTTCTGCGTCTACGCTGGTTTCGGATTCAGTCTTAGATGAGCAAGACGTTAAACAAAAAGATAAGAGCATTATTATAGCCAGTGTTAAAGAAATCGTCCTTTTCATTTTCATTCTCCTCTTTTCAACTCTTTTTTATATTATAAAATGTTTTTTCGCATATGTCAATTGCAGTTATAACCTTCTGCACGGTGTACAACTTTTACTTTACCGCTGGGTTTAATATTATTTGTGCAGAGTTGCAGGATGTGATGTTTTCCCTTTCTTTACCAAAGCATTATTGCAATAGAGAGTGCAATTGCGGCTATTGCCTTTACCATGTTCCAGCCGTAGTTTTGTTCTTCGGTTATCAATTGAGCAACAGTATATGACACTGGGAGTATCATTATTTCGTGGACTAGATACGCACCAAACAATGTAAGGATAAATTCAAATATGTTAACTTCTGCCGCTTCTCTTAAACTGGTTACAATATCTTCGGAACAAATGTATGCAATTACAATAGCTACGGCCGTGAAAACGATATCTACTATCTTGTATCCCCATTTTTTAGGAGAGAGCACTGCTGCGACGGCGGTTATAACGGTAACTATCCAGAATAAAACCCAATAAATTGTAGTGATCACCCCTATGTATTCAGCAACAAGCCCCAAAATGCCAAGGAAAAACAGGGCAAACACATAAAGCAAAGGGGTAGCATTAAAAAGTAAAACCATTTTCTTTCTCCTTAAAGTATCAGTTCTTTTATTGTACAACGCGCCAAAGAAGAATCAAACTCTTTAACGGTTTTCCATTCGGTTAGAGATTTTCCGTTTAATGTAACAACGGCAAGCACATCGTCAGGGTGCAGGAGTATATATTGTTCTTGGAGTTCTTTTCCGTTTATTTTGCATTTACAGCGAGTTAAATCGAATTTTAAAATTACAAACTCTATCTTTTCCCACTCCATTGTTTTGCTACCAAAGGTTGGACGAAAATTTCTTCTTTGAAAATCGTTTATATATGTAAAAACATGAGATGAGGAGCAACTATACAGCAAATTTTCATCATCCGCTCTCAACAAAACGTCATTTCTATACATCATTTTGCGGCAAAAGGATGTTTGCTTATTAAAAACAGAGTTATTGCTCCCAAGGTTTTTCCATTTTAGCACATCGTAGTATTTAAGATTAACTAATAGTGTAAACAGCATGTCTACCTCTGCTTGAAAAACGCGTCCGAACTCTTTGTTCTCGCGACACTTTTCCAATGCAGATACTATTTGTTGAACGGTGAACCTTTCGCCTTTATATTCATTTGAAATCAGCACCCCGTCAGAAGCGGCATCGTGCAAGAAGCGAAGTGTGTTTAATTCTTCGGTGTAGGCAAAAAACTCCATTAACAGAAGTTGACGAAAGCTTTTGGGGTTCATGTTGGGCTTTTCTGTGTCAAGCAAGTTGTTTTTCTTGATAATCGCCGCTTCAAATTCCAAGAGAAATCTGAACAACTCTTTTCTAAGCATTAGCGAGAAAATCGCCTTTTCCTCGTTTTGCTTCTTCGCCTCAAGGCTTGCGTCGGAATCAAGTTTTGCAGGTAGAATCGTATTAAGTATTTGCTTTAAAAATTGAGTGCTTATACTCAAATCGGCTTCAGCTAAATCAAATGAAAAAGCTACTTTTTCTGTGGCGGTCAAAAATGTCGTAATTAAAAGTATTACGCCAAACAAGGTGATTTGTTGTGTTCCTTCAGCCACGACTGTATATTCATATTTTTTCTTTTTCAATTCTAATTTGGTGTAGGCTGACAAAGCAAGATGAAGCGCAGGGTCTAAAACGTAATGACGACTATACACAAAAGGATTTAACTGAATTACGGTGGAGTAAAGCTTGAACAACAAATCCGTTGCATTCTCTACCGCTTCTTTGGATATCCTGTTAACGCGATAAAACGGGAATGCGTTATAAAAAGCTTCGTAATCGGTTACCTCAAAGTTCTCTGTGTCAAACAGTTCAAAAAAGCGCCTTTTTATGATGGACATATAAGAAGCCAGCAGCCCCTTTGCGTGTATTAATTCTCTCTCTCCACCTGAAAAAAGCTTAGTGTATGTTTTGAAGGGCTTGTTGATTTTGAATGATTTTTTAAGAATAGATTTGTTGTTGAGATCGTTTATCCAAGGGCTTACATGGTTTTCTTCACAGTCAGTATTGCAGGAAACATGGTTTTTCTCGTCTGCCGTAAAATAGCTATCGTCGATTTCCAATCCAAGCTCCAATGCAACTTTCTCCGGTGTGCAAGGTTTATTAAGCAGTTTTCGAATACATAATAAGAAGTTAAATTCTTTTGAGTTTTCTTTCGTTATTTCAGAGTCTTTGTACAAAAACAATACAAGCCCAACAAAACGCTCATATTCAGCACTTGCTTCTTCCACAAGCTTGAGCTTTAAACACAAAGATATGTATTCTTTCGAAATCCATTTAATATGTTTTTGCTTGGAAACATATTCCCTGCAAATTTCAAGCATCTCGTTGACTCTGCGGATTCTCCAACACAATGAGTGCGCTTTATTAAAAACAAACGACTCTACATGCCCTTTTTTATCTTTTATTATTCCAACAAGGAAATCAAAAGCTTCGTTATGTTTATTCTGTTTACAAAGCATATCCGTTTTCCTTTGAATATATTTGTCACTGGTGTATATGTGAGCATCATATAAATTTTGGCACACAATTTCAGCAGCCTCAAACAATCCTATGTGTTTCAAAAATTTAAACGAGTAATCATTTAAAAGACAGTTGCTCTCGTATTGGGGATTTTTCTGCAGCCAGACCGTATTAACGTCGTTTTTTTTGAGTGCTTTATTAAATTCGTAAAAAAACAGTGCTTCATACGGCTCAGCGTTGTTTGTGTAAGCTACCGTGGCGAGTGCGTTGTATAAATCGGCAAGTAATTTTCCATGCACAATACAAGAGGGACGGGTGCCGGTTTTAAAACTATATATTAACGCCAATATATGCTTATGCAACGATTCAATATCTGAAGGGTCTGACAAGCACTTTTCTTTATAGGCATCGTTAAAATTTACATTAAATTTGTATTTTGTTGAAATTTCCAGCATACTTTACTCCTAACTGCGGGCATTTGCGTCCGTTACTCTGATTTTTTAAAACGTAAATGTATAAGGTGACTTACAAAAATAGGGAGAGTTTTTTGTTGCGTTTAAATTTTTTTCAACAAAGCGGTATTCCTGCAGATTCATATTCGAGGGTAACATCCCCGTCTGATACAGCGCCTTCAAAAGAAATGTAAGGAATAAGTAGCTCGTTTTTGTCTTCTTTGGGCGCATAGGTAATTTTTGCCGAATCCACAGTAACACTTTTCGCATCGGAGATTTCTCTCCCCGTGTACAAGTCAATGTTGGCGAATTGATTGCAAACGCTTCGCGATGTAACACACTGAACCCTTTCGGTTGGAACAATCTCATTTACCGAAAGTTCTATTTTATAAACATCATCATCGCGAAAGCTTACTCTTGCGGCGTCGCTATATATTTGATAGCCTTCGGCGGTGCATTGGCTGAAATCAATCTCGCAGATGTAAATATCACCTTTATTCTCGCCTTCCTCGTAAAATCCCCATAAGTAAGCGTTGGGGATGAGTTGTATGCCCATACTCTCGAAGTGCGCTTTCGCCTTTTCGGTCAGCTCAGGTCCTGATAGCGTGTTGTATGGATTTTGCTTCTTGGGCAGTGTTATTTTTATCAAATCGTTCTCTGTCACAGCAAGGCGTACACCGTCTTTTTCGTAAGTTGCATCCTTTTTATAGCTATAATGTGCGGGGAAATCGTACAAACTTAGCACCTCATCCCAATACTCCGAGGTGTTGTTTCGTTCGATTCTATACAAATCCAGCTTATCGGGGATTTCAACAGACACATTCCAAGTAATATCGGCGCTACCAGCTTTCGTTTTGTAATATCTATAATCGTCTTCTGCGGCATACAAATCGCAACTGGAAAAAGAAAACAAAGATAGCATCATCGAAAAAAACAAGGCTTTTTTAATCATCTTAATTTTCACGCGCCTCCATTTTTCTGATTAAATCTAAATCAAAAATTTCAACACCTAAAACCCAATTAAGAGTGTCCGCCACGTTAAGCGCCTTCCTGTATACCGTTTTGTGTTGCATCGCTACGAACAAGTTCTTATGCTCTCGCCAGACCTCCCATGATTTTTGTTCCAAACGTTTTATATCTGTATAATCACTTTCGCGGCGAGCCGTGGCATCGTTTGTAAAGTTGGTTTCGCAACCAAAGAAAAAGATTGCAACGTCATATCTTTGCAACATATCCTCTTTAGTATCTGTGGTTAGTTTCTTCGCGTCTTCTTCGCTCAAATATACAAAAGCGTCTGCAACTCCTCTATCGCAAAATGCATAATCAAACCTTTCGGTCAGTTCACTTTCTTTTTTTGTTTGAAGCTTGAAAACCTCGAACTGGAACACGAGTGGTGACATCTCGGATATTACCGATTCGGGCGTAGACCTGATAATGTCCATCGCAGCTTCCGAAACGAACACAGTTTTATCTTTGTACTCGGGGCAGACCGTCTTGGACAAAATGTTTAAGACCGTTGTTTTGCCGGAGGCTGGGCCCCCAATGAAAGCAATTTTTCTCATAAGTAATACCTCGAAAATGATAATTTTTAGTACATACTAAGCCTAAAACAAAATCACTTCATTGTCAAACCTATATCGTCCTATTTTTTTGTAGAATTAGGGTTGTCCTCGCCAAAGTTTACGTGGGTTTTTCTTAAACTCGCTGAAATTGTCGCCATCGCTTTCGGATAACCGCGGCATGTTATCGTATTCCAGGAATTCAGTCGTCCCTACGCAGTCTTCGAAGGTTGGAAATTCTTTATAATGATCAAAAAAATCAGTATATGAAAGGAGCCTTGTAAGCAATAAAAGGTAACGCTTTGATCCTCCTTCTGCCATTTCTTTTTCGTGCTTATACCACTCGACGTATTTGTTGTATACATCTTTTTTAGATATAGAAACCGTAACTGTTGTGTCGACTGGTTCTTCTACAGAACATACAAACCTGAAAGGGCCGCACAAGAGGTAGAAAGGACTGTTTGTGTTGTAGCCTCTAGACAGCAATCTGGTGTAGTAGTCCGTGTAAATTAAGGTTTCGTAGATCATACCACCGTCTTTTTTTATTGCGTTCGTTGCGGTGGTGTGATAAAACACAGTTCGCTTTAGATTGGAGACGCGCATTATATTAGCAAGGGAATAGAATAAAATATTTGCTCCGTATACATACGCAGGACAGATGCTCATAACTTTAGGAGCAAATTTTTTGAAGGTGCTGCGAGCTTTTTTAAGCTTCTCTTTTATTTCCTCTGCCACTTTTTCTAAAAATTCCGCATCTTTTACACCTTCTTCGAGTGGCCACGTTTTGTTGTGAAGCTCTATACAATCGCGGAAAAATTGCAAGGCGTGTTTGCAACAAAAAGCGGTAGCATCGTCGTTGGTTATGCCCAACTTTGATGCAACAAGCGCAAAATAAGGGTCTGAAATGGAATATCCATCTGACGCCAACTTTAAAGAGTCAAGCACTTTTTCCTTTAGGTACTTTAAATATGGAGGGTTTGTGTTTTTTATTGATTTTAAAACCAGTAACTGATATCCGTAAACGGCGCGGCCGTAGCTGTGATCCAAAAGCCTGCCTATTATTTTTTCGCTTGCCGGGTATTTTTCGGAAATAAGCAAAGAGAACAGCATTAAAACTGCAGTCTGCTTATTTCTTGCTCCGTTTTCTATGCTAAAATCGTCCGCATACTTTTCCAACTTATTAAGTAGCGTAAAACCTCTTTCCGAAAGCAAGGACAGTAAAAAGTAAGAATAACACAAAAAATCCTGATGGCTTCTTGTTAAATGATTTCCCGTGGCATTTACGTTGATTTTATCCGTGATGCATTTTATCAAATCATCCTCGGTGTATTGTCCGAGGTTGTACCGTAAATAGTCGGCGCTTGCCAAGAAAAACAATCGATGTTGCGCCGTCAAAAAACGGCAATAGACTTGCTCGTTTGAGTCGTCTGTTACAATCCAGCGAATTTTACCGCTTAATATATCGTTATTGATGGCTTCGCTTTTTCGTATTGTGTCATTGTAAACGTCCAAAAAAGACTCACTCGTTTCCGAGGTGAGGGGAGCGAGGCTCGAAGGTTGAAATTTGTGAGGGGCAGGCATTGCACTCTTTGCAAATTCGCCCAGCATCAGAATCAGATTATGAGAATTATAAGAGGACAAATTATAAAATACGTCAATTTGTTCTTTTTGCATAGCGCCAAAGAATGAGTAGTAAGGCGCCAAAACGGTGATGCCTGTAAATGGGTTTTTGCCAAATACCCTTCTTTCATCATATATCGCAGATAACTTGAGCAGTGAGATGATTTCGTATTTATATAGACTTATAGATTTTTCATCGTCAAACAGTAGCTTGAATACTGCGTGCTCCTTTGCTGAGGCTTCGATCGCTTGAGCTAGCAAATCCCCGTATTCGTCATGCTTGTATCCACGTTTTTCAAGGCTTTTGTATTTACTCAAAAAAGGTTTGTAAAACTTCCATGTAGAAACGGGAGCTACGTCCCAAAGCTCTTTGTGGAATAATTCGTAAGCGTCTATCGTTTTTATGTCCTTTGCGACGGTGCTTGCGGTACTGATTCTTTCTTTTTTTGGTAACAGCCCTTGGTTGTAGCAGTAGAATAGGTCGTTAGATATATTATCGCCTTTGGATGCTAACCCCGAGGCTTTTTTTATTGCTTTTTGCAAGCAAGTTTTTATTTCAGCATTTTCCTTTACCAAAAGCTCAAAGCATTTACAAAACAGCATAACGAGGGCATTTTTTCTTACGGACTCGCCACAAATAATGCGTTTAAAGGTTTTTCTGATAGAATTATCGTGGCAGGCGGTTCGCCACGTGCCGTTCCCCCAGCAAAAAGAGATTACAACACGCCTTGAGTGGCAATTTTTTGTTGCTTTTTGGATAGCTTGTTGGCTAATCACTTTTTCGCCCTCGTCCTCGTTGCTTGCCTCTCTGTTTATTTCTTCGGATTTTATGGCAAGAATAAGCCCCAGTAATTTGTCGAGCTTTTGATTTGTAGCATCTTCGCAATTTAGCCAATTTGAAACCTCGGGCATTTCTATGAAGGTGTTTATTGCATAAACGAGATTGTTTTTGTTCTCCATTTCTTATCCTCCTGTAACGATGATTCGATTATACCATGAGTTTCAAAATAAAACAAGCCGCGAGTCCTATTTTTACAAAAAAATAGGACTCGTTTGTGGTTGCAATCGGCTCAAAAAATATGGCATAAAATATGTGTCCCCCCCACACATATATATATCAAAAACAAAGGAGAATAAAAACTATGAAGCCCAAAATTAAAGCAGTCCTGAGCCTCGACAAGCACAATAAAAAATACTACCAATTTTTCTACTTTGAAGGTAAGCAAAGCTACTACTTGTTTTCAAACAAATACTCCACGTCAATTGCCAAATATTTTAGCAGAGATCGTGCTATGGCAGAAATACTTACATACAACAAGGGAAAGAATCCTGTTCTGGGCAAGCTCATGTCAAGAATCCCTACTATGATTAAGTACGTAAAATCTGTCGAAGAATATGTTGCATAAGGAGGTGTAAACATGAGCGAAAAAGAGTATTTGTTAGGTGTTTCTAAGACAGTCAAGAAAACAACATCTGAAAAACAACCTGATTACAACATTTATGTTAAGCCCAATAAAAGCGTTTTAGCCACGGCAATACGCATGCATCTAACCAAACTCAAAGAAAACAAAAATGTTTAAGGAAGGAACAAAACGATGAACAATCAAGAAATTATTAACGCTTCTGAAGGAACTCCTGAAAAATCTCCTGTATCGTATTATCATGTTCTGCTGGCTTTAATTGCAGGCATGGTATTGGGTGCTTTCTTGCTTATGACAGTTCTGGCAGGCATTAGAGATCAAAACAAGTACGACTACCTAATTGGTGGTTGGGTTGTTGCCGGCGACGAAACTGGTAACGAACCGCACTCCTTTGCCTTTTACGAAAACTACGTTGATGTCGGCTTCGAGGGCGAAGACCTTATAAGATGCACCTACTCGGTGAAGGAAGAAGGTTTGAACAGCATTATCACCATATATAATTGCAAAGGTTCAGATCTTACTTTTACCCACTCTACTCAAATGATGTTAAGAACGGGAGGCGATATCAAAGCTATATATCACGCAGCAGGATGATATACCGTTATTCTTGGTTTTTAAAACACTGTGCTCCGCATATCAAACTAAAACAATAAATGAAAGCGAGAAAATTTTAAATGACAAAGACTAAAAGAATTTTTACATTTGCAATCGCATTTGCGCTGATTTTCAGCACTCTCTTTGCAACGGGAATCCCCGTTTTCTCGGCATCTACTACTGGCTTTGATATTTTGTCCAGTTCTAATTATGCAAAAACGTATACGCTTTCAAGCTCAGGGAAAACAATTCCTTATACCAACAAGAATCTGACAACGCGTGGTACAACTACATACGGGGCATCGTCCTCCTCCTACATTGCTAATAGTTCGGACGAGCTTTATATTATGGATGTTGGCAGCATAAACGGAACTTATTGGGCTTATGTGTCATATCCCACTTCCTCGAGAAGAGTTAATGCATATATTCCGTTATCAGCTCTTACCAGTAATAACGGCAGTCATGCGAAAACCACAAGCACCGGCAAATTCTACTGTTCTCTGCGCGAAGGATATTCCAATAATAGCAGCTACTATGTTGTTAAGGGCGACACCGTTTATCTTGTAGCAACATCTGGTTCCAAGTGTCAAATTCTATATCCTATTTCCGGAGGCAAATGGAGACTCGCTTGGTGTAACTCTTCCGATTATCAGAAGTACTGTGGTAGTGTGAACAACACAACGAATAATAGCAACAGCGTTATTACGAATAATACTGCGGGATTAACTGATGTGACAGCTTATTTCGCAGGAAAGACGGTCACCTTGCAGTCTGTTCAAAACGGCAAATATCTGTGTTCAGATGCAAACTATAGCAATACGCCTGCAATGTGTAATCGTTCAAGTACGACAACCTGGACTACATATACAGTTTCGTCTATGACTTCCGACGGATGGGTGGGACTTAAGTCCAATACCAACAAGAAGTACCTCAGCGCAACAAACAATGCGACAGATACTCCCATTCGCTCGGTTGCGGGAAGCGTACAGTCTTGGGAATGCTTTAAGATCTATCAAAAGGGCCACGATTTCTACATCAAGGCTCAGGTTAACAACAAATTCCTTTGTGTTAGAGTGGACAAATCAGGTGCACCCGTCCAAGCATACGCCAATGTCGCGTCAACTTGGGAAAGATTCAACATCAGATTTGCAGGTCAAGAGCAGTATGTTTCTGCAGCCGAGTTGATTAGCATCGCAACAGCTAATGGACTTAGTGCAAATTCGAATGCTTACAAGGCGCTGTGTTCGATCAACACAAAATATGCAGGAAAATTAAACAGTTCTCAGGAGCAGGGCGTTTCCGTTTTTATGTTTGAAGGTGTTGGCAATAATAGTAGCGCTTCCAAACGACTGAATGCAATGTGTATTGTTGTAAAAAATGGTGATATTGTATATCTGAATCGCAATTGTTCCACAATTCCGGATTATCCTTTTTATCCTTCTAAGAATGAATGGACTGATATGCCCACAATCAAATCTGGAATTTATTCATTTACCACCGTGAACCATCGTGGGAAATATGCGGCGCTAAATGTAAGAGGGGCACGGGTTGTTCGTTTTAAGTCGAAAAACTCTTTCTACAATAGCACTTCTAGTGGAATCAATGTACACAGGCGTGATTCTAATAACATCGCCCCCTTATCTGCAAATTGGGTAAATTCTGCAGGGTGCTTGCTGATTGGTAAGAGCGGAACAGGTTCTTCTTCCGAATACGCTTCATTCATTAAGGCCGTGGGTATTGTTGGTAGCAATGCGACTGGCAACAGCAAGTACTCTACATATCGTTCCGGTACAATTGTTGTGGATAGATCTTATGCGAATAGTTATCTTTCGAATGTAGGTTACACTTCTTCCGCGATTAGTACAATTGGATAAAATTAGTCCAAGACACTAGTTCAATCGGCGGCTTTGCCTTTTTTAAATCTTGTGACTTTCAGAGGCAAAGTCTGGCAAACCACAGAAACCGTCCTGTTTTTATAGAAAAGCAGGACGGTTCAGACTGAAGACAAAGCTCTTTTTGAGACTTTATCCTCAGTCTGAGTTGTTGGAAAAGTTTCTTAAAATATTTTCACATGCACAACCCGGTGAGCGTAGAACGAAACCGGCGTGATATGCTTTACTCACAAACCAGATTACGCCCCAGGAGCAAAAAGCAAGCAGTCGTCAAAAGGCAACTGCTTGCTTACATTCTATTCCGTTTTAGCTTTCCCCCCAACTGTTGACAAAAAGCCATCAAAGCATAACGAAAAATCCGAACCCTTCGCCTATTGGCATAAGGTTCGGATTTTTACATCTTGGCAGCGGAAGAAGGATTCGAACCCTCACATACAGAGTCAGAGTCTGCTGTGCTACCTTTACACAATTCCGCTATTTTTGCGTGTTTCTCTCTCACGCAAAAGGTATTGTACCACAGGAAAACCGCGTTGTCAATAGTTTTTTAATCTTTTATTACTCGTATTTTCCGTACAAATCCATATACATCTTATACGTTTCGGGGAAAAGCATTTTGTCAAGCTTATATTCGGTATACAAGTTGTTGCCATTGTTAAGTTTTCTTGTGCCTTGGATAAGCACCATATTTAGGTCATCATAATAATAGTCCGCCTCGTAAACGGATATCTTTTGCTCATCGCTTAGCTTATTGTATTCCTGCACAAAGCTTTGCCAAACAGAAAATTTTACGTCTATTTTTATATCAGAATATTCGGGCAAGGTTAGCAAAATGTTTTTGCACTTTTCGTCCTTAAGCAAGGCGTTCCCCAACAGCTCGCGGTTTGTAAAACTAATACCAACGTTGCGCCACAAGGTTCTGCCGTTTTTAAGCTTTAGCATCACGGTTTCGTCCGCATCTCCATATTTGTCTTTATACTTAAAATCGTTAGTGGCGTACCTTATAACCTCCGGGTTATCAATTTTCACGCCGCACAAAAGCTCGTATGGCAGATTATTGTAGGGATATGCATACACATCATCCTCAAAAACGATGTAGCTAACCTCGTCCGTGCTGTTAGGATTGGAAAGCGGCACCGATAACCCGCACAAAAACGCGCCAAGAAGCAACAAGGCGCAAAACGCGGGCAACACAAAAAACACGGGCAGCGATTTTGCAACATTGATAAGGCGGCGGGTTGTAATAAGCTCGTAAACAACGTATATGGTTAGCGCGATGGGTACAAGCAGCAAGCTCAACTCACCCAAAGAGTTTATCGCAAGCCACGATAGCAAAAGCCACACGGGAAGCGTTGCACAGCAGCGCAAAACGTGCTGTAAAAGCCTTGAGGAGGTGCTGTTTTCGGCTGTTTCGCTTTTACGCCTTACAAACGCAAAGCCCGAAGCTACGATAAGCAATGCGGAAACGAGGTAGGCAAGGATAACCGCAAGCGAGGTGGGGCTGTAAAACGCATCTCCCATAGCGATGGGCAAAAAGCCCTTTACGCCGAAGAAGCGGAACACGGATTTTTCAAAAACAAAGGTTGGCTGCATCGTTTGGATGTACGCGCCAAAAACGTTTGCCACCAAAACGGGCAAGCCGAAAATGGTTATATACGCAAATATATTGGAAAACACGTTGCCTGTAAAGGTAACGGCAAGCGCCATACAGCAAGCGGAAAGCAAGCCAAGCGCGGTATAGGAGAACACGTTTTTTGCCATAACCGCAAAGCTTGCGGTATACTCCGGCAAAAGGTTCCAGCCAATCCAGCAAAAAACGCCGGACATAAGCACTATTGCCGCTATCCAAGTAATTGCCGCGGCAAAGAAGCTTAGAAACAGACATATACGCTTTTGCGGAATTGCGTGGTAAAAGTCCGATGCGTTGCGCTTGTTAAGGAAAGCGAACATACGCATAACGATAACGGGAGCAAGCAGGATTATTATATCCGCAAAGAGCATAAAGAGTGTGTTATCCACATTTTTCACTTTAGGAGTACTGCCAAAAAAGTTGCTTGAGATATATCCAACCCAGAAAAAAAGCACGGGCAAAAGGTTTAAAACGCCAAACACGATAGCAGAAGCAACGCCCGCACCGCGCACGCGCTTTATACCCTCAAGATACAAGTTGAAGGAGAAGTATTTTTTCATATCAACGCACCTCCTTAAAGCATAACGTCGTCAAAGGAGTAGCCCAAAGCCGCAAGCTCGTAAATAAACACTTCCTCCAAGGTTAAAGGAAGGCTGTCTATAAGCAAGGGGCTTTGCTCCTTAAGCATAGCAAGCGCCTTTTCCTGCTCTCCGCGCGCAATGAATACCGCAACGGAGCCGTGCTGTGTGTAGTGCTGGATATCTATGCCAAGCCCATCAAACCTTTCCCTGCCGAACGGCTCTGCAAACGCTATCTGCACCTTGAAAAGCGAGGTTTTAAGGTTTTGCACATCGCTTTCAAGCACTATACCGCCGCGATGCAGAAGAGCAAGCTGGTCGCAAGTGTCCTCCAGCTCGCGCAGGGAGTGGGAGGAGATTATAACGGTTGTGCCGTTTTCAGCCGCATCGTTATAGATAACCTTTTTAACAAGGTTACGCATTATCGGGTCCAGCCCATCGAAGGTTTCGTCAAAAAACAGGTATTTGGGCCTTGCAGACATCCCCAATATCATCGCCGCCTGACGGCGCATACCCTTAGAAAAGGTGTTGATATTGGCGCTCCGGTCAAGGCGAAAGGTATCCGCCAAGCTTTTGAAACGCTCCATATCAAAGCCTTTGTATATCGCCTTGTAAAGTGATGCCATATCGTTCATATTGGATTGTGTTGCAAAATAAAGGTCGTCCGCTATGAAAACTATGTTTTCCTTAACGGTGGGATTATCAAAAACGGGCTTTCCGTCATAGCAAATGCTTCCCTTGTCTGCACGGTATATGCCGCTTATAAGGCGCAAAAAGGTGGATTTGCCTGCACCGTTACTGCCAACAAGCCCGTACAAGCACCCATCTGCTATATTACAGCTTAAGCCGTTAAGCGCCACGTTTTTGCCAAACTTTTTTACTACGTTTGTTGCCTGTATCATATAGATGTTTCCTCCTTGTTTTTTTTGGCGGCAGCTATTGCCGCTTTAACCGCGCTTAAAAGCACGCTTTCATCCACGCCCGCCGTTGTTAGCCGCGCCACAAGCTGTTTAAGCTCGTCAAGCTGTGGAGTGGTGCGAAGCAGTATCTTCTCCGCCGCATCCTCCGCAACAAAGCTTCCCCTGCCCTTAGCGCTTACTATAACCCCCGCACGGTCCAGCTCTGCAAGCGCCTTCTGCACCGTGTTGGGGTTTACGCAAAGGCTAACCGAAAGCTCCCGCACGGAGGGGATGCGCGCACCCGCAGGCATCACGCCAGAAAGTATCTCCCTCTCTATGCTTTCGATAAGCTGAAGATATATCGGCTGTCTTGAATACTTATCAATTATAAGCATTGCCTTTTCTAACCGCCCTTCAAAAACAGAATAACTGTACTATTTATGTTAGTACAGTTATTATACTCTATCGTTCGTTTGTTGTCAATACGTTATTTCAAATTTTCCGCAAGATAGCTGTGTATGCTTTGTGCAAGCTGTTCGTTCACGCCCTTTACCTGCGCTATCTCCTCCGCGGATGCCGCTTTAAGCTCCTTTAAGCCGCCGAAATGGCGAAGCAGCTCCTCTGCCTTCGCTTTGCCAACGCCCTTGATATCGGTAAGCACGCTGTGCTTTACTGCGTGGCGGCGGCGCGCATCCATGCGCGAAAGCGCAAAACGATGCACCTCCTCCTGCAGCTTATATATAAACATAAATATATCCTGCCGCTTGTTTAGCGAAAGCTCGTTTTCCCCATCGGTTAGCGTGCGGGTTTTGTGGTGCTCGTCCTTTACCATACCAAAAACGGGGATATCCAGCCCGTATTCCTCCAGCACGGTGCGGATTGCGTTTATCTGCCCTGTGCCACCGTCTGCAAGTATAAGGTCCGGTGCTTCCCATGCTTCACCCTCGTCAAGGTGCGAAAAACGGCGGCGCAACGCCTCTGCCGTGGCGGCAAAATCGTCCTGCCCTGCGCTTTCCTTTATGTTAAAGCTACGGTACAGCTTCTTTGCAAACCTACCGCCCTTTAACACCACCATACCCGCCGTTATAAAATCGTCCCCACTGTTGGATATATCGTAGCTTTCTATACGCTCCGGCACAACCTCAAGCTGTAAAAACGAAGCAAATGACGCAAGAAAGCCGTTTTGCCTTTCGTTTTCGCTTCTGCGGTGCAAAAGCTGCTCCTTAGCGTTGGTTTCCGCACGGTCCGCAAGTGCGCGCTTCTCCCCGCGCTTTGGTAGCAAAAGCTTTGTACCCGTAAGGCTTTGCTCTAAAAGCGCCGCCTCCTCCCCCAAATCGTAGCCGCACCATATCTCCTTGGGCGTGAAACCGCGAAGCGTGTAGTACCTGCCCAAAAGCGAGGCTATGGCAGAGGGGTTTATTATCTCGTCCGCGCCGAAAAACATAGTTTCCCTATCTGTTATCGCGCCGCCGCGCACCATCAGCACGCTTATGGCACTGCCCGCATCGTCTGCGTAGATGCCTATAACGTCCGCTTCCGTGGTTGGCGAAGCAACTATGTGCTGTTTGTCACGTATCTTTAAAACCGCGCGCATACTGTCACGATAAGAAGCGGCGCGCTCGTAGTCCATTGCCTCAGCCGCTTGGTTCATCTTCTCCTCAAGCTCCTTGGCAAGCCCAACGCAATCGCCACCCAAAAGGCGTTTAACGCCCTCCACGCGCGCCATATACTCGCCCCTTGACAGCTTGCCCGAGCAAAAGCCCATACAACGCCCGATGTGATAGTTAAGGCACGGCCTGCCCTTGCCAAGCTCCGCAGGGAAACGGCGGTTACAGGTGGGGAAGCAAAACGCAACCGTTGCCGCAGAAACTATGTTCTTTGCGGTTGTGTGCGAGGCATACGGCCCGTAGTAGGTGCCGCCACCCTCACGCTTGGTTACAACGCTTATGCGCGGATACTCCCCATCCGAAACGCGTATATAGGGATAGCCCGCGCTATCCTTTAGCTTTATGTTGTAGCGCGGCATAAACTGCTTTATAAATTGGTTTTCAAGCACAAGCGCCTCCAGCTCGGTTGCGGTGTGGTACACCTCAAAGTGATGCACGGAGGCAACCATACGCGCCGTTTTCCCCTTGTGGTCTGCATAAGGCGCAAAATAGCTGCCAACGCGGTTGCGAAGCGCCTTGGATTTACCAACGTATATAACCTTGTCCGCACTATTGTGCATTATATATACCCCCGGCGTCGCAGGCAACGCACGCGCCGCGGCGTACAGCTCTTCTCTGGTCATTTCTACAAAATACCCCTTATCGTTTGTAAAGCAAAAAGGCGCGGCGAACCCTTAAAGCCCGCTGCGCCGTGTATACAAATACTATTAGTCGTTAAAGCCGTTAAGCAAGAGATCTGTAAGGCCCTCAACAGCCTCCGCCTCATCCACACCCTCGGCGCGAACGATTATATCGTGCCCCTTCTCTATCCCAAGAGAAAGCACACCAAGAAGGCTTTTTGCGTTTGCACGCCTGTTGCCTTTTTCAATAACTATCGTGCTTTTATAGGAGTTAGCCTTTTGGATAAAAAACGTTGCAGGCCTTGCGTGCAGCCCAACATCGTTCTGTATCGTGATGGTTTTTGTCGTCATATACAATCGCCCTCCGTAGTCTATAACAGCTATAATTGTATTATACCAATACAATATGCAAAAATCAAGGATTATCTTTTGGCGTTTTCTTTAAAACTTGAAACGGCAACGCAAAAACTTTAGTGCTTAATGCACAAATCACTTGCCTTTAACCTCTTCAGCAGACAGTATACGCACCGTAAACTCGCTTGTTTTGGTGTGCAAAAGATACTCGCCGCCTATAAGCAATTTCGTTTCGCCGCCTATATAATAGCCGCTGGAGCGTGATACCGCTTTAAGAAACAGCTTCGTTTCCTCCACTATCTGCGGCTCCTGCGGGGTGTCCTCGTCCTTGCTTGTATCGTCCACGCTTTCATCGGGCTGAGATACAACCGTGCGAACGGCTTGAACGTATCCTACCTCCACGCCGTCCATATACACGGGGGTGTTACCCTCTTCAAACTTAACGGCGTATACGGTACCCTCCTTGTCCGTGGAAACAAAAGCGTTAAGGTCACAGCTTACGGTTACCGTGTTTTCTATGTTTCTGGTTTCTATCCTCTCCGTAAGCTCCTCGCGCCAGATAACGCCTGCCACAAGCGCAAGCGTTGCCAATATAATAAGCACATCCAAAAAATTAAACCTTACGCGTTTTTTGCTCATTTTTCAGCACCCCTTTCGCCTATGCTTTCTATAACGCCCTCCGCACGGCGCAAGCGCGTTTCCAGCACAAAGCTTCCGTTCACGCGCACGGGCTTACCGTTAAGCATATACACGCCTCCGTCCTTATCAAGCGTTGCGTGGATTATAAGGTTGTTTGCGCTTTTGTCTATCTTGCTAACGGTGCCTATCTCGTTATCGCCGTTAAAAAGCTTGTCCCCCACGGAAAAGCCAACGGGCGTTTCGTGCAGATGGATCACCATTGTCGTTTCAACGGGAACGGCGGTTATTTCCTCTTGGTCGGGGAACAGAAACAGCACCGCCGAGCCTGCCGCCAACGCTATAACTATTACCGTTATCAAAACATCCGCCGCGGTAAACCAACGTTTTCCGCCTTTGTTAGTTCTGCTCATCATCTATCCCCCTACGTTTTTCTTTTCTTATCTCAAACGCCGCGCAGGCAAGCCCCAAGCACAGCCAAAAAATAAAGCACGTATCCTTATCCGCCCAAAGGTTCGTACCAAGCCCGATAAGCAGCCCCACCAAAGCAGATGCGCCTGCCGCCGCCGTAACGTTGCGGTTTGCGCTTCCAACCTCGCTTAAATTAGCGTACACGCGCTGGAGAGCAAAGCACACGGCAAGCACAAGCAGAATAAACCCTGCCGCGCCGCACTCTACAAATGTTTGCAGGTACATACTGTGGCTATCCCCCACAAAGGCAAGCGCAACGGATTGGGCAGACATACCCGTGCCAGTTACAAAATTGGATGCGCCGGCTTTAAACGCCGCTATCCAGCCCGAAAGCGTGCCGTAGAAGCCCATATCGCCAAAGCTTATAGGCACGGCGGCGAAATACAGCCCACCCACAGGCACACCGAAGCACAGCGCAAACGGGCGAAAAATCCGCCTGCCACGCACCGCAAGGAAAAGCGATGCCGCACCTGCGGCAAGTATGGCGTAAACCGTGTAGCCGTTAAGCACGGAATATATAATGCAAGCTATCGCAAGCAGATAGCTGTAAATCTTAGAAAAGAAGGAGGAGCCTAACGCCTTACAAAAAACGAAGGGTATCATAAGCAATAGGTAGCAGGAAAGCTGCTTGCCCGTGCTGAACACGGAGCAAGAGCTTATAAGCGCGCCGCTCCAGCCTGCGCCGCCAAGCGCGGCAACAAACACCTGCGCCACGTAAACGGTTATCGTTACGCCAAGCCCCACGGTAAGCACGTTACAGCACTTGTTTAAAAGTGATTGCGTATTTAAAAGGTTAGCCGCAAGCAGGTACAAAGCCGCCGCGCACATAGCAAACCACGCGTTACCGCCACCGCCGCCGAAAAGCTCAAACAAAAAGCAAAGCCCCAAAAGAAGCACGAATATATTGGCGGTGTTTAAACGGAGATTACGTTTCCCCCTAAGCACCTTAAACACGTAGCTAACAAGTGCAACGGTTACAAGCGCGGAAAGCAAGCCCCTGCCGCAAAACGGGAACACGGCAACGCTTGAAAGCAAGCCGATCTCCGGCGAATGAAGCACCAACAGCAGATAAACAGCCGCCACCACAAGCACAAGTATCTTCGCCTCACCGCAAAAGAAGCTTAAAACACCCAGAACAGAGCCTATTATAAGCGCCGTACCAACAGCGCCATGCTGTTTTTCGCCCTGATAGGAATCAAGGTCTATCAAGCCTGATAGCATATTTCTTATAAAAACGCTTTCGCTAAGTGCTTTAACCAGCGGCTTGCGGCACAGAAGCAACGGCAAAGAAGCGGCAATAATCACGCCGCCCGTAAGCAAAACGCCTATATTCTCCGCCTGTTCGGCGCTAAATCCATACAGCTTTACAAAATAAACAAGGCAGAAATAAATGCCAAGCGTTGCAAAAAACGCGCCGAAGGTGCTAACGGGCGTATACACGGCACGCCGCAGAATCTCTTTATACTTTTTTGATATAACGCTGTTTTCAACCGACAGCGCAAATTTTGTTTTAACGGTGCGGCTAACGCGCGTTTTAAGCTTATGCTTTGCCGCGGCTTTACCTATGCCGCTGTTTGCCAGCGCAATATCGCTGGCTTCGCCGCCCGTGAATATATACGAGAACACGCTTGCCTTAAAAAAAGAAATAAGCCTTGATGATATTATCCCAAGGCACGACAATATAAGGCTTTCCTTAAAAAGCCTGTTTATAAACCCTTTTTTATGCGTTGTTCCCTTGCTTTTCATCAATCCGCGTCCTTATACAGAAGGTCGGGGCGTTTTTCGGCAGTACGCTTTAGCGATTGCTCCAAACGCCATTTATTTATCTCGGCGTGGTTGCCGTTAAGCAACACCTGCGGCACCTCCAAGCCCTCAAAAACGCGTGGGCGCGTATATTGCGGGTACTCCAAAAGGCCGCCCTCCAAGCTTTCGTCCTCAAAGCACTCGTCTGCGGGCAAAACCCCCTCCACGGTGCGAGCTATCGCATCCACAACGATAGCGGCAGGCAGCTCACCCCCCGTTAGCACGTAGTTGCCAACGGAAAGCTCCTCATCCACCTCAAGCTCGATAATACGCTCGTCTATGCCCTCATAATGGCCGCAAAGAAGCACAAGGTTGTCATAGCCTGCAAGCTCCTTAACCACCTTGTTATCAAACAGCCGCCCCTGCGGGGACATATACACAACGCGTGTACTGCCCTTAAGCCTTGATTTTATATCCCGAATGCAATCCACAACAGGCTGGCATTGCATCACCATACCGTAGCCGCCGCCGTAGGGAGTATCGTCCACACGGCGGTGCTTGTCCTTAGTATATGCGCGTATATCCGTACAGGCGACGCTTATCAGCCCCGCCTGCCTTGCTTTGCCTATTATACTTGCTTCAAATACGCCTGTAAGCATCTCGGGAAAAAGAGTAAGCACCTCAAAACGCATATCAGCCTACTTCCAACCCTTCGATAAGCCTAACGGCAATGCCCTTTTCCAAATCGCGGCTTATTATAAACGCATCCACCGCAGGAACAAGGTATTCCTTTTCGCCGCTTATGCGGTACAAAAAGTTGCGGCTACCCTCCTCTATAGCGGAAAGCACGCCTATCTCCTCACCGCTGTCCGCATCGTAAACGGGCAAGCCTATCAGGTCATCATTGAAATAAACGCCCTGCGGCAGAGAAACCTCGTCCCTGTCGAACCAAAGCGTTTTGCCCGTTAATAAAGCGGCGGTTTGCCTATCCTCCCTGCCCTCAAAAACTATCGAGGGGATGGACGGATAGTACCGCTTTACCGCAAGGCTTTTGGTGCCCGCCGCATCAAAGTAAAACCTGCTAACGCTCCGCAAAAAATCGGGGCTGTCACACCAGCAGTCAAACCTAAGCTCACCCTTGATGCCGCGGGGGGCGCCTAAAACGCCCGCTTCCAAATACTTTTTCATAGCACTACTGAACTATGTCAACTATAACGCGCTTGTTCTGCTTTGCCGCTGCGGCACGCATAACAACGCGTATGCACTTGGCAATCTTGCCCTGGCGACCGATAACCTTCCCCATATCGTCCTTAGCAACGGTTAGCTCAAGCACGTGGGTATCGCCGCTTACCTTTTCGGAAACGCAAACAGCATCAGGGTTATCAACTATCGCCCTTGCTATATCCACTAAAGTTTGCTTCATCAGCTCGCTCCTTATATAGCACCGTTCTTCTTAAGCAAGCTTCTTACGGTTTCGGTGGGCTGTGCGCCGTTGGATATCCACTTCTTAGCCTTTTCGTTATCTATAACGATTTCTGCGGGCTCCTTCATAGGATTGTAGTAGCCTATCTCTTCGATAAATCTACCATCTCTGGGAAAACGAGAGTCTGCAACAACTACTCTGTAAAAAGGAGCCTTCTTTGCGCCCATTCTCTTAAGTCTGATCTTAACAGCCATTTTTCATGTCCTCCAAAATGTGTATGTTTAATTGTTTTATATGCCAAAAGGAAGCCTGCGCTTGCCTTTTTTGCCCTTTTTAGTGAATTGCTTCATCAATTCCTTGGTCTGCTCAAACTGCTTCAGCAGCCTGTTTATCTCCTCCACGCTTCTGCCGCTGCCTGCCGCTATGCGCTTCTTGCGGGAGGAATTAAGAACGCCCGGATGCGTGCGCTCATACGGCGTCATCGAAAGGATTATCGCCTCCATATGTGCCATCGCCTTTTCGTCTATCTTCGCATCCTTAAGCTTGGAGGTGTTTACACCCGGTATCATACCCAAAAGCTGGTCCATAGACCCCATGTTCTTTATCTGTGCAAACTGCTCCAAATAGTCCTCTAAAGTAAAGGTAGACTCCCTAAACTTGCGCTCAAGCTCTGCCGCTTGCTTATCGTCGTATGCGTTTTGCGCCTTCTCTATAAGCGAAAGCACGTCCCCCATCCCCAATATGCGGGATGCCATACGGTCGGGATAAAACGGCTCCAAATTATCAAGCTTTTCGCCCATACCGATAAACTTTATCGGCTTGCCGGTTACGTAGCGCACGGAAAGCGCCGCACCGCCTCTTGTATCACCGTCTAACTTAGTAAGTATCACGCCCGTGATATCAAGCAGGTCGTTAAAGCTTTGTGCAACGTTTACAGCATCCTGCCCCGTCATAGCATCTACAACAAGCAAGGTTTCCGTTGGGTTTGCCGCCTCTTTAACGCGCTTAAGCTCCTGCATAAGCTCCTCGTCTATGTGCAAACGGCCCGCGGTATCCACGATAACCATATCATGCCCGTACTCGTAGGCGTATTTCAAAGCCTGCTCCACCGTTTTAACGGGGTTCTGCGTGCCCTTTTCAAACACCTTAACGCCCGCTTTTTCACCAACAACCTGTAGCTGTTTTATAGCGGCGGGACGATATATGTCACACGCAACAAGCAAGGGGCTTTTGCCCTGCTTTTTATACATAAGCGCAAGCTTGCCGCTGTGCGTGGTTTTACCGCTACCCTGCAAGCCGCACATCAGCACAACCGTTGGCGGCCTTGATGCTATCTGCAGCTTGGTGTTGGTTGTACCCATCAGCGCAACAAGCTCTTCGTTTACTATCTTAACTATCTGCTGTGCGGGCATAAGGCTTTCAAGCACGTCACTCCCCACAGCACGCTCGGTACATTTAGCTATAAACTCTTTAACTACCTTAAAGTTAACGTCCGCCTCCAGAAGCGCAAGCTTTATCTCGCGCATGCCAAGCTTAACGTCTGCCTCCGTTAGCTTACCCTTGTTGCGGAACTTTTTAAAAGCCTGTGATAACTTATCCGTAAGGCTTTGAAACATCTGTATCTCCCCCGTTATATCTCACCCAGAAGGCGCGCAGAAAGGTCACAAATCGCCTTATTACCTGCCGCGCTTGCCTCCGCCGCTATGCTTTCCGCCACGGCGCGTATTCGCCCCGTGCGTGCAAGGAAGCCAAGCTTTTCTTCCCAAGCGGTAAGCTCCTTCTCCCCTTTAACGATAGCATCGCGCACACCCTGGCGGGTTATGCCCGTATCCTCCGCTATCTCTGCAAGCGACAAATCATCGTTATAATACAGCTCTAACACATCACGCTGTCTTTCCGATAGTGCCGCACCGTATAAATCCAACAGCGCAGATATCCGCACCCTATCCTTTTCCATAACGGCACCTACCCTTCAAAAAACCAACAGCGGCTGTAAAGCAAAACACTTTACAGCCGCTATTATACAACCAACAAGCCCGCTTGTCAACAGTTTTTTGCACTTATTTTAAGCTTTTCCTCACCGTTTTCGCAAAAAAGTGTTGCGGTAATGGCATCCTCGCAAACCGCCCTGCCCGAAAAAAGCGTTTTTGCGTGCTTGCCAAGACGAGCGCGCAAGGCGGAAGCGCCCATCCCCTTTTTGGCGCAATCGGCACCGATGCTTTCGGCAAAGCCCGCCTCGGCACCAAGCCGTATACCCAAGGGCGCAAGCCTTATATTCATCTGCGCAAGGTACCCCTCCGCTATCGCGGAAAGTGCCTCCTTATCAAGCGCCCTAAAGCGCACGCGTTCCTCCACAAGCTCCGCTATCGCCTGCAAGCGTTTATCCTGCCGCCCGCCGCCGTCTGCACAAAAGCCCGCCGCCGCGCATTGCTCCGTATCAGCGGCTACAACAACTATACAGCCGCGAAAGCTTATCTTACTGCCACAGCCATCACGCAAGCACCCCTCCTCCAATATCCTGCGTATCACCGCAAGTGCCTCCGCGCACGCGCTTTGCGCGTTATCGAAAAGCAGAAGGCTGTACGGTGCTTTGCGTACCCATTCCGTAAGCGCGCCGCCGTCCTCACAGCCCGTATAGCCGGGGGATGCACCCGTTAAGCGCGATATATTATGCGGCTCGCTGTATTCCGCCATATCAAAGCGCATAAAACGCCTGTCCGTACCGAACATAAGCCGCGCCGCTTCCCTTGCAAGCTCCGCCTTGCCCGTTCCTGCCGCACCCGTAAACAGGAAGGAGCACAGCGGTGCCTCCTCCGAACAGCTATACCCCGCGCGGCATCTGTTAAGCGCTTCCACAACTGTGTCCACCGCCGCCGCTTGCCCGCAAACGCGTTGCTTAACAGCCAAAGCCGCCGTCTCGCTTATCGGCTTGCCGTTAAAGCACACGCCCGTTTGTGCCTCCAACGCCGCTTCCACATCCGCGCGGTATACCACTCCGCCGCGCCTGCGCCCCACGCTTTCAAGCCGTTTTGCCGCCGCCGCCTCGTCCATAAGGTCTATCGCTTTATCGGGCATATGCCTATCCGTTACAAACCTTTCGGAAAGCTCTGCCGCCGCATACAACGCCTCTTCGCTTATTTTAACGGAATGGTACTCCTCATATTTATCCTTAAGCCCGCGCAGAATGCTTACGCATTCCGTAACGCTTGGCTCCTCCAACAGCACGCGCTGGAACCGCCTTTCCAAAGCACCGTCCTTTTCTATATACCGCTTGTACTCCTTAAGCGTGGTTGCGCCTATAAGCTGTAGCTCCCCACGCGCCAAATACGGCTTTAATATGTTTGATGCGTCTATCGCGCCCTCTGCCGCGCCTGCGCCCACTATCGTGTGTAGCTCGTCTGCAAACAGTATCACGTTATCCGCGCTTTGCACCTCCTCTATTATCCCGCGCAGCTTATCCTCAAACTCCCCGCGGTACTTCGTACCCGCCACAAGCGACGGCAAATCCAGCGCAACAAGCCGCTTGTTCTTCAACGCTTCGGGCACTCTGCCCTCCGCTATGCGAAGTGCCACCGCCTCCACCACCGCGGTCTTGCCCACGCCCGGCTCACCAACCAAGCAGGGGTTGTTTTTGGAACGGCGAAGCAGTATCTGTATCACGCGTTCCTCCTCCTTTTCCCTGCCGATAACAGGGTCGGTACCGCCAAGCAACGCCTTTTCCGTAAGGTCCCTGCCGTTTTTGTCAAGCAACGGCGTTGGCTTGCTTTGTGTCTTCTTGCTTTTTTGCAGCATCTTATCCTCCAACATCAGCTTCTCTAAACCGTTATACAAAAGCTCGGTATCGCAAACCTCCTCCGCAATACGCCTGCCACAGCACTCCTCCGACAGAATAGCCGACAAAAGATGTGCGCCGCAAACGCGCCTGTCCTTCCCCGCAATAACCGTTGCTTTCATAAGTATGCATTTAAGCTTTGGCGTCATCTCCTCGCACGGGTGCGCCGCTTGCGGAAAGCGGCAAGCCTCCATTTTCCCGCGTAACGCCGCCAAGCCGCCCCCGCAGGACACCAAAAGCCTGCCAGTTTCACCGTTTTGCAGTACAAGCCCTATTAAAAGATGCTCGCTGCCCACAAAGCCCGCACCGCAACGCGCCGCCTCCGAAAACGCAATATTAACCGCAAGCGCGGCCTCCTCGGTAAATTTTCGTTCCATAAAACCACCTCTTAACACGCAAAACCGCTGTTTGCTACCCAAAGTTTACCCATTTTTTAACCGTTGTATTTCCATTTTATTAGCATTTTGTAAAAAAGTTCTGTTTTCGCTTCCAAAAATAAGTGCAAAGTGATATAATACGGTGAGGTGTTATGCTTTGAACGAGGAAAATAATACAAATTGGGTCAAAGAACCCAATAAAGCACATAATGTTGCCAAAAACGGCACCAAAAAGGCACCCGCAAAGCCGCTTACCCCTCAGATGGAGGAGCGCAAACGCCGTGCCTTAGCTTTGCGCCGCCAAAAAAGAGAAACTTTTTTTGCAAGGCTTATACTTTGCGCGGCTATTTATTTTGCAGTTTGTCTTATTATCGCGGTATTCGTTTTCTCGCTGTACCGCGGGAGCATAGTGGGGGACAACGCGGCAGACATTGTGGTTGCCGACAAAGATGGTAAGGCTGTTTACGAGCTTGCGGCTGACCGCGCCAATATCAACGGGGTTGAGTATATCTCCGCTTCCGCCCTCTCCTCGCTTTACAAGTTCACGCTGGCGGGGGACAAAAACGAGGTAACGCTGCATTTCCATAATCTAAAGCAAAGCATTTCCCTTTTCAAAGATTCCGCCGTGGTGGAGATGAATGGGGAGAACATAAGGCTTGGCGCAAAAATCATTTTTACAAACGACTATTATATTCCACTTGAACTGATTGAAAACTACTTTAACGGGGCTATTATAGAAAGGGACGGTGATAAAGGCGTTATCACTCTTTCCCAAAACAACGAGGTGGATTTTTATTTAAGGCTGCAAAAGCCGCAGCTTACCACCCCCGCTTAAATCAAGAAAGGATGAATTTTTAGTTATGAAAACAAAAAGCACGGCGATGCTGCTTGTGGCTGTTATGCTTATCGGCGTAATATCCGCGGCGATGCCCGCAACGGTTGTGGGTGCTTCGTACATTGACGATTTTCTTAACACCGTTGGCCCTATGTGTACTGCGGATATGAGGGATAACAAAATCCTTGCATCTATATCGTTGGCGCAGGCTATATGGGAAAGCGGTTGGGGCACCAGCACGCTTGCAAAGGAAGCAAACAACCTGTTCGGTATAAGGGCGTATCACACCTGGGGCGGTATGATATACGACCGTAACGAAAAGGTGCTTTATAACAACTGGGCAGAGGTTCACGCCGCAAAGGGTGATGCCTACGTTAAAGAGCAGGAGCTTAGCTTTTGGCGTGCATATCCAAGCTGGCAGGAAAGCGTTAACGACCACAGCGCGCTTTTCAACAATATGGATATATATGCCCCTCTTCGCGGCAACTACGATTTCCATTCCTGTGCGCAGATCCTTTATACATCGGGCTACTGTGGCGAGCCCTCCTATCCCTCCGTGCTTATCACGCTTTACGATCAGTTTGATCTGGAAAAGTATAATTATACGGGCGATTGGGGTTCTACGGTTACTCCTACCCCCAACTGCACGGTTACGCTAACGCCTAAAACCTTGTTTATGGACAAGGGCAACAGCTATACCGCAACGGTTACCGTTAGCCCCGCAGGCTCTGCATACAGCTTAACAAGCAGTAACAGCGCGGTTGTTTCCGTTTCGGGCAACACGCTAACCGCAAACGGCGAGGGTAGCGCAACCATTACCGCTACCGCAGGTACGTCTACGGCACTTTGCCACGTTACCGTTAAGGCAGGCTACGGCGGCATAGTGGCAGACGGGGTTTACGTTAAATGCACCACTGCAAACAGCCAGGTTACCATCCCTGCTGAGGCTAAAACCATAGCCGCAGGTGCTTTTAACGGCGCAAGCGCAAAAACCGTTATTATCGGCAACAGCGTTTCCTCTATCCAAAACGGTGCGTTTAACGGAGTAAACGGCTTTACGCTTTGCTCCTACAACAACAGCGTTGTAAGCGGCTTCGCTTCCGCTAACTCCATACAGTATATCAACCTTTCCGCAGGATGGACGCTTGATAACTACGCACTTATTGCAATGAACATTCCCGTTTATACAACTGCTTCCGTTATAAACATCTACTATTCCGTAGAGGGAAAAGCTTCCTCCTTAGCTTCAAAAACCGGTGCGGTGCTTGCCTCTACCGACATAGTTGGTACAGGCTGTAAGCTAACGGTTGGCGGCACCGTGTATACCGTTATGGTTAAGGGTGACACTAATGGCGACGGTAAGCATTCCACGGCAGACCTGCTTCTTATTAAATCGTATCTTTCGGGTACGGATAGCGCGCTTCCCTCCAGAGCATATCGCCGCGCGGCGGACTTTAATGGCGATAACCGCATAACCACCTCGGATTATCTTGCTATTTTCAGAGAAAAATAACAAATAAATTTCGGCAGAGAAAGCAATCTTCTCTGCCGATTTGTTTTATATGTACGTAGGGCGGGGGCTTGCTCCCGCCGTTTGGCGGGGGTTTATCTCCCGCCGTTTGGTTATTCGTTTGCGTTTGTTGCGGCGGAAGCAAGCCCCCGCCCTACTTTTTAATTAAACCTTGTTGCAGTTAAATGCCGCGCTGAAATTCACAGGCCGGCATCGTATTTAAGTATCAACGCGGCATCTAAATTATCACAACCACCGCTTAAATCCATATCACAAGCGGCAAGCGCCGCCGCACCCAACAGCATAAGCCCTGCATCGTATTTAAGTATCAACGCGGCATCTATATTGTCACAAACGCCGTCGCCGTTAGCGTCCCCCCGTGCATACACGGGCGGCGTTATTCCGCTTGGATATGAAACCGCGCCATCCTGTGCGCTTACACAGCCGCTAACGCCCTCGCCCGCGGCAAAAGCGTTTATACCGCTTCCTGATATATTGCACGCGGATATACTGTTTTTCACCTCGGCAATGCCGTTTTCTTTAGCCTCGCACTTGCCTGCAAGCCCGCCCGAAAGCGCGGCGGCGTATACCGCACCGAAGGCAACGCCACCCTCCAGCGTGGCAGAAGCTCCAAAGCCCTTTGCGCCTACCGCGCCGCATATCCCGCCCGAAGCGCTTAATTTTGCACTAACGTTGGCGTAAGAAACGTTTCCTACCGCGCTTGCAAGGCTACTGCCGCCGTTGCTCTCCGCAGAAAGCGCGCCGCATATACCGCCCGCAAGGCTTGAGAACCTTCCGTTTGCGCTTACAAAACCGTTTGCAACGCAATCCGAAGCAATAACCTCCGCACGGGAGGAGGTGGAGCGCGCATCGCCCTTGCCTAATATGCCGCCTATATGTATATCGCCGTTTACCGTGCCGTTAAACTTACAGCCCTTAATCTCCGCCCTTGCGTACACGCCGTACGCCGCCGCGCAAGCATAGCCCACCAAGCCGCCAACATAGCAAACGCCGTTTACCGTGCCGCTTGCCTTGCAGTTGCTAACAGCCGCCGCGCCCTCGTATGCGTACAGCCTTCCAACCAAAAGCGCGGTGTAGTTTTCGCCCTTAACGGTGGCGTTTACAAGCTCTACACCGTCTATTTTTCCGCAGTAAACGTAGCCAAAAAGCCCTGCGTAATTGTCTTTCTCAACGTAAACGCCGCTTATCGTCCTGCCGCAACCGTAAAAGCTACCGCTAAACGGTGCTTGCTCATCAACGCCGATAGGTGTAAAAGGGGCGCTTAACGCTATATCGGCAGTAAGGTATACGCTTACGCCAGCCATACTGTCCCCTGCCGCAACGCGCGCGGACAACGCCGCAAGCTGCTCCGCCGTGCTTATATACACGCTGTTGTTTGCTCCGACAGGCAAAGCAGAAAGCAACAAAAACAAAGCACATAAAACGCAAAAAGCCCTTTTCATAGCGCAAAGCCTCCTTTCGCTGATAGTATAGCACAAAAGAAGGCTTTTATCAATATGGGTTTTATTTACTCCTCGCCCCAAAAAGAAGCGTATGCGCTTTCTTTAAGCACGGCAGTTAGGTCGTTTTGCGCTACATGTACGGGGAACACCTCGTTTTTGTCGCTTAAAACCCCTGCGGAGTATATAAAAGCCAAGCCGCGCGGGCTTAAATAAAACGCTTTTTTATCAAAGTGCTTATTTAAAAGCACCCTCCAATCGGAATAAAGCGGCACCGCCGCGCTTTCCGCGCGGGATATAGAGCTTTTCTCAAGCAAGGGCATCAACGCGCTTTTTGCACGCTTTAAAAACAAAGCTTCGGCACGGATAAGCGTGCCGCTTTTTTTATCCCAAAGCTGCGGCAGGCGCGTTATGGTGCGCGCATCCCCCGTGCTTACAGCCGCATCCACATACACGGAAACAACGCTTTTGTTCTCGTAGCTAACAACAGCCTTAAGCACCGCGCCAAACGGCACGTTTTGGTTTGCGGCGCGCTTTAAAAGGCTTTCCTTGGCAAAGCGCAAGAAGCCCGAACGCATACCCCCGTAATACTTTGAAAAGCTTTTTTGAAGCGGCGTTTGCGCCTTTTCGGGCAGAGTAGGAAGCGTTAGGCTTACCCTCACCTTATCCTCGCCAAGCGTTTGCCTTTCGGTTGTGGTTGTAACTATCCTTTCCATAAGCGCACCTCCGCTTAAATGTATGCGGTATGGCGCGTTTTTATTTCAGCTTTTCCTTCCTGCCAAGAGTTTTTTTGGGCGCGGCAAGCAAAAAATCCTGCATTCCGCTTGCAGAAAACGGTATAAGCGGCACCAGATACGATGCGCCGAAGCTTTTCTTTTTAATAAGCATTATTGCCGTTACGCCAAAAGCAAAAAGCAAGCCGTACATACCCGCAAAATACGCCGCAAATATATACAAATACCTAAAAAGCGTTAGGCTGTTGTTCATAGCGGGCACTATAAAGCCCGTGGTTTCGGAAAACGCCACTATAAGCAACGCGGCTGTACCCGCAAGCCCCGCTTCAACCGTAGCATCGCCCACCAAAAGCGATGCCACAAGCCCAACCGCGTCCCCAACGGTACGCGGCATACGAACGCCCACCTCGCGCACTATCTCAAAGGCGGTAAGCATAAGCAATATCTCGCCTATGAACGGAAGCTTTATATCCTTTTCCATCGCCTCCAGCGATTCCATCAACACGCTTGGTATCAAAAAGCGGTCGTGATACACGGCGGCGGTGAACAAGGCAGGCAGAAACGCAGAGGAAACCAAAGCAAAAAAGCGCAAAAAGCGCATAAAGGTTGCGTACCACGCAGGCTTTAGGTAGTCCTCGGCGGACTGGATGCTTTCCGCAAACACATAGGGCGCGGTAAGCACAAAGGGGCTTCCGTCGCACACAACGGCAACCCTGCCGGCAAGTATCTTTGATGCAACCTTGTCCACCTTTTCGCTGCTGCCAAGCGTTGGGAACAAACTGCCGCGGGGGCACAAAAGCTGTTCTATATTGCCGCTATCTACTATACTGCTTGCATCGGCGTTTTGCAAAACGCGCTCTATCTGCTTTAGCACCTTGTTGCTTGCCCTGCCCTCCAAATACACCACAAAAACCTTGGTTGCCGTTAAGCCGCCAACGGTATAGGACACGGTTTTAAGTGCGGTGTTCTTTATTATCCTGCGTAGTGAGGCAAGGTTTTCCTCCCCGCTTTCGGTAAAGCCTGCGCGCGGGCCTTTTACGGTAACGTCGCTTGTTGGCTCCTCTATGCCGCGAACGGAAAAATTATCCGCCGCAACCGAGGCGCAGTACAAGGCGTTTGTCTCTATCGCAACCAACGCATTGCCACCAAGTATTGCTTCTACAGCCTGCTCCACCGTGTCGCACGCGGTACAGGATGCGCTTTCCAGCAAGCCCTCAAACTTGCCGCCGAAATCCTTTTTGCAGTTCTTAACAATAGGCGCAATAACACGGTCAGAAATATACTTTCTATCGCATATATTCTTTATAAAGCAAACCGCGCCGTTTACGCCGTTGCCGTTTATCGGGCGCAGTACAAAATCATCACAATTTTCAAAAAGCGCATTAAGCTCTTGCAAAAGCTCCGCGCAGGTTTTATGCTCCATCTTTTCCACCCTCTGCTTTCTATGGTAAGTATTAGCATTAAAGCCAAAAAATATTCGACAAAATCCACGCTTGCCGTCTTGACATAATGTTGCTTGACGTGTATAATCAAAGCAGTATGAAAGCGTGTTATTTATTATGAGGTATAGATTATGGTTAAAGCTGTAAAGGTTTTATTTGTTATACTATCGGTTTTGCTGGTTTGTGCTTTGTGCTTTGCTTGCGTTCAGGTTGCCGTAAACAACCCCGTTAGCGAGCAGCCTGTTAGCAGCGAGGATGATGTTTTTTCCGTTGACAGTAACGAGCCTTCCGTGGAGGTATCCATCGAAGAAAGCGTTGTTAGCGAGGAAAGCTTTGAGGAGATTTCGGTAGAAGAAAGCTCTGAGGAGGTTTCTGTGGAAGAAAGCTCTGAGGATATAAGCGAACTGCCGCCCGTTGGCGATACCGAGCCTATTACCCCTCCGCCAAGCTCCATTTCCACAAGTGAGTATGACGTGTATTTTAACAACTCGGTGTTTGTTGGGCACTCCGTTATGGTGCATTTCAAGAACTACGTTAATAGCTGGCGCAGCAAAAACGAGGGGGTTCTTGGGGATGCGATACTGTGCTGCACAAGCAGCTTTAGCTTCTTTAACAACATCAACCAAACAACAACGCAGGCTGATAACGTGCTTCCGCGCTATCAGGGCGTGCCTTATAAGATAGAGGATCTGCCTGCCGCTACGGGTACCGGCACTATTTATATCGGGCTAATGGGGCTTAACGACCTTGGTATGGTTGGCAAGGCGGACACCTGTGCGCGCATAGTTGCGGACGAGGTTATACAATGCATAGAAAAGCTGAAGGAAAACAGCCCCGAGGTTAAGGTGGTTGTGCTTGCCTCCACCTACCTTATGCGCGGCAACAGCTTCCGCAACCTTAACAACAGGAATATGAGCCTGCTTAACAGCTACGTTCTTGAGTACTGCAACAAAAGCGGTATAGACTTTGTGGACGTTGCTACCCCGCTTACGGATGGGGGCGGATGGCTGGCAAGCGTTTATTGCAGTGACAACTACTGCCACCTTAAGCAAAACGCGTACTACGTTTGGATGGACGTTCTGCGTGACTATGCTAAGCAAAAAACCGAGGGTACTTGGCAAAATCCGCAAAGCATTCCGCTTTTTGAAAACTGATAATAATATTTTGATAAAAAGAAAGGGTTTTTGATTATGAAAAAAGTTATTGTTATGCTCCTTGCAGGGGCGCTTGCTATCAGCACCTTTGCCGCTTGCTCCGGCGAGGAAACACCTTCCGCAAGCAAGGACGATTCCTCTGCCGTTGTTAGTAACGACGCTTCCACCGTTGCCAGCGAGGAAGCAAAAACCGTTGATATGAACGCCGTTCTTGAACAAATCAAAGCGGATTTCAAAGCAGAAGAGAAGAGAGAGATATCCGCAGACGATATCTATCAGGAAACGGGTATCGACCCTGAAACCTACACAAGCCATTTCTGGCTTACCGAGATAAGCGGCCTATCCTCCGAGAAGGCAGTTATGTTCATGGCTAAGGACGAGAACGCGGCAGGCGCAATCAAGCAAAAGCTTGATATCGTTTTGCAAAGCGAAACCGCGCAGATGAAGGACTATAATGCAGACAACTACGCTATGCTTCAAAAGGCTGTTGTAGAGCAGAAGGGCTTATACGTTTACTTGCTTGTTTCCCCCAACGTTGATAAGTTTGTTGCTACCGTAAACAGCGCATTTTAACCGCAAGGACGGACGTTAAAAGTGAAAAATACAAATAAAAAGCCCGTGTGGCTGTGGCTTATTTTGTGCTTGCCGATAGTGTTTATCGTATATTTTGCAATAAGCCTGTCTGAGGGGAACATCAACCCCGACAGTGTAAGTGCAATAAACGTTACTTCCCCAACGGGTGAGAGCTTTGTGTTTGACAGCGGTGAGGATATCCCCTTCTACGTTGATATGTATTTGGAGGCAGATCCGCTTACAAAGCCTGTTAGAGATATCGAAAACGAACAGCCTATAAGCGTTGTGATAAAGCAAAAGAACGCGGAAACCGCGTTTGAGCTGTACGCCGAGGCTAATACCAACGGCTGTTTCTTTAAGAATAAGGACGGGGCTTATTTCTCCGTGCCGCAAAGCTTTGCAAAACAGCTTTTGCAAAGAAAGGAATGTGCGTACGTATACGGCAAGGCGGGCTACACTTTGCCAACGCTTATCTTCAAAACGGGCGATGCAGAGCAGACCGTTTTGCCCAAGGAGTACGCGTGGCAGTACAAGGACATAGCAGGCACAGCCGTTACGGATACGCAAACCAAAACAGCGACAGAACGCCAGTTTTACAGCTTTTATTCCGATGCGGGCTTTGCTTTAAGCTTTGCACAAACGCCTGTTGAGCATACTATTACGTTTTACGACCAAAGCGGCAACGCACTTAATATATCCGACCCGTCATCCCTGCTTTTCACAACGGATACGCAAATCCGCGCCGTTGTTGAGGCGAAGTGGGAACAAAGCGCAAACGCCTTGGGCGGCAACGCAACCTATGATTTTGACCTGCTTTACGACGTGTTGCCCGAAATAATTCGTTCCAGCGATAAGGTTACTGCGGGCGATATGCTTTGTATAGGCTTCCGCCATTTCAGCGAGAGCGAAAAGATATCATTGGAAACCCAGCTTATAACAAGCGAGCTTCGCGTGAACTATGGTGAGGACGGCAGCGCGTTTGCGCTGATCCCCGTAAGCTTGGAGAACGCGGCGGGCGAATACACGCTGGTGTTTACCGTTGGCAGCGTTGAAAAAGCGATAACGGTTACGGTTTCCGCACCGAAAGCGGAGTTTAACACCGCAACTATGGACCCCGAAAAGTACACCCACTACCTACAGCCCGATTATAAGGCACAGCTTCAAGAGCTGTATAGCGGCTTTAACGCCTCTGTGGGCGAGGCTATGGTTGCAGGCGGAAACGCATTTTCCAAGCCTGTGGACGGTGCCGTTATGTATAACTTCGGCACGGAGCTTATCGTAAACGGTATGGCGGACAAGTACGTTGTAAACGGCATAGACTACCGTTTGGAAACGGGCGCCAGCATTAAGGCAAGCCAGCGCGGCGTTGTTATATACGCAAGTGAGGACACGGTTTACGGCAATATGCTGGTTATCGACCACGGATACGGTATTAAAAGCCATTATTACGGCTTGGGCTCTCTTGGCAAATCCGTTGGGGACACGGTGCAGGAGGGTGAGATTATAGGCACGGCAGGTATATCCGGCTTGGTATATACCGAAAACTCTGCAAAGATAGCAACGCTACATTTTGCCGTTACCTTGGATGGTGTTTTCCTAAACCCCAACACGCTGTTTAAGGATGGCATCGTTATAGTTGGCTAAGCCACAGAACAGCAATATAATAAAAATCAGCACGGAACTGTCTTTTAAAAAGATAACTCCGTGCTGTTTTGTTTTGTTAAATTTGCCTTATCGCTTTTCCGCGAGCATACGGTTAAGCTCGTCCACAAACGCGCCGATATCCTTGAACTGGCGGTAAACGGAAGCGAAACGGATATACGCAACCTCGTCTATCTCCTTTAGCTTACGCATAACCAGCTCGCCAATATAGGAGGTAGGTATCTCGTTCTGCAAAGAGTTTTGCAGCGTGCGCTCGATATCAACAACAATCTCCTCCATCTGGTTCTTGGAAACCTTGCGCTTATCACAAGCGTGGATTATGCTGGATAACAGCTTGTTTCTGTCATAAGCTTCCCTGCTGTTGTCCTTCTTAACAACAACCATCGGGATATCCTCTATAATCTCGTAGGTGGTAAAGCGGCGCTGACAATGCAAGCACTCTCTACGACGGCGGATAGACATACCATCCGGCGTGGGGCGCGAATCAACAACCTTACTTTCGGGGTGGGAACATACGGGACATTTCATATAAAAGCACCTCTTATCCAAAAACCTTAGCTTTAGTTCGTTTTTACAGTCTTATTAAAGATTATAATACCACATTATTTAAACTTTGTAAAGAAAGGATTTATCAAAATGAAACAAAAAATTACCGTTTGCAGCTTCGCAAAGCACACTATCGCCTCAGGGCTTTTATTCCCCGCCGCCGTTTGCCTTTCGTACATATGGGGGCTTGTTAGCGGCAGGATAGAAACGGCGTTCCGTTACGATATGTTTTGCCTTATCGTGGAAACCGCAAAGGTTTACGCCTGCTGTGCCGTGGTGGCTATCGCTTGCGCTTGCCTTGCACAGTACCTTTACCGTGCGCGCTCTTAGCGGGTACGCGGCGGTGCGGCAGTAGAACGGGTATAAGGTCTGCCCTGCCCGCCTTTTCAAGCGCTTTCCGTACAAGCGGCGCGTTTTCCGCGCGGTGGGATTGTAAAAGCGCCCTTTGCAGCTTCTTCTCCTCGTAGCTGCGCGGAACGTACACGGGCTTCATATCAAAGGGGTTAAGCCCTGTGTGGAACATACAGGTGGAAGCCGTGCCGGGTGTGGGGTAAAAATCCTGCACCTGCTCAGGGTTCAAGCCGTTCTCACGCAGGTACAGCGCAAGCGCAATAGCGTCCTCCACGGTACTGCCCGGATGCGAGGACATAAGGTACGGAACAAGATACTGCTCCTTCCCCATAGATTTTGTTAGCTGATAAAACCGCTGTTGAAAACGCTTATAAACCTCAAATTTAGGCTTGCCCATGTATTTAAGCACGTTGTCCGAGCAATGCTCCGGCGCAACCTTTAGCTGACCGCTTGTGTGGTTGGCAACAAGGCGCTTAAAGAATTTTTCGTTCTTATCGGCAAGCAGATAATCAAAACGGATACCGCTGCGGATAAACACCTTCTTAACGCGCGGTATCTTTTCTATTTCCTCTAAAAGGTGTATATACTCGCTGTGGTCGGCGTTAAGGTTTTTGCAAGGTGTTGGGAACAGGCAACGCCTTGCGGTGCAAACGCCGCTTTCCTTCTGCTTTTCGCAGGCGGGATGGCGGAAGTTTGCCGTTGGGCCGCCAACGTCGTGTATATAGCCCTTGAAATCGGGAAGCTCCGAGATGATGCGCGCCTCCTCCAGCACGCTTTTTTCCGAGCGCGAGCATACGGAACGCCCCTGCACGTAGGTTAGCGCGCAGAAGTTACAGCCGCCAAAACAGCCGCGGCTGTGGGTTATGGAAAACTTAACCTCCGCTATGGCAGGCACTCCCCCCTCCTTTTCATAAACAGGGTGGTAGGTACGCATAAAGGGAAGCGAATACACCTCGTCCAGTTGCTTGCGCGTTAGCGGCGGCATTGGCGGGTTTTGCACTATCTTGCAATCGTCATATTCCTCTATAACCGCCTTGCCAGTTATAGCGTCCATATTATCGTACTGCACCTTAAAAGCGCGTGCATACGCCGCTTTATCGGTTTTAAGCGTGTTGTAATCGCTTGTTTCCACATAATCGTAATGCACAGGCGCATCCTTTTTGCACCTGTAAACCGTGCCCCTGATATCGCAAAGCTTATTAACGGGCACCCCCTTATCCAAAAGGAAGGCTATACGGCGCATAATGTTTTCGCCCATGCCGTAGGCAAGCAGGTCCGCACCGCTGTCTATAAGCAAGCTGCGGCGCACCTTGTCAGACCAATAATCGTAATGAGCAAAGCGGCGGGTGGATGCCTCTATACCGCCTATAACTATCGGTATATCGCCATACGCCTCTCTTATGCGGTTGCAGTACACGATAATAGCCCTGTCGGGGCGCTTGCCTGCCTTGCCGCCGGGGGAATAATAATCGTCCCCCCTGCGCTTTTTGGCGGCGGTGTAATGCGCCACCATACTGTCTATATTCCCGCTGTTTACAAGAAAGCCCAAGCGCGGCTTGCCAAAACGCTTAAAATCTGCGGTGCTTTTCCAATCGGGCTGGGCAAGGATTGCCACGCGAAAGCCCTCCGCCTCCAGCACGCGGGAGATTATGGCTGTACCAAAGGACGGGTGATCCACATACGCATCCCCCGTTACAAGCACAAAATCAGGCACGCCCCAACCAAGTGCGGCTACCTCTTCAGCCGTTATAGGTAAAAAAGCCATAAAGCCCCTCCAACATACACAAAAGAATAAAGCGGCAGAGGGCGATAAAACCTCTGCCGCGCCTTTAGTTTATTATAACAAACTGCACCGCGTTTTGCAATAGTGTTTAATATCGGAACGCCACACACAAAAAGCTTACCGCTTTTATTTCAAAGCTTAAAAGGATTTAAAGCCGTAGTCTGCCATACTGTAGTCATAAATATTGCTTTTTAAAAAAGAGTCAACCTCGGTTAAAATTGTAATCACATCTTCTTTTACTTTTTCTTCCAAAGGCATATCTTGAAGTAATACTCCAAAATCTAACAGTGCAGGGTCGATTATGTTAAAGTCCTCGTTCAAGATTTTACACACAGCCATAGCAACCGTGTTTCCTTCGTTATCAACCACAATCGTTGCAACCTCGCTGAACGCTTCGCTCTCGCACCAGAGAAGCATAGTTGTGTAAGTATAGTTTTCGTCGAAAGTATTAATAGAAAAAACCATATCGTTAGGTTGTTCGGTAAAATAGTTAAGGATTAAAAGTTGTTTATCGTCTTCTTGGAGTAACGCAGAATATACTGCCGCTTCCTCATCATAATAGCCGTTTTTGATAACAAAATCCTTTAAAACGCCAAGGGGGGTTCCCTCTCTCTCGGCACCGCAAACGCCGCAAACACCATCGGTGCTGAAGGAGTGCCTATCTAAATAACAATAGCTTATCAAGCCCGCATCGTATTTTAAAATCATAGCGGCATCAAGGTTATCTGCAGAACCGTCGCGATTAACATCGCTCGCTATCCATGCTCTGCTGTCCAACTCTATAATGCCTGCATCGTATTTTAAAATCATAGCAGCATCAAGGTTATCCACGTTGCCGTCGCCGTTCACGTCGCCCAAAAGCACTACATTTTCTGCCGATGTGCAAACCGTTGCTATACTAATGCATATAATAAACGCCAACAAAATACTTGCTGTTCTTTTCATACCATTTCGCTCCTTTATTCAATTTATATACAAAGTATACTACTATACGTAAGCTTTGTCAAGTACGGATAACAATAAAACCTTAACAATGGTTTAACAGCCGATTCAACTTACCCTAACAAAAATAAGCATTTCGCTTATATGCGGCGTTTGGCTTTAGATGCCGCGTAGCGGGTCATTCGTGAATGACCCCTACTACATCGTTAATATTAAAACTTTATTTCGGGATATAGGTGTTTAAGCTTAACGCGAGCATTGTCGGTAGTGAAGTGCCAAGAAATTCCTTTTTGAGCAGAATTGCGAGTTCTATG
>JAZNUB010000001.1:0-37532 GCA_045592105.1 Eubacteriales bacterium | reverse complement strand
TACATCGTTAATATTAAAACTTTATTTCGGGATATAGGTGTTTAAGCTTAACGCGAGCATTGTCGGTAGTGAAGTGCCAAGAAATTCCTTTTTGAGCAGAATTGCGAGTTCTATGCCAAGTAGAAAGAATAACATTAAGATCATCAATAGATGGTATTCTCACATCAAGAAGACATTGGATAGTAAGCGCAGATAGCTCTATTTCTGCCATATCCAACCAAGAACCATGCTTAGGTGTGTAGTGGATCTCCAATTTTTTCGCAAGACGATACGCCTCAGACGGAGGAAAAGCTTTGTATAACGAAGCAATCGTATGCGTATTCAGATTGTCCATTACCAAAACAATTTTCTCTGCTTGAGGATATGCTTCGTCTATCAGCCACTTTATTTGTGAAGCCCAATCAATCGCTGTTCGACGTGGCAACGCATGTGCTTCTCGCCATCCGGCCAACGGCTCTGTGAACATGAATATAGAGCATGATCCCTTCCTCTCATATTCACAGTCATATTTCTCAATATGGTTGTTTTTGCTCATAGGAATTGGCTCGATACATTCATCCAGGAGTTGAAAAGGCTTTTCGTCCATACAAACCACAGGGCGTTTTTCGTGATAAGGACGAGAATACACTTCTAAAACATCCTCCATATGTGCTACAAACTCAGCGTTTTGCTTTGGGGGAATACACCACATTTGTTTCAGGTGAGGCTTATATTTCGTTTTTTTAAAATTTGTTGTACACGAACATGAGATATGCTGTCTACAATATTTAAAGCAACCGCTCTTTCGGCCAGCAACCTTAGTGTCCACCTTGAATGACCTTCCGGTGCTTTACTGCAGGCCAACGCAATAATTTCTGCTTCTACTTTTCCGTCCACTTTTGCAGGTACCGGTGGTGTTTCTCGTTTCTTGCGTGTAAGATATGAGTGAATATCCTGATTATCCAGATATTCATCTCGCATATTGTACACAGCCTGTACAGATATGCCGACACGTTCCGCGGTGCGATTGTAACGTACATGATCTGTTTTCCCGGTTCGATCCAGCAACAGCAATACGCGTGCTCTGATTATTTCCTTAGCTGGATGAACACCGCTTTTTACAATGCTCGTAAGAAAAAGCTGTTCTTCTTCACTTAAACGGATTTCTTTACTCATATGGCTACACATCCTTTTTTGTAGTAGATGTGATTAGTATACCATACTATTTGCTAAATGTGAAGTTTTAATATTAACGATGTAGTAGGGGGCATTCACGAATGACCCGCTACGAAACGTTTAAAATCCAACTTAACAGTTTTCAGGACAGCCCTGTCTTTTTAACATCCCCATTATCGGGGGTAGGAAAAAATGGTTGGAATGGGCGAACTGAACTGAAGCTGTACCGATAGTACTGCGAAGTGAAGTTCGTTCATAGCAAGAAAATATAATTATAAGGAGTTAATTGTGGCTTTAGCCGCAATTAACAACAATATTAATTTTTTGTTGTTTTCTTGCGGTCCGGCCTTTTTTTACATCCCCGATTACTTTTATAATTCGGTTCTTCGTTCTATAGCCTTTGATAGCGTAGAAACGTCTGCATACTCAAGCGTTGCGCCAACCTGCAAGCCGTATGCTAAACGCGTAACCTTTATCCCCATCGGGGCGATTAGCTTTTTTAAGTACATAGCTGTGGATTCACCCTCGATACTGGGGTTGGTGGCAACTATAACCTCACTTATATCGCCGCCAAGCCTTTTAATAAGCGGCTTTATGGCAAGCTGTTCGGGGCCGATACCGTCCAGCGGGGAAATAACACCGCCAAGCACGTGATAAACTCCGCGGTATTCCTTGGTGTCCTCTATCGCCGTCATCGAGCGCGAGTCCTCCACCACGCAGATAATACTGCTGTCACGCCTTTCGTCTGCGCACACGTCACAAACCTTTGTTTCGCTAAGGCAACAGCAAACCGAACAAAGCTTAAGGTTCTGCTTTGCGCCCATAAGCGCATCTGCAAACTCCTTAACCTCCTGCTCAGGCTTTGACAAAACGTGATACGCAAGCCTTGCCGCAGTTTTTCTCCCTATCCCCGGCAGCTTGGCAAATTGGTTTACCAGCCTTTCAAGTGACGGGGTCATAACTTAAAATAAACCGGGCATATTCATACCGCCCGTGATTTTTGACATAGCATCACTGTTTGTTTTTTCAACAGTTTTATATGCCTCGTTTACAGCCGCAACAAGTATATCCTGCAGGGTTTCAATATCGTCGGGGTCAACTATATCGGGGGATATATCTATGGTTTTAACAGTCTTGTCCCCACCTATAAGCACGGTAACGGCACCGCCGCCTGCCTGTATGGTGTATTCCTTTTGCTCAAGCTCCTCTTGCAGCTTTTCCATATCCTCCTGCATCTTTTGAGCCTGTCTTATCATAGCGTTCATATTCTGGGGGCCGCCGCCCATACCCTGTGGAAGTCTAACTTTCATTATTCTTGCTCCTTTATATGTTACATTAATTCTTCAAGCGATAAAGCAGAGGAGTGCTTTTCCTCCGAATATTCGTGTACGATAACCTTTAAAGCCCTTTTCGTTGCCAACGCCGCCGCATCCCTCAAAAACTCAGCCGCACCGTCTGCCGACAGCAGGGAGTACCCAACACCGTTATCGGGGTATATGTGAAGCTCGTCCCCCTCGGTTTCGTAAGTGCAGGTGGAAGCGAAGGCGTATATAGAGCCTGCTCCGCGTTTAGCAAGCGCATCCAAAAACTCTGCCTTTTGCGTAAACTTCTGCCTGCTTTGCTTAGGCGCTTCCTTTTGCACGGCTTCTTTCTTCGGCTCAGCCTTTTGCTCCTTGGGTGTGCTTGCGGTTGCCGCTTCTTTAACGGGTGCGGTGCTTCTTAAAGGCACACCTGCCTCAAGCGCGGATACCCTTGCCTGTAACGCCTCAAGCCCACCTGCAAACGATGGCTGCGCCAGCTTTATTATTGCCATCTCCGCAACAAGGCGTTTGTTCTGCGCAGATGCGCCAAAGCGCGCCCTTGCTTCGGAAAGTACGTCAAAATAATAAACAAGCTGTTCCTTTGTAACCTTGGCGGACATAGCCTTCAGGCTTTCAAACATCGCGTTGCTAAAGCAGAACGAGCTACCCAAACGGTCAAGCCCTATCCCCGGTAGGCTTTGAAGCACCATAAGGTCACGCGTTAGATAGGTAAGCTGATCCACAAGTGCCGCCAAATCGCGAGAGCCCTTGTATAGCCTATCCAAAACGTTCATCGCCTCTGCAACGTTACCGTCAGCCGCGTAGCCAAGCAGGGAAACAACCTCCTCGTTATTGGCAACGCCAAGCTGTTTTTCCGTTGCGGCGTATTCGATACTGTCCGTATCAGAGGAAGCCGCGCAGGATTCCAACAAGCTAAGCGCATCACGCATTGCGCCGTTTGCAAGGCGCGAAATCAGATTTACCGATTCATCGTCTATCTTTATCTTTTCGTATTCACACACCTCACGCACACGCTCGGAGATAATGTCGGCATCAATACGCCTAAACTCAAAGCGTTGACAGCGTGAAAGAATCGTTGCGGGTATCTTCTGAAGCTCTGTGGTGGCAAGCACGAACAAAACGTATTCCGGTGGCTCCTCCAGCGTTTTAAGTAGCGCGTTATTTGCGCTGTCGGTAAGCATATGAACCTCGTCTATGATATACACGCGCTTTTTAAGGGCGGACGGAGGATACACCACCTCGTCCCTTATAGCGCGTATCCCATCAACGCCGTTGTTGCTTGCCGCGTCTATCTCCAACACGTCCGTTGCCGCGCCGCTGTCAATAGAAACGCAGGCGGCGCATTTTCCGCAAGGGCTTCCGTTTTCGGGCGATAAGCAGTTTACCGCCTTGGCAAGCACCTTTGCACAGGTTGTTTTGCCCGTGCCGTGCGTGCCGCAAAACAGATACGCGTGCGAAACCGTGCCGCTTATAACCTGATTTTTCAGTACGGTAGTAATATGCTCCTGCCCACAAACGGTATCAAACGTGGCGGGGCGCCATTTTCTATATAAAGCCTTATACATCCCGCTTACCTCCGCAAAAATCAAATATACAGAATATGACCATACGCCCGCACTCGAACCCCAAAAACACGCGTTAGCTTAACTTCGGCTTCAAAACAGGCAACCTTGCGGCACATCAAAGACACCGCTTAATGCTGCTTGGTTCCCCACCTGACATGATTCACGGCTTTTGATCGCGCAAGACCCATTTATCAACAGCCTATGTTAAACGCAGCCGCACCTTTAAGGCCCTTATGCAGGGCATCCCCCCTGCTGTAGCGGATTGCAGGTACAAGGCACCGCTAACTCCCCGGATAGTATGGCCATATTCTGTATATTTCCTACACATTATAACAGATGCGAGGTTGATTTTCAATAGCTTGTTTAAAATTATTTTTTAAAAATATTTATGTGCGATTATATTATTGACAAGGATGAAAAAAAGTACTATTATAATATATTGGGTAAAATGGTATAATTTTTAAGTTTTACAGCAATCTGTGTAAAGGAGAGCACCGTGTACGAGTTTATTAGCTCAAAAAGCAACGAAAAAATAAAAACCGTTCGCAAATTGGCGGATAAAAAATACAGGTCGCAATACGGGCTTTTCGTGCTTGAGGGGCATAAGCTTGTTTACGATTATTTGCGTTCGGGCAACCGCCCCGTGCGTATGTTCGTTGCGGACGACGTTGTGGAACGGTATAAGCCTATTATAGACTCTGCTTCGTGCGCGGAGGTTTACGTTATACCAAGGGATTTGTATTTGCATATAAGTGACGAGAGCGCTCCGCAGGGGATAATGGCGGTTTGCGCTATTGCAAGCCTTGGCGAGCTTAGGGACGGTTGCTGTGTTATCTTGGAGTCTTTAAGGGATGCGGGCAATCTTGGTACCGTAATCCGCACGGCGGCGGCGTTTGGGATAGAAAACATAGTTCTTTCGGCAGATTGTGCTGATTTGTATAACCCCAAAACCTTAAGGGCAACAATGGGGGCTTTGTTCTTTGCCAATATAATAGTTGTAGAGGATTTGCTTGGGTTTGTTGACGGTCTTAAGGCATCGGGGCGGCGCGTTTTTGCGGCAATGCCCGCAGGGGATGCGCTTGATATCCGAAAGCTTGAGCTTAAAGGCAGAGATTGTATCGTTATAGGTAACGAGGGCAACGGCATTAGCGAAGCGCTTGCAAAGCGTTGTAGTGCTTGCGTTACTATCCCTATGCGCGGGCAGACCGAAAGCCTTAACGCATCGTCGGCGGCTTCTGTTTTGATGTGGGAGCTTGTGCGTGGAGGTAGCGTACAGTGAAAAACACAAACGATATAAAGCTTCAAAAGTTCATTTGGCTAACGATGGCTTTCGGGGCAAACAGCACGAAAAGCTTTAAGGTATACAGCAAGTTTGGTGATATAAACAAGGCTTACGCCACGAATGACTACGATATGGAAGGCATAACAGACGAGCAGATGTGCAAGCTGCTTGATAAGCGGCTTGAGGGCGCGTTTGAGGTGCTTAAAAAATGCAAAGTGCTTGGCATAAGGGTGCTTTGTATTGAGGACGAGGGCTATCCCGATAAGCTTCGTGCGATTGCGGACCCGCCTTTGGTGCTGTATTGCAAGGGCAAGGCTGTTAATTTTGACGAAAGCTTTTGTATAGGTATGGTTGGCACGCGCTCTATAAGCGATTACGGCTTTAAAACCGCAAAATATCTTGCAGAGGGCGCAGCCGCGGCAGGCGCGGTTGTTGTAAGCGGCTTGGCTAAGGGGATAGACGCCGCTTGCCAGCGTAGCGCATTAAACGCAGGGGGCTTAACCGTAGGCGTGATAGGCAATTCGATAGACACGGTTTACCCCAAGGAGAACGCGGCGCTGTTTAATAAGCTATACAGCTACGGCTTGGTGATAAGCGAGTATTGGCCCGGCTGTATCACAAATAAGAGCTCATTTCCGCGAAGGAACAGGATAATAGCGGGGCTTTCCAACATAGTGGTGGTTGTAGAAGCACACGCAAGAAGCGGCTCGTTGATAACGGCAACACACGCGGTTAAACAGGGTAAAACCGTTTACGTACCGCCTATGCCGTTGACGGAGGAGAACGCAGGCACGGCGGCACTACTAAGGGGCGGCGCAAGGCTTATAACCTCCGTTGGGGATTTGCTTGCGGAATACGAGGCGTTGCTACCGCATACAATACCGCCGGATATCCCGCTACCCTCTGAGGAGGCTAATACAGCCGAGTACGAGCAGAAGGCCGGATACAGCGCGGCAGAGGAGCGTGAGCTTGCGTATAACTTCCTTTTGGACGAGCTTGATAAAAACGGGCCCGAAACCTTACAGCAGGTTGCGGCAAAAACAAACAGCTTTTCCATAAAACAGCTTATGAACGCCGCAACGGCTTTGGAGCTGGATGGGTTTATTACAAGAACCGCAGGCGGCAGATATGATGCGTTGCCTGTTGATATAAAGCGTTAAACAGAACAGATTTTATAAAGGAGCAATAGATGAATACTCTTATTATAGTGGAGTCTCCGTTCAAGGTACCTACGATAAAAAGCTACCTTGGCAAGAACTACAAAGTAACTGCTTGCAAAGGGCATGTGCGCGATCTGCCCAAAAGCAAGCTTGGCGTTGATATCGAAAACGATTTTGCACCCGATTATATTAATATCCGCGGCAGGGGCGACCTTATAAAGGAGCTTAAAAAAGAGGCAAAGTCTGCCGATAGAATTTTGCTTGCAACCGACCCTGACCGTGAGGGTGAGGCTATCGCGTGGCATCTTTCCAACGTTTTGGGCAACGATGCAAAGGTTAAGCGTATATCCTTTAATGAGGTAACTAAAAACGCGCTTAAGGAAGCTGTGTCCAACCCCAGAGAGATTGATATGAAGCTTGTTGATGCACAGCAAGCAAGAAGGATACTTGATAGGCTTGTTGGCTATAAGATAAGCCCGTTTTTGTGGAAGAAGATAAAAAGCGGTCTTTCTGCGGGGAGAGTGCAGTCTGTTGCAACGCGTATAGTTGTTGACAGGGAGAACGAGATAAGGAACTTTGTTCCCAAGGAGTATTGGACGATTTCCGCAAAGCTTGAAGCCGATAACGATACGCTTGTTGCAAAGTATTTCGGAGAGGGCGGCAAGAAAAGGGAGATCACTAACGAGGCAGAAGCACTTTCCATACTTTCCGATTGCGAAAAGCACGATTTCACGGTTATATCCGTTAAGAAAACCGTAAAAAGCAGGAAGCCTTTACCTCCGTTTACCACTTCCACGCTTCAGCAGGAGGCTAACCGCAGGCTTAATTTCCAAACACGCCGCACAATGATGGTAGCGCAGGAGCTTTACGAGGGTGTAAACCTTGGTGAATCGGGTATGCACGGTCTTATCACCTATATGAGAACGGACTCGCTTCGCGTTTCCGACGATGCGCGCATAGCGGCAAAGGAATATATCTGCTCTCGCTACGGCGAAAAGTTTTATCCTTCAAGCCCTAACGTATACAAGGCAAAGAAGAACTCGCAGGATGCGCACGAGGCTATCCGCCCCACCAACCCCGCGCTTTCTCCCGATGCCGTAAAGGGCAAGCTTTCTAATGACCAGTACAAGCTTTATAAGCTTATATGGGAGCGTTTTATTGCCAGCCAAATGCGTGCCGCAGAGTTAGACACGGTTGTTTATGAGTTTGACTGTGAAGGGCACATATTTAAGGCAGGCGGCTCCTCCGTTAAGTTTGCGGGTTATATGACGGTTTATGACGACAGGGTGGAGGACACCGATAACGAGGATGGGCTTTCCGCGGCGTTTTTGCCATCGCTTGTGCAGGGGCAGATACTAAAGCTTTTAAAGATGCTGCCTGAACAGCATTTCACACAGCCGCCACCGCGCTATACCGAGGGTACGCTTACAAAGGCTATGGAGGAAAAGGGGATAGGCAGACCTTCCACCTTCCTTCCCACGATAACGACTATAATAAGCAGGGGCTATGTGAAGCGCAACGGCAAGGTGCTTGTTCCCACAGAGGTTGGCGAGGTTACCACGCAGATAATGCTTGAAAGCTTTCCTTCCATAATCGACTATAACTATACCGCCGATATGGAGGAGGACCTTGAGAAGATATGTAGCGGTGAAAAGCCCTACGTTAGCGTTTTGAAGGACTTTTACGTTGATTTTGAAAAGCAGCTTGATGCCGCGCAGGAAACGCTTTCCGAGGGGCGCATAAAAATAGCCCCCGTAGAAACGGATTTGATTTGTGAAAAATGCGGCTGTAAGATGGTGGAGCGCGTTGGTAAGTTCGGCAAATTTGCGGGCTGCCCCAATTATCCCACCTGTAAAAACACCAAGCCCTTGGACGGTAAGGCACCCGAGGCGGAAAATCAAGAGGCTGTGGCGGACAAAAAGTGCCCTAAATGCGGTAAAAGCATGGTTCTCAGAAAGGGCGTTTACGGCTCGTTCTACGCTTGCGAGGATTATCCCACCTGTAAAAGCACTATGCCCATTGTTAAGGAGCTTGGCGTAAGCTGCCCAAAATGCGGCAAGAAAATAGTTATTAAAACAACTAAAACAAAGAAAACCTTTTATTCTTGCGAGGATTATCCGAACTGTGATTTTTCAAGCTGGGATATCCCGCAGGAAAGAAAATGCCCCGCGTGCGGCGGTTTGGTAGTGAAGAAAAAGAACAAAGAGCTTTATGAATGCTTCGCTAAATGCGGATGGAGTGAGGGTAAATGAGAATAGCCGTTGATGTAATGAGTGGTGACAACCCTGCTGAGGAGCTTATAAAGGGCGCGCTTCAGGCGGCAGAGTCTTTGGATACAGAGATAGTGCTTATAGGCACGCCTGAGGCTGTTGATGGGTACGTTTGCCACGAAAAAGGAATATACTCCGCGCACGCAAGCAGCGTTGTAACTATGGAGGACGGTGCGCTTTCCGCGATTAAGGAGAAAAACGATTCTTCCATGGCGGTAGGTACGATGCTTCTTAAAGCAGGAGAGGTGGATGCCTTCGTAAGCCCCGGTAACACGGGTGCGTTGCTGTCTGCCGCTTCTATAAAGGTGCGCCGCGTTAAGGGTATCCGCAGGGCGGCTATCGGCACCGTTGTTCCGCTGGAGAAGCCGTTTATCATAGTTGATGCGGGTGCTAACGTTGAGGTATTGCCCGAAAACCTTGTGCAGTTCGCACACATGGGGGCGTTATACGCGGAAAAGGTTTTGGGTATAAGCAATCCGCGCGTTGGCTTGCTTTCCAACGGCACGGAGGATATTAAGGGTACGCCGATAACTAAGGAGGCGTACGGGCTGTTAAAGGAATCAGGGCTTAATTTTATAGGGAACGTAGAATCAAGAGAACTGCCGTTTGGCGGGTGCGACGTTGTAACGTGTGACGGGTTTACAGGCAACGTTACGCTTAAGCTTATAGAGGGGATGGGCAAATTTATGTCCAACACCATAAACGGCTTGTTCCGCCGCAACATTTTTACAAAGCTTGCGGCGCTTGCTTGTGTGCGTGATATAAAGCTTTTGAAAAAGAATACCGATGCGCGTGAGTACGGAGGAGCACCGCTTTTGGGTGTTGCAAAGCCCGTTATCAAAGCGCACGGCAACACCGATGCCAAGGGGCTGTATAACGCTATCCGTCAGGCAAAGGTTTATGCCGAAAGCGGGATAATTAATGAATTTGAAGCAAGATTCAGGAGAAGTGAAGCAAATGAATCGGACGATAGTATTACCTCTGCCTCTTGAGGAGCTGGAGGAAAAAATAGGGTATAAATATAAAAATATTGAGCTTTTGCGTACAGCACTAACGCATTCTTCGTACTGTAACGAGAACAAGCACAGCGGTGCCGCGCTTAGCGATAACGAAAGGCTTGAGTTCTTGGGGGACAGCGTGCTTTCCGTTATAGTAAGCGATTATTTGTTTAAGCATTACGGAAGCCTTAAAGAAGGCGAGCTTACAAAAACCCGCGCCGCATCCGTTTGTGAAACCGCGCTTTACGCGTTGGGTACACAGCTTCAGCTTGGAAGCTATATGCGTTTTGGGCACGGAGAAGCGGCCTCGCAAGGGAGGCTGCGTAAAAGCATCGTGGCAGATGCATTTGAGGCGCTGTTGGCTTCTATGTATTTGGATGCGGGCTTTGATACCGTGCGCGCGTTTTTACTTCCGCTTATAAAGCCCACCATTGAAAAGGCTGTAAAGGGGTGGGACACGGATTATAAATCTCGCCTGCAAAAGCTTGTTCAGCAAACCCCTGAGGAGGTTTTGGAGTATCGCTCCGCAGGGGAGGAGGGCCCCCCGCACGACCGTGTGTTTATGTTTGAGGTGTATTTAAACAGCAACCTTTTGGGGAAGGGCACAGGCCGTTCCAAGCGTGAGGCGGAGCAAAACGCCGCAAGGCAGGCGCTTGCCTTTTTCGGTGAGGAGGATTGCGGTGATACATACGGTCAGGCATAAAAATATACCGTTTTTTATTCCGCACAGCGGCTGTAAAAACAATTGCGTTTTCTGCTCTCAAACTAAGATAACGGGCTTTAGCCTGCCTGCGGGTGAGATGCACGAGGAAGCGCGGCGGCTTGACCAAACCGTTTGTGAAGCACTTGAATATATGAACGGTGCCGAAGCGCAGATAGCGTTTTTCGGCGGCAGCTTTACGGGTATCGAGCGTGACAGGATGCTTTTGTTGCTTGAAACCGCTTACAAATACGTTCAAAGCGGTAAGGTTTGCGGCATAAGGCTATCCACGCGCCCCGATTATATTGATGCGGACATACTAAGCATACTTAAACGCTACGGCGTTACGGATATAGAATTAGGGCTTCAAAGCACGGATGAAGCGGTGCTTGCCGCAAGCGGCAGAGGCCACGGGCGCGATGTATGCTTTGAAAGCTCGCGGCTTATAGTGGAAAGCGGCTTCACGCTTGGCGGCCAAATGATGATAGGGCTTCCTGAATCCACGCTTGAAAAGGAGCTGCAAACCGCAAAGGATATAGTGGCTATGGGCGCAAAAAGCGCGCGCATATATCCAACCGTTGTTTTTACGGGTACCGCGCTTTATGATATGGCGGTAAGCGGCGGCTATACGCCTATCACGAACGAGGAAGCGGCTTTTAGGTGTGCCGAATGCTACAAGATATTGGAAGCGGCGGGCGTTGATATCCTTCGCATAGGCTTGCACGCATCAGAGGAGCTGAAAAACGCACCGTTTGGTGCAAACCATCCCGCTATGGGTGAGCTTGTGTATTCCGCGCTTGCTTTGGACGGCGTGCGCGCTCAATTGAACGGTGCAGACACAAAGGGAAAAACGCTTTGTATATACGCGCCAAGCAGTAAAATTTCTGCCGTGGCAGGGCATAAGGGCGCAAACAAGCAAAAGCTTTACGAGGAATACGGCTTTAAAAGGATAAAGATAATTAATAGCAAAGACGATAAAATTACAGCTAATATCAAAGCAGAGGATTGATTTTTTGAAGTTAAAAGGCTTGGAAATGCAGGGGTTCAAATCGTTCCCCGATAAAACGCACATAAATTTTGATAAGGGCATAACCGCGGTAATAGGGCCTAACGGAAGCGGTAAGTCCAATATATCCGATGCCGTAAGATGGGTGCTTGGTGAAATGTCGCTTAAAAGCCTTCGCGGAAGCAGGATGGAGGACGTTATTTTTTCAGGCTCCGATAAGCGTACTGCGGCAAACTACGCCTCCGTTTCGCTTTTTCTTGAAACGGGGGATGACAGCGGCGAGGAAACCGTTGTAACCCGTAAATACTACCGCACGGGCGAAAGCGAGTATTATCTTAACAAAAAGCAGGTGCGTTTAAAGGACGTGTACGAGGCGTTTTACGACACGGGCATCGGCAGAGAGGGATACTCCGTTATAGGGCAGGGCAAAATATCCGAGGTGCTTTCTCAAAAAAGCGAGGAAAGACGAAGCATTTTTGAGGAGGCGGCAGGTATATCCAAGTTCCGCTACCAAAAGCAGGAGGCGGAGCGTAAGCTTGCCGCAACGGAGGCAAATCTTCAACGCGTTGCAGACATAATGGGCGAGATTGGTAACCGCCTTGCACCGCTTGAAAAAGAGGCGGAGAACGCTAAAAAGTATTTGACCTTGAGTGAGGAAAAGAAGGGGCTTGAGATAAGCCTTTGGCTTGATAAGATAGACGGTATCCGTGAGGAGCTTGGTAAAAGTGAGGAGCTTTTGGCAAGCGCCGAACAGGCACTTAACAACGCAGACGATAAGATTAAAACGATAGAATCGGGTGCAGATGCCTTGTATCTGCACGGTAGTGAGATAAGCCGCGATATATCTCTAAAAGAAAAGGAGATAGGCGCTATCGGGCTTAAGATAAGCGAAGCGGAGGGCAAAAAGGCTTTAAAGCAAAACGATATAACCCATTTTGAAAAGCTGATAAGCGATAGCGAGGCAGAGGTTAGAAACTCCGATGCCGAGAAAGCGCGCCTTGATGCGGCGATAGAAGAAGCCGAGCAGGCGCAAAAGGCAGCAGAGGAGGCGCTTGATGCCTCTAAGCTTAGCTACGCCCAAATGTCGGAAAAGCATACGGGGCTACGCGATGAGTATACTAAAAAAAGCGTTGAACGGAACGATTTACAGCGTGCGTACACTACTGCTTTAGAGGCGCGCTCTGCCGTTGCAACGGAGTATGCGGGCATAAAGGCAAACCTTGAAAACGCAAAGCGAAACGCCGAAAGCAGCGCAGAGGAGATAAGCGGCTTTGAAAGCAGGATAGCCGCAATAAGCACGAAGCTTGAAAAGCTTAAAGCGGAGCTTGATATTGCGGCGGCAACCTTGTTTGAGGCTGAAAAACGCTGTGCAAGTGCAACCGCAGAACAGCGCAGTGCAGAGGAAGGGCTTGAAGAGATAAAGGCTAAAAATTCCGAGCTTGCGTTGTCCATAGCCTCCTTAAAGCAACAGAAGGAAAACCTTCAGCGTATGGAGGAATTGCTGGAGGGGTATTCCGACAGCGTTAAAAACGTAATAAGTGCCGCCAAAGAGGGAAAGATACTTTGTAAGAACAAAAAGGCATCTCTGCACGGTACGGTATCCTCCGTGCTTTCAACTGATGAAAAATACGTTGTTGCGCTTGAAACGGCGCTTGGCACTGCAGTACAGTACGTTATCGTGGACGATGAGGAGGACGCAAAGGCGTGCATCCGTTTTCTTAAGGAAACAGGCGGAGGTAGGGCAAGCTTTTTGCCTATAACCACCGTTAGAGGTCCGCGCGCTGATGACAGCGAGCTTAAAAATTGCGAGGGCTTTATTGGCATCGGCTGTGATTTGTGTAAGTATGACAGCAGATATAAAAGTATATTTACAAAGCTGCTTGGCGAAACGGTTGTAAGCTCTGATATAGACAGCGCGGCTGTTATCGCCAAAAAGTGCGGATACAGGCTGCGCGTTGTAACGCTGGATGGGCAGGTTATCCATCAGGGCGGTAGCTTTACGGGCGGCTCTGCCGCAAAGCGCGTTGGTATATTGACAAGAAGCATTGATATAGAGCGCTTAACGGGTATAATAAAGGAAAAAGAAAAGGAGCTTGCCAAGGCAGAGGCGTTTTACGCTGAGGAGAGGGCAAAGGCGGAAGCGTTGGCAATGGCGGCAGAAAGCGCAAACCTTCAGCTAACCGTTGCTAAAAGCAAGAAGGATAGCGTTTCCAACTCTGCAAATATCGAAAGCATGCGCCTTGAGGAGGAAAAACGCCGTTATAAGCATTTTACGGACACAAGCGGCGGTATAACCAAACAGCTTGCGCTTCTTTCCGCTTCTGCAACGGAGTGCTCGGAGAAGCTTAAGATAGCCGACGAGGAGGCGGGCAGGCTTTCTGCGGCGCTGGCGTTAGCTGTGCGTACCGCAGAGCTTGCAGAAAAAGCTTCGTCTGCTTCTTACGACGAGCTAAGCAAGGCTAGATTGGTTGTTGCCGATAAGGAGAACGCGCTGGCACGCTTGAGGGAAAAGCGCGTTGCTATGAGCGAGCGCAGAAAAAATATGGACGTGCGAGTGCGTGAGTGCGTGCTGTCTGCCGAAAATGCAAGAAATCAGATAGAACAGCGCAAGGCTGAAATAGCGGATATACAAGCAAAGCAGGCAGAGTACGATAAGGAAAAGGAAGGTATACAGGAGCAGATAGAAGCCCTGCTTGCGGGCAAGGCCGAAAACGAGAAGGAATCCGTAAGGCTTCGTAACGAGCTTAAAGAGGCGCAAACGGAGAAGGAGGAAGCTTTCCGTTACCACACCTCGCTGGAGTCACGCAAGGGCATACTTGCAAGCGAGTATGATGAGTACGCATCTAAGCTTTGGGACGAATACGAGCTTACCTATTCCTCCGCAATGCAATTCCGTTTACCTGCCGAGAATATGAAAAAAGCACCGTCACGCCTTAATTCGCTGAAAAGCCAAATCCGCGCGATGGGCAACATAAACGTAAACGCGGTTGAGGAGTACCGTGAAACCAAGGAACGCTTTGATTTCCTTACGGAGCAAACGGACGACCTTAATAAAACGCGCAAAAGCCTTGACAATGCGATAGAAAAGCTGGAAACCAATATGAAAAACTCGTTCACCCAAACCTTTACGCAGATAAACACCGCGTTTGGCGAGGTGTTTGAGGAACTTTTCGGCGGCGGTACGGCAAAGTGCGTGCTTGAGGATGAGTCAAATCCGCTTACCTGCGGTATTGATATAGTAATCCGCCCGCCCGGAAAGAGCGTTAAAAACATAAACCTGCTTTCGGGTGGCGAGCAAAGCTTTGCGGCGGTTGCTTTGTACCTTGCTTTACAGCGTATAAATCCCGCACCGTTCTGTATCTTTGACGAGATAGAGTCTGCGCTGGACGAAATAAACGTAAACAGGCTGGGCGAGTATCTAAAGCACCACAGCGAGGCAACGCAGTTTATAATGATAACGCATAGGCGCGGCACTATGGAATGTGCAGACGTAATATACGGTATCACTATGAAGGAAAAAGGCGTTTCGGATTATATCAAGCTGGATATCCGTGCGCTGGAGCAGAATTACGAATATAAATAAAAGGAGCAGTTATGGGCTTTTTTGAAAAACTTAAAAACGGGCTTATGAAAACAAAAACGGCGCTTGCAAGCAAGCTGGACGGTTTGTTTTCCTCGTATGATAAGATAGACGATGATTTTTATGACGACCTTATGGATGTGTTGCTAACGGCTGATATAGGTGTTTCCACGGCGGATTACGTTACGGAACGCCTTCGTGCCGAGGTTAAGGAAAACAAGCTTAAAACGGCAACCGAAGCAAGGGAACAGCTTATGAAAATACTTGCTGATACCGTTGGTGAGGGTGAGCCGCTTAATCTTAGCACTTCTCCCTCCGTTATACTTGTGATAGGCGTAAACGGTGTTGGCAAAACTACTTCCATAGGCAAAATAGCCTTGGATTTGAAGAAACGCGGCAAAAAGGTGATGCTTGCCGCCGCCGATACCTTCCGTGCCGCGGCTATAGAACAGCTTGAGGTATGGGCAGAGCGTGACGGTGTTTCTATAGTAAAGCAAAGCGAGGGTGCGGACCCTGCTGCCGTTGTGTACGATGCGATAGGCGTTGCAAAAAAGCAGGGTGTGGACGTGCTTATCGTTGATACCGCAGGCAGGCTTCACAATAAAAAGAATTTGATAGACGAGCTTGCAAAGATAAACCGCGTTATTGAAAGGGAGCTTGCAGGCTGTGCTAAAGAAACGCTGTTGGTACTTGATGCCGTAACGGGGCAGAACGCGCTTATTCAGGCTAAGGAGTTTGCTAAAGCCGCAAGCATTACGGGCATAGTTTTAACCAAGCTGGACGGTACCGCAAAGGGCGGCATAGTGCTTGCTATAAAGCGAGAGCTGGGGATACCCGTTAAGTATATCGGCGTTGGCGAAGGGGCAGACGATTTGCAGCCCTTTAACGGAAACGATTTTGTAAAGGCGATGTTTGAATAATGAGAAAAGTGGTATTTGCAACAAATAACCCCGCAAAGCTAAAGGAGCTTAACGCCATATTCCGCGATATATGCGGTGATGAATACGCTTTGCTTTCGCTTAAAGACGTGGGATTTACCGAAGATATAGTTGAGGATGCGAACACTTTTGAGGGTAACGCATACAAAAAGGCAAAAACCGTTGCGGATTTCTGCGGCTTGGCGGCGATAGCGGATGACAGCGGGCTTGAGGTTGACGCGCTAAACGGTGAGCCGGGCGTATATTCCGCGCGCTATGCAGGTGAGGGCGCAAGCTCTGATATGCTTATAGCAAAGCTTTTGGCTAATATGCAAAGCGTTAAGGGCGATGCAAGAAGCGCGCGCTTTACCTCGGTTATGTGTGCCGTACTTCCGAACGGAAAGGTTTTAAGCAGGCGCGGAGAATGTGAGGGCTTTATACTTGAGGAGAAAAAGGGAAGCGGCGGTTTTGGGTACGACCCTGTTTTTTACCACAAGCCTCTAAACAAAACCTTTGCGGAAATGACAGAGGACGAAAAAAATTCGGTAAGCCACCGTGCTATTGCCTCGCAGGAGCTTATAAAGGTATTGCACACCCTGCCTGAGGAGGATTTTTGTCCTGCTAACGCTTGACAAACGGGGAATACTGATATAAACTTAAATCTGTATACATATCTACCACAGCGGAAGGGAGTTATGGCTTGTGGAACAGCTCAAGCAGTTATGGAGCGGCTTTTTGGAAATGTTTCGGTCGGTTGAGTTTTCACCGATTATTGATACTATAGATATACTGCTCGTTACCGTAATAATCTATTTCGTGTTTAAGTTTTTAAGGGACAGGCGAGCCGGCAAATTGGCGGCAGGCGTATTACTGTTCCTTATAATGCTTGTTATCAGCGATATGTTTGCGATGCGTGCGCTAAACTTTTTGTTGCGCTCCGTAACGCAGGCAGGTCTTGTTGCGCTGCTGATAGTGTTCCAGCCGGAGTTAAGAAGTGCGCTTGAAAAGATGGGTACAGGCTCCATAAAAAATTTAAAGGCTATGTTTTCCACCACCGGTATGAAAGAGCTGATGGCGGGGATTACCGAGGTGTGCAAAGCGGCTGAAAGCCTTTCCGCTACAAAAACGGGCGCGCTTATTGTTTTTGAGCGCGAAACCAAGCTTGGGGACATAATAAAGACAGGCACCGTTATGGATGCCGAGATATCCTCTATGCTTATAGGCAATGTTTTCTACAACAAAGCGCCTCTGCACGATGGTGCTTTGCTTGTGCGCGGCAACAGGCTGTATTCCGCGGGCTGTTTTCTGCCGCTTTCGCAAAACCCCGATATTATGAAGGAGCTTGGCACAAGGCACCGCGCGGCACTTGGTATAACCGAGGTAAGCGATGCGATAGTTTTGGTTGTATCCGAGGAAACGGGCGTTATCTCCATCGCAAAGGACGGCAAGCTTGAGCGCGGACTTTCCGGTGCGGCACTTGAAAAGCTGTTAACGGGCTTTTTGCTTACGGAGAATAACGCAAAGTTTATAAAGCGTTCAGGTAAGGAGGAAGATGATGAAGCAGAAAAATAATATCAATCCTTCCGAAGCTGCAAATAAAACCGCAGAAAAAGCGGTAGGTAATAAAAGAAAATGGTCGGTAGGCTATTTGGTGGTTGCGTTTATTGCGGCTTTAACCTTGTGGTTCTACGTTGCCGATTACGATACCGTTGTTGAAAAAACCTTCACAAACATTCCTGTAGAGCTTATATACCCAACCAAGGGCGATATAGTTGTGGAATCGGGTGAGGGTAAGCTTATTTCCGTAACGGTAACTGGCAAAAAAGCCGATATAAACGCGCTTAAATCCAATGATATACGCGCTTATGTTGACGTTTCAAGTGCAACCAAGGATGGCGAGTTTAACGCCGAGATAATAGTGGAGCTTCCTAACGATATAAGCCTTGTAGAGCACAATGCTTTATCCGTAACGCATCTTGTTGTAACGCTTGCAACCCCAACCTCCAAGCAGCTTAATCTGGAGGTTAACATCGTTTCGGGCAACTGGGAGGATATATATACTCTTATGCCGGAATGCGAGCCTAATAAGATAGAAATAATAGGCTCCTCTTCTATCGTTGAGCGTGTTAAGTATGCGAAGGTTAATATTGACGTGGGCGAGCTTGAGCGCCCCAAGCAGGTTAGAGGTAAAATAGAGCTGATAGACGGCAACGGTGAGATCGTGCCGCAAACCTATCTGCAGATAAACGAGCCTAACGGTACGGAAATATCCAACAGTATCGTTGAGGTATACGTTCGTATGGAAATGGAAAAAGAGCTTCCCGTGGTTGTTGAGTTTACGGGCGGCGTGTTTACTGCAAGCGATGCAAAAATCGTGTGTAACCCTCAAACCGTTGTGGTAAGAGGCGGTGTAGAAAAGCTTAAGAAGATGGAATACGTAAGCATTCCGATAGATGAAACAACCATTGGTAACAGCTTTAGCGGTACATTGCCGCTTCCGGAGCTTGACGAAACGCTTGAGTACGTTGGGGACGTTACCGAGGTTGACGTTTCCGTGCTGCTTCGTGATATACAGTCTGTAACCATAAGCTTTTCAACCGAGGATATACGCTTGATAGGCATACCCGAGGGGATGAACGCAAAGCTTCAGTTCTTGCCGGACGAGAATGACCTTATACCCGAAACTGTATCCATAACCGTTAGAGGGTACAGAGAGGCTATAACCGATTTACGAAGAGAACAGCTTGCTTTGCTTGATATAACCGTTGATTTTTCAGAGTTTGCCGCTTCTGAAACAGGCGTTCAGCTTGGGCAGAAATACGCATCCTTGGATGTGGGTATAGCCTTCCTTAATTCGCAAGGCGTGTTCACTACCGATAAGGTGAAGGTAAGCGCGGAAATAATCGAAGCGGCGGAGGACGTCAATGCTGGCTGAGGGAACGGTAATTAAGCTTGACGGTGAGAACGCTACGGTTGTGATAATACAGCGCTCTGCTTGTTCGGGCTGTGGCGGCGGTTGCGCTAATTGCCACAAGGCGGTGGAGCATTCCGTTGTTGTGAAAAACGAGATAGATGCCGTTGCCTCCGAAAGCGTTTATATAAAAAGCAAAAAAAGTGTAATATTTGCGTTATGTGCGGTGCTGTTCATATTGCCGCTTGTTATAGCGGGAGTTGTATACGCGCTGGCTTGGGGCGGTACGGACAGCGGCATAGGCGCACTAACGGCATTTTTATCGGCGTTTGCTGCCTTTGCAATATTGTATTTAACAGTTGGTAAAAAGCTGCTGAAGCGCAATGAGTATAAGATGGTAAAAATAATTAGATGAATGGAAGATAGATTTAAGTGGATAATAAGTGGACGGTTTTAGAAACAGATAATGATGCAGCTTTAAAAATCTCGGCGGAAACGGGGCTTACCCCGCTTACCGCGCGCATACTTTGCACCCGTGGGCAGAACACACCTAAAAAGGTGCGTGATTTTCTGTCTGCAAACGAGGGGTGCAGATACAACCCGTTTTTGCTAAAGGATATGGACAAAGCGGTTGAGCGTATCAACAAAGCTATAGAGCGCAAAGAGCGTGTGTGCATATACGGTGACTATGACGTTGACGGGGTTACTTCAACAACGGTTTTGTATATGTATCTCACGGAAAAGGGCGTGCCTTGCACCTATTTCATCCCCGGCAGGCTTGAGGATGGCTACGGCTTGAATAAACGCGTTATAGAGAGCTTTAAGGGCAATACCGACCTTATAGTTACCGTTGATACGGGCATTACCGCGGTAGAAGAAACCGAATATGCAAGGTCGATAGGCATAGATATGGTCATAACGGACCATCATAGCTGCCGCGAGGTTTTGCCTAACGCCTGTGCAGTTGTAAACCCGCATAGGGAGGATTGCGAGTATCCGTTTAAACAGCTTGCGGGCGTTGGCGTTGTATACAAGCTGCTTTCTGCGCTAGACGGCGGCGATGAAAGGATTATAGAGCGTTTTGGCGATATAATCGCAATAGGCACTATTGCCGACGTGATGCCGATAGTTGATGAGAACAGATACATAACCGCGCGCGGTATAGAGAATTTGCAAAACACCGATAAGCTTGGGCTTAAAGCGTTGATAGAGCAAAGCGGTATGTTTGGCAAAACGGGCGAGAAGAAGAAAATAAGCTCAACAGGTGTGGGCTTTATGCTTGCGCCGCGCATAAACGCCGCAGGGCGTATACGCAACGCCAAAAGCGCGGTGGAGCTTTTGTTGGCAAAGGATATCGAAACCGCATATAATCTTGCTGATGAGCTTTGCAGCATAAACAAAGAGCGCCAGATGATGGAGCTGGAGATATACGAGCAGGCTATAAAACAGCTTGAAAACAACGGTGAGCGCAACGTGTACGTTCTTGGGTCGGATGGATGGCATCAAGGTGTTATAGGCGTTGTGGCATCACGCATAACGGAAAAATATGCGCGCCCTTCCATATTGCTAAGCTTTGACGGTGAGATAGGCAAGGGGAGCGGCAGAAGCGTTAAGGGCTTCTCTATGCTGGAGGCGCTTAGCGTTTGCTCTGACCTGCTTGATGAATACGGCGGGCACGAGCTTGCGGCAGGGCTTACGATAAGGCGCGATAAATTAAACGAGTTTTCAGAGCGTATAAACGCTTACGCCGCAGAGAAAATGAGTAGTGACAGCGCGCTGTTGCCCGTTATATCCGATGCTGAGGTAACTGCATCGGATATATCGCTAAAGCAGGCTAAGGAGCTACAGGCTTTGGAGCCGTTTGGGCTTCAAAACCCCGTTCCGCTACTGCTTTTAAGTAACGCACAGGTGTTGGACGTTCAGCCGCTTTCAAACGGCAAGCATATAAAGTTGCGTATAAAGCACAGCGATAGGGTGCTAAACGCCGTTTATTTCGGTATGCGGTATAGTGAGTTTCAGTATCACGCAGGTGATATATGTGATTTTTTGTTTACGCTTGAAGCAAGCGAGTTTCGCGGTGTGTGCGAAGCAAAGCTTTTCATAAAAAAGGTGCGTGCTGGAATGCAGAACGGGCAGGAAAACAGCCTGCAAATGTCTTATTATATGGCGGCTGTTGACGAGGATAATCGTGACGATTTGCCCGCTTCCGTATTGCCAAACCTTTTGCAGTTCCGCGCCGTGTTCCGTATACTTAAGCGTGAAGCGGGAACGGAGAAGAAGCGGTTTGCGCTTAGTTATTTACAGCGGCTGTTAAAAGAGGACGATTCCAACGTGGAAATAAGCCTTTGCGCTTTGCGTATAATGTTTGACGTGCTTGTGGAATGTGGGCTTGCTGTTTGCGAGTTTTCAGGCGGAGGTGCTGTTGTTACGGTAAAGCTTTTACCGTTTTCCGGCAAGGTTAATCTTGACCGTTCGCCATTGCTTTTAAGGATAAAGGAAAAGCACAGGCTTTATTAATTTGTATTTACAAGGAGGGTTCGTACAATGATAAGAAGCATAGATGAGCTTATGGTTATTATACAGGGCAAAAGCTATATAAATGCCGAGAAGGTGATGCGTGCGTACGAGCTTTCCGCGGCCTTGCACGAGGGGCAGGTGCGTAAATCGGGCGAGCCGTATATTACGCATCCGCTGTCCGTTGCGGAAATTGTTTTGGAACTGCAGCTTGATACGGATTCCGTATGTGCGGCGCTTCTTCACGATACGGTGGAGGATTGCTCCGACAAGGATGAAGACCTGCTTTTGCATATCAGAAAGCAGTTTGGTAACGACGTTGCCGATATTGTTGACGGTATTACAAAGCTTGTTCATATTAGCTTTGAGAACAAAGAGCAGGAGAACGTAGAAAACCTTCGCAAAATGTTTCTTGCTATGTCCAAGGATTTAAGGGTTATATTTGTAAAGCTGGCAGATAGACTGCACAATATGCGTACCCTTGAGTTTAAAAACGAGGAAAAGCAACGTTCCATAGCGCTTGAAACCATGCACGTGTACGCACCGCTTGCACACAGGCTTGGTATCCAAAAGATAAAGCAGGAGCTTGAAAATTTGTCGCTTCGGTATCTGGATCACGTTGGCTACGAAGAGGTTAAATCCGATATCGAAAGGCGTTACGGTGAAAATAAGGATTTCCTTGATAAAGCGCGTCTTATGGTTGAGGAAAGCTTAAAGGCGTATAATATCAAGGCGCATATAGTAGGGCGCGTTAAATCCATTTTCAGCATATACAAAAAGATGTTCAATCAAAGCAAAAGCTTTGACGAAATATATGATTTTTACGCGATGCGCGTTATTGTTGACAGCGAGCTGGAGTGTTACGCCGCACTTGGCGCGATACACGAGCTGTTTAAAAGCATACCTAATCGTTTTAAGGACTATATATCCAACCCCAAGCCGAATATGTACCGTTCCTTGCATACAACCGTTATGGGGCGCGAAGGTATCCCGTTTGAGGTGCAGATAAGAACGTGGGAGATGCACACTGTTGCGGAATACGGCTTGGCGGCACATTGGAAGTACAAAACGGGCGAGCAGGCTAAAAAGGATATAGACGAAAAGCTGTATTGGATACGCACGCTTATCGAAAACGATCGCGGTCTTAACGACCCTGATGAGCTTATAGGCCCTCTTAAGATAGATTTGTTTGAGGATGAGATTTTCGTGTTCACCCCGAAGGGTGACGTTGTAAACCTCCCCAGCAACAGCACGCCCATAGATTTTGCATACGCAATACATTCTGCGGTAGGCAATAAGATGGTGGGCGCCAAGATAAACGGTAATATAGTACCTATTGACTGCAAGCTGCAAACGGGGCAGATAGTAGAGGTGTTGACCTCCTCTGTGTCCAAGGGGCCAAGCAGAGATTGGCTTAAAATTGTACGCACAAGCGAAGCAAGAAATAAAATACGCCAATACTATAAAAAAGAGAAGCGAACGGAGAATATTTTCCTTGGCAAGATGGAGATAGAGCGCGAGCTTAAGCGTTACGGCAAAAGCTTTACCGAAGCGCAGAAAACGGAGATTGTTACAAACATCGCTTCACGCATAGGGCTTAACGATGCGGACGATTTGTATAACAACATTGGATACGGCGGATTAACCATATCCAAGATTTCCATGAAGCTAAGGGACGAGTTTGAGCGCGTTGTAAACCCTGAAAGCGCGCAAGCAAACAAGCAAAACAGCTTTACGCAAAACCAAAAGGTGCAAAAGCTGTATTCGGATTCTCAAAGCGTTATTATAGACAGCGTTGAGAACTGCGAGGTTAAATACGCAAAATGCTGCAGCCCCATACCGGGCGATACTATAATAGGGTTTATAACCAAGGGGCACGGTGTTTCTATCCATAAGTTTGAGTGTCCTAACGCCGTTGCGGGGATGAACGACCCCGAACAAGCCAATAGGTGGATAGTAGCTTCTTGGAACGACAGGGCGATATCGCGTGACAGGCACACGGGCAACTATGATGCTGCGATAACGATATTCGCGGTGTTTAAGCAAACTATACTTGCAGATATAACCTTGGCGCTAACGGATATGAACGTTGCCGTTAGCTCCATATCCATAAACCGTAAGGGCGATAGCTGCTCTGTGGAAGCGGCGCTTAAATGCAGTAACGTTGAGCATTTGCGCTCCATTATGGCAGGGCTTAAAAGAATTAAAAACGTAACAGATGTTGTAAGAGGTGGCTGATGAGGGCAGTTGTTCAGCGTGTAAACGCGGCAAGCGTTGCCGTTGATGGCAAGCTTGTATCTTCAATAGGGCAAGGGCTTTTGGTGTTCCTTGGCGTTTCCAAGGAGGATACGGAGGCGGAGGCAAAGCGCATAAGCGCAAAGATAGCGGGGCTTCGCATATTCTGCGACGAGAACAGAAAAATGAACCGCTCGCTTAAGGATATAGGCGGCAGTATACTGCTTATATCGAACTTCACCCTGTACGGCAACACGCGCCACGGCTTTAGGCCTGAGTTTTTGCGTTCTGCGGGTGCTGCCGTGGCAGAGCCGCTTTACGAGTATGTGTATAAGCTTCTTAATGAGCAGGTGCCTACAAAATGCGGCGTTTTCGGCGGCGATATGAAGGTTTGCGCCGATAATAACGGCCCTGTAACTATAATTATTGATACGGACGATTTGAAATAATGGTACTAAACGTTGAAAACAAAACCCCATATTTAAATAACTACCATTTCCAAACGCTATGCTTGCTGTACTATCCGGGCGAAAAGTTTCCGCCCAACCTAAAAACGGATAGCAATATGGCGGATTTCTTCTTGGAACAGCGTGATATAGACGGTGTTATGCATATATACGCCGCCGTTAAGCTAACCGCGGGCGGTAGAGAGGAAAGCGCAAACGCTTGCTTTTCCGCAAACGATTTTTCTTCCCCGCAGGATTTGGCGTTTGCCGCGCAGGCGGCGGCAGGCTGTGCCTTTTTAAAGGCAGGGGCTTCGCTTTTCGGCTTCGTGCCGCCGTGGGGGTATCTAACGGGCTTGCGCCCTGTAAAGCGCGCGAGATATTATTTGGATAAAGGCTTTAGCGAAGATGCGGTAAGAAGCCTTTTCACTAAGGATTACAAGGTTTCCGCAGAAAAAACGGAGCTTAGCTTGTCTATCGCCAAAACCGAAGCGAGGATGCTTTCATCTTATAGTGGCAACGATTGCTGTTTATATATAGCTATCCCGTTTTGCCCTACAAGGTGCGAGTATTGCTCTTTCGTTTCGTACAGCAACGATAAGCTTTTTAAAACCATACCCGATTATCTTCAAAGGTTAGACGGTGACCTTGAGAAGACCGCGCAAATAATAAAAGAGCTTGGCTTTAGCTTGAAATCTATTTATATAGGCGGCGGCACTCCTTCGGTGCTTAACGAAGCACAGCTTAAGGCACTTTTTGACCGCGTTTATGGCAGCTTTGACCTTTCGTGCGTTAGGGAGTTCTCGTTCGAATCGGGACGGCCCGATACCACAACTAAGCAGAAGCTTGCGCTGGCAAAAAGCTACGGTGTAAACAGGGTAAGCGTAAACCCGCAAACCACAAGCAACGCCGTGTTAAAGCGGATAGGCAGAGCGCACACGGCAGAGCAGTTTTTTGAAGCAGCTGAAGCGGCAATGGCTGTGGGCTTTGACTCTGTTAATGCCGACCTTATTGCGGGGCTTCCCGGTGACGATTTTGAAGGCTTTTCCAAAAGCTTAGAGGATGTTATAAGCCTTGGCTTTAACAATATAACGGTACATACTCTTTCCGTAAAAAACGCCGCGCCGATGCGGTTTGACGAAAGCGGCATTTACGATGCGGACGGTGTTAATGCGCGCAATTGCGTGTCCCACGCTTGTAAGCGGCTTGAAGAAGCGGGGCTTTTGCCGTACTACCTGTATAGGCAAAAGAACACCATTGGCAACGCTGAAAACGTGGGCTATGCAGTTAGCGGAACGGAGTGTGATTACAACGTGCTTATGATGGAGGAAACCAACACGGTGTTTGCCTGTGGCGCATCCGCTATCACAAAGCTTGTTTCCGCAAACGGAAGCGTTATTGATAGGATAGCGTTTCCCAAGTACCCATTCGAGTACCTTGCCGCGCCGCAGGGCATAGGTGAGGAGCGAATACGTGAATTTTTTAAGGGTGACAGAAATGGAAAAATATTTAGCTAATCCACAAAAAGCCTACGCCGAGGACGAGGCGTTTTACGAAGCGGAAGTGCAAAGGGCGGCCCAAATGATATTGGACAAAAAGACCGTTAAGATGGTTTTTGTTTCGGGCCCCTCCTGCGCGGGCAAAACGCCAACAACCGAAAGGCTGGCGCATTATCTAAAGGAGCACGGCGTTAAGACGGAGCTTATCTCGCTTGACGATTTTTATCGCCATCCTCAAATAGAGCTTTACCATCCCGACGGTACGCCTGATTACGAAAGCCCCGAAAGCTTGGATTTAGAGCTTATGCATAAGTGCTTTACTGCGCTTTGTGAGGGCAAGGTTGCCGATATGCCCAAGTTTCTGTTTAAAGAAAAAAGAAGAAGCGAAGTATATACCCCAATGAGGCTTGATGAAGACGAGCTTTGCATAGTGGAGGGCTTGCACGCGTTAAATCCCGATATCTGCGGAAGCTATATAGACCCTGCAAAGACCTTTAAGGTGTATCTTAATGCCGTAACGGATATTGATAGCGAGCCGAGACTGCTTCGCCGCATCGTGCGTGACTATTACAAGAGAAGCTCAACGGCAGAGCAAACGCTTGCAATGTGGGAAAACGTTGAAAATGGAAGCCGCAAGTACATTTATCCCTACAAGGATGATGCGGATGTGTTTATAAACACCTACATTAAGTACGAGCGTTTTGTTATGCGTAACGACGGCTTGCGTATGCTTTACGAGGTACCTGAAACCAGCCCGTGTTACGAAAAGGCAAAGGAGCTTATTGATAAGCTTTTGCCGCTTCCGTCCTTGCCGAAGGAAGCAATACAGCCTCAGTCGTTTATGAGAGAATTCATTACTCAAAGGACGTAAGTGATGACAAAAAGAAGTGAAAAAAGCTTTCTGGTTGAAGCTTCGATAATATCCGTATCTAATTTTGCGGTTAAAATTATAGGGGTGCTTTTCAGCATCCCTTTAAGTAATTTGTTGGATAACGGAATGGGCATATTTAACGCCGCATATTCCGTTTACGCTATGCTTTATATGATATCAACCGCGGGGCTTCCCGTTGCAACCTCGCGCCTTGTTGCCGCCGCCGCTAAACGCGGCAGAAGATACGAGGCGGAGCGTATTTATAAGCTGTGCCTTTATATGTTCGGCATAGTGGGCTTTGTTTGCGCCTCGCTTATGTTTATATTCGCCAAGGATATAGCCGTTTGGTCCGAGCACGAAAACAGCGTTTACGCTATGCGAGTTATAGCACCAACCCTGTTTACAATATGCATAGTTTCCGCTATAAGGGGCTATTTGCAGGGCTTAAGGAATATGGTGCCAACGGCGGTTTCGCAGTTTATAGAGGCGTTTTTTAAGCTAACGATAGGGCTTGGCTTGGCGTATTGGTCGCACCAAAGGGGCGATGCGCCTTCCGTGCAAGCGGCGTACGCTATATCGGGTATAACGGTTGGCGTGCTTATCGGTATGATATATCTTATACTTTATAAGCGGTTTTCAGACCCTAACGCCGTTGCACTTACGGATAGCGGAAGCGAAAGCACCAGGAATATAACGAAGATGCTTTTAAAAATAGCTCTGCCCGTTACAATAACCAGCTCGGCATTGTATCTTTCTCATTTTGCAGATACGCTTATTATCAAAAAGGCGCTTATAAGCACGGGCTTTACCAAGGACGTGGCGGACGCTATGTATAGCGCCTACACAACGCTTTCCACAAAGCTTGCGGACCTTTTGCCCTCAACCTTCGTGTTCCCGATAGCAGTAAGCATACTGCCTGCAATATCCGGTGCGCTTGCCGTAAACAACCTTAAGGAAGCTAAGGGGTACATACACGCATCTTTAAGGCTTAGCGGCTTAATATCCTTGCCTTGCGGAGCGTTGATGTTTGTGCTTGCCCGCCCGTGTATAGCTATGCTTTACGGTAGCGGCTGGGGCAGAATGATAGTGGTGGACGGTAACTGCACAGCCCCTGTGGATCTGGCGGCAAAGGCACTTTCCATACTTGCGGTTGGCGTGGTGTTTATCTCCTTACTTTCAACAACAAACGCGTTGCTTCAGGCGATAGGGAAGCCGTGGTATCCTATGATTTCCGTAAGCGCGGGTGCTATTGTTCTTATATTAACCGATGTATTGCTTGTAAGCAACGGAAGTATAAACATATACGGCGCGCCCGTTGGCACCGTACTTTGCTATATAACGGCGTATGCGTTTAACGTGTATTTCCTAAAGCGTAACGGTATAGACGGTATATCTCCTCTGCGTTTGTTCTTTAAGCCGTTTATTGCCGCATTGTGCAGCGGTATCTCTGCATACGGTGTGTGTGCAGCTGTTTCGTTATTTATAACCGGCGACGGTAGATTTGCCAATATGCTAAGGCTTGGCGTATCGGGTGTAGCTGGTGTGTTGGTGTACGCCGCTATGCTGATAATAATAAACGGTATAACCGAAAAGGAAGTTAGGCTTTTGCCGTTTGGCAACAGGCTGGCAGGCATACTTTTAAAGCTAAAACTAATAACACCCACGGAGGGATAAAATGAACGATTTTGAATTTGACAGTGCCGTAGCGGCGCTAAAAGCCAAGGATAGCTATGATTTTGCAGACCTTTGTTTGGTAGTGGAGGCGTTAAGGCATCCACGCGGGTGCCCTTGGGATAGAGAGCAAACGCACAAAAGCATACGCAAAAATATGCTGGAGGAGGCTTACGAGGCGGCAGAAGCCATAGATATTGAGGATTCTGCCTTGCTGTGTGAGGAGCTTGGCGACGTGATGCTTCAAACCGTGTTGCACGCAAGCATCTCCAACGCAAACGGCGGCTTTGATATAGGCGATGTTTGCACGGGTATATGCAAGAAGCTGATAATAAGGCATCCGCACGTTTTCGGTGACGTTACCGTAAGCGGCACGGGCGAGGTTTTAAAGAATTGGGAGAGCATAAAGCAAGCAACCAAGGGCAATAAAACCGCTACGGAAAGTATAGAAAGCATATCCAAAGCGTTGCCCGCGCTTGTGCGCGCTCAAAAGATTGGTCAAAAGGCGGCAAAGCAACGCTTTGATTTTGCCGGCGCAGGTGATGCGCTTGATAAGGCGTCAGAGGAGGTTGCAGAGCTGAAGGAAGCCTTGGCAGAGGGCAACCTTGAGCATATCGAGGAGGAAACGGGCGACCTTTTGCTTGCTGTGGTAAATACGGCAAGGCTTGCAGGTGTAGATGCGGAAGAGGCATTGCATAAAGCAAACCAAAAGTTTTGTAACCGCTTTGCTAAGGTAGAGCGTTTTGCTAACGAAGAGGGCGTGCAGCTTTGCGAAAAAAGCGATGAAGAGATGCTTTTGCTGTGGGAAAAAGCCAAAAACAGCTAAAAATACTCTTTAACAAGGTGTTTTTTTCGTTTAAGCCCTTGAATTATTGATTTTTTGGTGTTATAATAGGCGAGAAATCAAAAATTAAGGAGATAATTTAAAATGAACAAAACTATTCTTATTGACAACGTTGCAGAAGCAGCAGGTCTTAAAAAGAAGGATGCTGAAAAGGCAGTTAACGCTGTATTTGCATCTTTGCAGAACGCTCTTTGCGAGGGTGACAAGGTTCAAATCGCAGGCTTCGGTACCTTTAAGGTAAAGGAAAGAAAGGAAAGAACAGGCCGCAACCCCAGAACTAAGGCTGAAATAATCGTTCCTGCTTCCAAGGCTCCTGCATTTGTTCCCGCTAAGACCTTTAAGGATGCTGTTAATAAATAGTATAAAGCGTTAATAACTGAGTATATTAGATTAGTGGGAGGCGGTTACTTTGCGGCTTGATAAGTTTTTAAAGGTTTCGCGCATAATAAAAAGGCGTACCGTGGCAAACGAAGCTTGTGACAGCTCGTATGTAACGGTGAATGGCGCACCTGCAAAGGCCTCTCGCACATTAAAGGTGGGTGACGTGGTGGAGGTTGCCTTCGGCACGCGCACGCTGAAATTTCGCGTTACCGCGTTGACAGAGCATGCATCCAAAGCCGATGCTTCGTCTATGTATGAGGTGCTGTCATAATCCTTTGAGATAAAGCATACCTTTAGTTGTAAATAATACTAAGGGGTGCATAGTATGGCAGAGGGAAAGCAAGCTTCGTCGGCAACGCTTACGGGTAGGTCGTTCCTTGCTTTAACGGGGATTGACGAGGTTATCAGCTTTGATGACGGGATGGTTACTTTGGATTGCGGCGGTACGTTACTTGCCGTTAGCGGTGAAAACCTTTCTATTGTAAAGCTTTCGCTTGAAAATGGAGAGGTTAGTATTTCCGGCAGAATAGATGCGATTGTTTATACCGATGACAGGCAGCCTAAAAAAGGCTTGTTTTCTCGGTTGTTTGGTTGAAAATGTGGCTTCTGCTATTTCAGGATAGGGGCGCCGCGTTTCTTGCTTCGTTGCTTACGGGCGCGTTTATCGGCTTGATTTACGATGTATTTAGGGTTGGCAGGGTAATATACAGCGGCGGCAGAATAAAGCTGTTTTTTGAGGACGTGCTGTTTTTTCTGATGGCTGCGCTTGTGTTTACCGTGTTTATGTTCAACGCCACGATGGGCGTTGTTAGGATGTTTGCGGCGCTTGGCGCGCTTGCGGGATTTTTTGCGTATCGGTTCTCCTTGGGGCTGTTTACCGTTTCCGTTGCAAGGGCGCTGAAGGCTTGGCTGACACCGCCGATAAAAAAGGCGATAGCCGCTATAAAAGCCAAAAGCGCGTTGCTTTCAGCAAAAAGCTTTACAAGGTCACAGTCGCACAAAATATATCGCTTAGCAGGTAAAGGCTTTGCATAGTTGTTGAAAAGGAGGAAGCTATGGAGAGATCAAGAAATACTATTATACGCATAACTGTATATTGTTTACTTATCGTGTTTTTGATTGCCATAGTAAACCTTCAAATCAGCATGAATGAGCTGGAGGATACGATAGAAAGCCAAAGGCAGCAGATAGTAATACTTGAGGATGATATTGCGGAATACAAGATACTGTTGGAAGAGGAAAAGACCGATGCGTATTACGAACGCCGCGCAAGGCTGCTTGGCTATCATTTCCGTGATGAGATTATTTTCTATAACGATTATGCGGAATAAGTAAATTTAATGCTTCCCGCCTTAAAACGGGGAGCATTTTTGTTTGTTTTGGAGAGTGCTTATGAGAATAGTAAACGCAAAGGAAATAGAAAACGCGGTTTGTGCGTTGTTCAAGCAAGCCGCTGTAAAATTGCCGCGTGACGTATACAACGCTATGAAAGCCGCACAAGCGAACGAGGACAGTGCGCGTGCCGCATCCGTGCTTTGCAAGCTGTGCGAAAACGCGCGCCTTGCGGAAAACAGAGGAGTTCCGATTTGTCAGGACACGGGGCTTGCGTTTGTGTTTGCGGAGATAGGGCAGGACGTGCATATCAACGGTGGCTTTGAAGCGGCAGTAAACCGCGGCGTTAAGCGCGCCTATGTGGGCGGCAAGCTGCGCCTTTCTGCCGCAGACCCGCTAACGCGTGAAAACACAGGCACAAACACACCCGCGATAATATACACAAGGCTTGTAAAAGGTGACAAGATAAAGCTAACCGCTATGCCTAAAGGCTTTGGAAGCGAGAATATGAGCAGGATAAAAATGTTTAACCCCACCGCCACTATCGACGAGATAAAGGCGTTTGTAGTGGAAACGGTAAATGCCGCAGGCGCCAACCCCTGCCCGCCAACGATAGTTGGCGTGGGCATAGGCGGCAGTTTTGATTACAGCGCGTTTTTATCCAAAAAAGCACTATGCCGCAAGGTGGGTAAATACAACAAACAGCACGCACAGCTTGAGAAGGAGCTGCTTTCCGAAATAAACGCAAGCGGCGTTGGCGCGCAGGGCTTTGGCGGAAAAACCAGCTGCCTTTGGGTGGCGGTTGAATCTGCGCCCACGCATATTGCAGGGCTTCCCGTTGCGGTAAACATCTCCTGCCACGCAACGCGGCACGCAAGTACTGTTTTGTAAAAAATGCATAAAATGTTATAAACACCTCGAAAACCTGTTGACAATTTTGACCTAATGTGCTAATATATAGATGCAAGAAGCAAAAGCTTTTTGATATTCTTTGAGAAGGGAGTGTGCTGTTAGCGGTACAACCCCCGCAAGCAGTACGACAACGGTTATGAAAACTGTTATCATCACCCGTAAGTTCGAGGCAACTGACGATATTAAGGAACGTATTCAAAAGAAGCTTTCTAAGCTTGATAAGTTCTTCCCTGTAGAAACGGAGGCTAAGGTTGCACTCAAAGAGGAAGGCGGCAAGGTACGCGTTGAGGTTACTATCTGGCAGGGCGGTGCGATATTCCGCGCAGAGGAAACCGATAAGGAAGTGTACAACGCCATAGACCGTGTTCAGGAGGTGCTTGAAAGGCAGATTAGGAAGAATCGCACAAGGCTTGAAAAGAAGATGCATTTCACCAAAGAAACGTTTGCAGACCTTGGTGCTGAGGAAGCAGAGGAAGAGCTTGTTATATCCAAGGTTAAAAGGTTTGAGATATTGCCTATGACTGTTGAGGAGGCAATTTTGCAGATGAATCTTCTTTCGCACGAGTTTTATATGTTCCGCAATTCCGAAACGGGGCTTATAAACCTTGTATATAAACGCAAGGGCAACGCTTACGGTGTTATAGAGCCTTCTGAATAAGAAAAGGGCTTTTGGCTTGACTTATTAAGCGTTTTGTAATATAATCAGCCGCGGGTGCAAAAATGCGCCCGCGGCTTTTTGGTGTGATGCTAAAAGTCTTCTAACGAATTGAGTAGATTTAAGCTTTATTTAATTGGAGGGTACAATAATGGTTTTTGTTGCCAGCTGCCTCTTTGGTATGGAACGGTTCGTTGCAGAGGATATAGACGCGTTAGGCTACAAACGCCTTGAAACCATAGATGGGCGCGTAAGCTTTGAAGCACCTATGGATGCGGTTGCGCGTTGCAACGTGTTTTTTAGGTACGCGGAAAGGCTTTTTATAAAGCTTGCGGAGTTTGATGCTTATACCTTTGATGATTTGTTTGAGGGGGTAAAGGCAATCCCCTGGGCAAACTATATTGGCAAAACGGATGCGTTTCCCGTAAAAGGGCACGCAATAAAATCCAAGCTGTTTTCGATACCCGATTGCCAGCGTATAGTAAAAAAAGCGGTGGTTGAAAGCCTTAAAAGCGCATATAACGAAAGCTATTTTGCGGAAACGGGTGCTACCGTGCAGATAGAGTTTTTTATATTAAAGGACAAAGCTTCGGTTATGATAGACACAACGGGAACGGGCTTGCATAAGCGCGGCTATCGCCCCGTTGCCAACGCCGCACCGCTTAGGGAAACGCTTGCGGCGGCAATGGTTAGCTTATCGCGGCCAAGAGAAGGCGTTTTAACTGTGGACCCTATGTGCGGAAGCGGCACTATACCGATAGAAGCCGCCTTGCTTTGCACAAACACAGCGCCGGGGATAAACAGAAGCTTTGCGGGCGAGAAGCTTCCGTTTATAGACGGCAAGCTGTGGACGGCGGCAAGGGAAGAGGCGCTATCGGCGGTTAAGCCGTGGAATGGTGAGATATACGGCTTTGATGTAGACCCCGAATGTGTTGAGATAAGCCGCCAGAACGCCAAACGTGCAGGCGTGGATAAAATCGTTAAGTTTGCCGTTGGCGACGTAAGGCGTTTCAAGTCCCCCGTGGAGGGTGCGAGAGGCACCATAGTAACCAACCCGCCGTACGGAGAGCGGATGGGTGACAAGGGAGAGGTGGAAAAGCTGTACGCAGAAATGGGCAAAGCCTTTGCGGCGGAGGTGCCAAGCTGGCAAATATACGTGCTTAACAGTAACGAGGCGTTCCCGCGCTGTTTTGGCAGACGTGCCGATAAAGCGCGCAAGCTGTATAACGGAATGATACCCTGTACCTTTTATCAGTATTTTAAAAAAACGCATTAAAGCAGGTGTAAATCGACAAAAGATATGGCTTTTTTTCATAAAAAGCCCTTGACTAATTTGGTAAAATCCGCTAAAATACAAACGATTAGTTTATTCATATAGGAGGAATGTTTTTATGACTATCAGACCTTTAGCAGACCGTGTTGTAATTAAAATGGTCGAAGCAGAAGAAACAACAAAAAGCGGTATAATCCTTACGGGCAACGCAAAAGAAAAGCCTCAGGTTGCCGAAGTTATAGCAGTAGGCCCCGGCGGTCTTGTAGACGGTAAAGAGGTTGTAATGTGCGTTAAGGTTGGCGATAAGGTGCTTACCTCTAAATACGCAGGCACAGAGGTTAAGTGTGACGGTGTTGAGTATATCGTTGTAAAACAAGGCGATATTCTTGCCGTTGTTGAATAATCTGAAAGGGGAACACTTATTATGGCAAAGATACTTAAAACAGGTGTTGAGGCAAGAGAGGCGCTTGTAAAGGGCGTTGATACGCTTGCTAACGCAGTTAAAATAACTATGGGCCCTAAGGGCAGAAACGTTGTGCTTGACAAAAAGTACGGCGCACCCCTTATAACAAACGACGGTGTTACCATAGCTAAGGAAATAGAGCTGGACGATCCCTTTGAAAACATGGGCGCACAGCTTGTAAAAGAGGTAGCAACCAAAACTAACGATGCCGCAGGTGACGGTACTACTACCGCAACTCTTCTTGCACAGGCATTTGTAAGAGAGGGTATGAAAAACGTTGCCGCAGGCGCTAACCCCATGATTATCAAGAAGGGTATAGATATGGCAGTTGAAGAAGCTGTTAAGTATCTTGTATCCTCTGCACAGAAGGTAAACGGCAGCCAGGATATAGCTCGCGTTGGTACCGTTTCTTCGGGCGACGAGATTATCGGTAAGCTTATAGCCGATGCTATGGAGCGCGTTACCTCTGATGGCGTTATCACGGTTGAGGAAAGCAAATCCTCTGAAACAGGCTGTGAGGTTGTTGAGGGTATGCAGTTTGACCGCGGCTATATCTCTCCTTATATGGTAACCGATACCGATAAGATGGAAGCTGTTCTTGACGATGCGCTTGTGCTTATAACCGACAAGAAGATTTCCAATATACAAGAGATACTTCCCTTGCTTGAGAAGATAGTTCAGGCAGGCAAAAAGCTTCTTATAATCGCAGAGGATGTTGAGGCAGAAGCACTTTCCACCATCATAGTAAACCGCCTTAGAGGTACCTTCACCTGCGTTGCTGTAAAAGCTCCCGGCTTTGGTGACAGGCGCAAGGATATGCTTAAGGACATCGCTATCCTCACAGGTGGCGAGGTTATCTCCTCCGAGCTTGGTCTTGAGCTTAAGGATGCAGACCTTTATCAGCTTGGTAGTGCAAGGCAGATTAAGGTTGACAAGGAGAACACCATTATAGTTGGCGGCAGCGGTGATACTGCGGCTATCAAGGCTCGCGTTGCACAGATTCGCGCGGCTATCGAAACCACCACCTCTGATTTTGACAGAGAAAAGCTTCAGGAGCGCCTTGCAAAGCTTGCAGGCGGTGTTGCCGTTATCAAGGTTGGCGCGGCTACCGAAATAGAAATGAAGGAAAAGAAGCTTCGTATAGAGGATGCGCTTAACGCAACCAAGGCTGCTGTTGAAGAGGGTATCGTTCCCGGCGGCGGCGTTGCTATCGTAAACGCTATTCCTTCCGTTGAAAAGCTTCTTGATAAGGTTGAGGGTGATACCCTTACAGGTGTTAAGATAGTTATCCGCGCACTTGAAGAGCCTGTTAGACAGATAGCAGAAAACGCAGGCTTTGAGGGCAGCGTTGTTATCGAGCGTATTAAGTCTTCCGGCAAGAACGGCTACGGCTTTGACGCTTATAACGAAACCTACGTTGATATGATAGAAAACGGTATAGTAGACCCCACAAAGGTAACCCGTTCTGCACTTCAAAACGCCGCTTCCGTTGCAAGTATGATCCTCACCACGGAAACTCTTGTAACCGACAAGAAGGAAGATGCGGCTGCTGCTAACGCCGCTATGGCTGCTACCGGTGCAGGCATGGGTGGAATGTATTAAAAATCACTTGATAAAAATTCGCAACCGCAAGAGGCACACTCCGTAATGAAGTGTGCCTCAGTTATTGATATAAAAAGAAAAATAGGAGAAGCTTATTTACGAAGCGCCTCCGCAAGGATGCGGCTTTTTATTAGTGCTTATTGCTTTTTTTGCTTGACATTTATAACAGTTATGTAGTAAACTATAAATAATATAAAACTTTTACAAAAGGACGGTGGAGTATAAATGGATAGTAGTCACGGGCGATTATGTTTTGATTTTATACGCACATTGTATTCCGCCGCGGTAAGGTAAGGGGCTTTTTGTTTTAATCCTCCGTGGGGGTGCTTTCGTGCATTCTAAAACGGAGGTATTTTTATGCTTAGAATTTACAAAAACGTAAGCGGCCGAATATTAGAACAAGATGAGCTATCAAACGGTTGCTGGGTGCATCTTTTCGCGCCCGATAACGGCGAGATTAAAAGCGTGTGCAAGCAGCTTTCCGTGCCGGAAAGCTTTGTGCGTGCCGCATTGGACGAAGAGGAACGAAGCCGTATCGATGAAGAGGAAGGAACTTTACTTATAGTTGTGGACACCCCAACGGCAGAGCAGGATAATAACGATTTTTATTATTCAACCATCCCGTTCGGTATAATAGTAACGGAGAACGCTGTTTTGACCGTGTGCGCAAAAGAAACTGCACTACCCAGGCAGATAACCGATGGTACGGTAAAAGGCGTTAGCACTAAAAAAATAAGGCGCTTTGTGTTACAGCTTTTGTTCCAAAACGCAACACTGTTTCTATATTATCTGCGCCGCACCGATAAGGACGTTATACGCGCAGAAAAGGAACTGCGCCGCACTATGAAGAACAAAGAGCTTATAAGGCTTTTAAGCCTTGAAAAAAGCCTTGTATATTTTTCAACGGGCTTAAAGGGTGACGAGGCTGTGCTTGAAAAGCTTTTGCGTATGCACTTTATCAACGCCTACCCCGAGGATTCAGAGCTGCTTGAGGACGTTATAGTAGAAAACCGTCAGGCAATAGAGATGTGCCATATATACCGCGATATCCTTTCTGGTACAATGAACGCGTATTCGAGCATAATATCAAACAACCTTAATATGGTAATGAAGCTTTTGGCATCATTAACGGTTATTTTAACTGTGCCACAGCTTATTTTCTCGCTATGGGGTATAAATACCCCCGTACCGTTTGAGGGCAACCCCATTGGGTTTTATATAGTGCTTGCAATAGGCCTTTTGTCAACGCTTGCTTCAATAGGCTTTGCAGTTTATAAAAAGTGGCTTAAATAACAAAGTAACGAGGGACCGGGTGGCCCCTCGTTTGTCTTTTCAAAGCTGTGCTTTGCTTTCCACCATAAATGCTTAAGTCCTTCGTATAAGGGCTCATAATTTAAGGCACAAGCAATTCTGTGCACAAGGCTGTTAAGCTTATTCTTAACCGAGCCTACTTATTTCATGGAGTTCTCAGCGTTTTGGATCATCTTCTTAACCATCTGACCGCCTACGCTGCCTGCCTGCTTTGCGGTAAGGTCGCCGTTGTAACCTTGCTTAAGGTTAACGCCAACTTCGCTTGCGGCTTCCATCTTAAACTTATCCATAGCTTCACGAGCTTCAGGAACTAAAGTCTTCTTCATTGTTATTCTCCTTAAAATCAAATAAATCGTGTTTGTTAAAGGCTTTTTTGCCTCGTGAGTATTATGTGTTTATATTGATTTTATATAACTGTAAAAAAATGTAAATTAGTTTTAAGCCGTGCGATATAAAAAAGCGCGGCTTTTAAAGCTAAAGGGCAAGTAAATATACGATAAAACTTGACTTTTGGAAATATTAGCGTTATAATATGCAAAAGCGCAACATTAACTATTTAAAGTTAAGTTTTGGCGTAAATTAAACGTACTGTAAAAGGAGATAATTATTAATCATGAAAAAGATTATTATAATTATATTTACCCTTGCATTTATCCTTGG